>CAZMRK010000376.1:0-12030 GCA_964568355.1 uncultured Solibacteraceae bacterium | reverse complement strand
GCCGATAACTTCCTCTATGAGATCCGCGAGTACGGCAAGATTCTGAACGCGAACCGGACATATTACCTGACCCGGTCGCAGCCTCCGTTCCTGACCCAGATGGTGCTGGGCGTTTTCCAGCGGACCAAGGACCGGCAATGGCTGCGGGAAGCGGTCCCGGAGATCGAGAAGTACTATCGCTTCTGGACCAGCCAGCAGCATCAGGTCGCGGAGACCGGTCTGTCGCGCTATTTCGATCTGGGCGAAGGGCCGGCTCCCGAGGTGGTCGCGGCCGAAAAGGACGCCGCGGGACGCACACATTATGAGCTGGTGAAGGAATATTTCCGCACGCACCAGGTGAGCGCATACGATGTCGCCCAATATTACGACCGCGCCAAGGACCAGCTCACGCCGCTGTTTTACAAGGGCGATCGGTCGATGCGGGAGAGCGGCTTCGATCCTTCCGAACGGTTCGGTCCGTTCAGCGTTGATATTATCCATTACAATCCGGTATGCCTGAACTCGCTGCTCTACCTGCTGGAGAGCCAGGCCGCGGAGATCCTGAACATTCTGGGGCGCAAAGCGGAGGCAGGGGTTTGGCAGACGCGGGCGAACGAGCGGGCCGGGCGCGTGAACCGGCTCCTGTGGAGCGCCGAAGACGGGCTCTATTACGACTATGATTTCGTACACAAGCGGTTGCGCAAGTATCCGTTTCTGACGACGTTCTATCCGCTATGGGCCGGATTTGCGACCCGCGACCAGGCCGCGCGCGTCGCCGCCAATGTGACGAAGTTCGAACGCCCGGGCGGGCTTGTCACGAGCCTGTTCGCGAGCGGCAACCAGTGGGACGCTCCCTTCGCCTGGGCGCCGCTCGAAATGATTGCGGTGCAGGGCTTGCGGCGGTACGGATTTCACGAGGCGGCAGATCGGGTGGCGATGAAGTTTCTCTCCATGGTGCGGGAGCAGTACGCGGCCCAGGGTACGATTGTGGAGAAATATGATGTGGTCCGGCGAACGACCCAGGTCAGCAGCGGAATCCGGTTCGGGTACCGGTCGAACGAAGCGGGATTCGGATGGACGAATGCCGCGTTTACGGTGCTGCTGGACGAGCTCAGCCCGGGCAAGCGGCAAGAGGTGTTGAGCGGGCGCAAGGCGGCGTGGAACGGCGGGCCTTCGTTCGCTGACACCCCTGGCCGCCGTGAGCTGGGCGGCTCACGCGGGATGCGCTGGGCGGTTATGAATTCCGGGTCCGGCTGGTCCAGGCCACCGGAGGCAGGGACCTGTCCGTGGTAATCGAAGCGTCGTAGCGTGCGCTTCAGCGCGCAGCGTCGACACTCCTGTCGACGTACTAATACATCAGATACTTCGCCCGAACCTTCAGAAACGGTTCCAAATCGCTTACCTGCCTTTGCTCAATCGCGCGCGGATCCTCCCCCCGCCCCAGGGCATCCATGGTCTCCTGATTTCCGATCAGTTTCCCATTGTCTTGCAGCTTGATTTTCGCCGGATAGAGTTTGAGCAGCGCGGCGGCGAGTTCCAGGCCCAGGCGCGAGGCGGAGAACTGTTCGCGGCTGGTGAGCACGAAGCGAACGCCGGGGATGGTCTTTCCTGCATAGTTGGACGTGGTGGGGCGAAGGCGCGTGGGATAGAAGCGCACCCCCGGCACCAGGCGCTTGTTGAGGTAGGTGGCAAGCTCGGGGCCGTCGATGAAATCCGCCCCAACGTGTTCGAACGGAGCATCCGTGCCGCGGCCGACGCTGTAATTCTTGGAATACTCCAGCATCGCGACCCCCGGGTAAAGAATGGCGGCGGTGAGGCTGCGGATATTGGGCGACGGATCGACCCAGGGTAAGCCGGTGGAATCGAACCAGTCGCCGCGTTGCCAGTCCTTCATCGGGATCACGGTAAGGTCTGCACCGAGGTGGTTTTCCGTATTGAACATCCGCGCCAGTTCGCCCATGGTCATGCCGTGGCGCAGCGGCATGCGGGAGTATCCCACAAAAGAGAGCTTGTCGGCATCGAGGAGCGGACCTTCAACGTGCACGCCGGTGATGGGATTGGGCCGGTCCAGCACGTAGTACGGGATGCCGGATTTGGCAGCCTGCTCCATGGCGTAGGCCATCGTGGCGACGTAGGTATAGAACCGCGCACCAATGTCCTGGATATCGAAGACCAGCACGTCGAGATTCCGCAGCATCTCGGGGGTGGGGCGCATGGTCTTTCCATAAAGGCTGTGCACCTTGATCCCGGTGGTCGGGTCGGTCGTGTCTTCCAGGTTCTCGCGATCCTCTTTTCCGGCAAAACCGTGCTCGGGCGAGAATAGCGCCTGGAGCTTCACGCCGGCGGCGAGCATCTGGTCGATGTTGCGGCGTCCCAGGCGGTCGACCCCGGTGTGGTTCGTGATCAGGCCGACGCGCTTGCCCGCCAGCGGCCGGAAATGGTCGGCTTCCAGCACATCGAGGCCGGTGAGGGTGGCGGCATTGCGGGGAACGGGGCGGTGAATGCCGGCGCCCGTGAGCGTTTCGTTGTAGCCGGCGACAGTGACGCCCGGCGTCGCCACGCCATATGCCGCCGCGGCGATGGTGGCCACTTTTCCGCGGAGCGCGGTGATGGATTTCCCGCGATGGGGATGAACGCTATTGGTCAGCAGGATGACGTACGTATTGGAGGAAGGGTCGATCCACAGCGAAGTGCCCGTGAACCCCGTGTGCCCGTAGGAGCCGATCGGAAAAAGATCGCCGCGATTGCCGGAGAACGGGGAATCGATGTCCCAGCCAAGACCGCGCAGAATGGGCTGGTCGGGAGGGCTCTCGGGCGAAGTAAACTTGGCGATGGTGAGAGGGCTGAGAAACTGCGTGCCGCCGAGCCGGCCCTTGTTCAGCAGCATCTGGCAGAATTTGGAGAGGTCGTCGGCGGTGGAAAACCGGCCGGCGGGGCCGGCGACGCCCCCCATGAAACGTGCGGTTTCATCGTGCACCACGCCGCGCAGCGGCGGGCCGTTCTTGCCGGCCAGCTCGGTGGGGGCGATGCGGGTCTTCCAGGCGGCGGGCGGCTGGAACGTCGTCTCGCGCATCCCCAGCGGCTCGAAGATCCGGCGCCGCGCATAATCGGAGAGCATTTCCCCGCTAAGCCGGTGCACCAGTTCGCCAAGCAGCAGAAAATTGATATCGCTATAGACGAAATGAAGACCCGGAGGACCGGTGGGTTTATCGATCAAAGCCAGATGAATGCCGGTCTGATAACCGCTCCATGCCGGTTCGAGTGTGACGTCGGGACGCAGGCCGGAAAAATGTGTCAATAAATTGCGGATGGTAATCTCACTGTTTCCGCCTTGAAATTCGGGGAGATATTGCGTCACGCGATCGTTGAGGCGGAACTTGCCCTCCTCGAAGAGCTTCATCAGTGACGTGGTGGTGGCCACCACTTTCGTCAGAGACGCCAGGTCGAAGATCGTCTCGGCGGTCATGCGCTCCGGCGCCGGCAGCAGCGCGCGGTTGCCGTAGGCCTTGCGATGGACGATCTCGCCGTTATGGCCGATCAACAGGACGGCGCCGGGAATCTTATGTTCGCGGATCGCCTCTTCTACGACCTGATCGAGGAGGGGAGAAGTGGAAAAGGTTTGCGCGATGGCAGGCGCAACCGCCAGAATCGCGCAGCACAACAATCGCATGCATTCATGATATCCGATCGATTTCCGCGGCCACCGGACCGGCGGCCAGCCAGGAGCAGCGATAGAGCGATCCGCCGGCCAGGCGGGCGAATTGCCGGCGCGTGGCCAGCAGCGCGGCGTCGTAAGCCAGTTCGTAGAGCAGGCGTCCGCTGTGCGGGCCAGCGTCCACGGCTTCCAGGCCTTTGGCGCGCGTGAGGCGATAGCCTCCTTCGATGCCCGGCGGAAGACTGCTGCCGGTCATGTCCCAGATCGGAATGCGGGACGAGTGGCGGTGTACCTCGACCCAGTTGGAATGCATGTAGAAGTCCTGAACAGGGTGGAGAAGCCGCCCGAAGGCGTCCAGCGCGGGCTGGCTGAAGCGGTCGTCGAGAGAGTCGATGAGGCTCCACTCCAGGTGGATGTAAGCCGCGGTTTCGGTGAAGGTTCCCGGGTCGAAATGGTGCGGGCCGCCCCTCAGCCGGTCCTGGGCCAGGTTGGCGAGCACCACGAAGCCGAGCTGGTCCTGGGTGAGCAAGCCGCCGTTGGCTGCGTAAGTCAGGCGGGCGTGCAGATCGAGAGAAAACAAAGCGGGGCCGAAAGTTACCTGCATGGCCGCCTCTCCAGGGGTGAGGACGCTGCCGGTCTGCCTGCCCAAACCGGCAGCGCGTGGAGGCGAGTCGGACATGGTTGGTCGTGAAATCGGAGGCGTAGTTGGACGGCGGAGGCGAGGATATGGGGAATTTTCTGCGGGACAGGCGATCTTTTTTTTGCGTTTCGAGTCGTCATTGCATGGCGTCCCATGAGCCTGCCTCCACCCGAAATTCGGGGGAATATACAGGGGATCATAGCATCCGGGCGAAGGCTGGTCAATGCAAATATTCAGGAAAATATTTGGGATATTTGACAATTATGTAGCGCTTAATTGAGTGAAATTCTAACTTTGTGCACCCTTCCGGCAACCGGACCAGCCGTGGCCGGCGCTGGCGGATACTGGAAGCTTGGTGATGAATCTGGCGAATGTCTTCTCGGCCGTGGAATCCGGCGCCGTGGTCCTGACGGCGAATAACCGCGTGGCGCGGTCGCTGCGCCATGCCTACGCCGAGCGCCAGCGGGAGATCGGCTGGAACGCCTGGCGAACCCCGGAGATCCTCCCCTGGGGCGCCTGGGTCGGGCGCTGCTGGGAGGACGCGTTGTACAGCGGAGCCCAGGCTCCGCCGGCGCTGCTGAGTGCGGAGCAGGCGGGAGCCGCCTGGGAGAGGGCCATCGCGGAGGATCCGGAGGGGCACCCGCTGCTGCAGGTAGCGGCGACCGCGCGACAGGCCGCGGCAGCCTGGGAACTGGCCCAATCCTGGAAGCTGGATTTCCAGGCCGAAGAATGGCAATGGAATGATGAGACCCGGGCTTTTCTGCGCTGGGCGGCCGGCTTTCAGGCACGCTGCGAGCGCGAGGGCTGGCTGGACCAGGCCCGCCTCCCCGAAGCGGTGGCGGCGCATTTCCGAGCCGGTGCGCTGCGAGCGCCGAACCGCCTGCTGCTGATCGGGTTTGACGAGTTTACCCCGCGGCAGAAAGATCTGTGGGCAGCCTTGCGAAACGCCGGCTGCCAGGTTCAGCAGGCCGACGGAGCCAGCGGCAGGATCCGGGCCGTGCTGGCCGACCTGGCCGGGACCGAAGAGGAGATCCGCGCGGCGGCACGCTGGGCGCGGCGGCTGCTGGAGCAGGGCTCGGAGCGGATCGGCGTGATCGTGCCGGATCTGGCGCGCGTGCGGCCCGTCGTGGACCGGATCTTTCGAGAGGTGATGTATCCGGGCGAGATGTTCGTGGACCCGCGCCGAAGCTGCTACAACATCTCCTTCGGCGTGCCGCTGGTGGAGTATCCGCTGATATCGACGGCGCTGCGGATCCTGGAGATGGCCCCGGAGGCCGTGCCGGTGGAAACGGCGAGCCGGCTGCTGCGGTCGCCCTTCTTGCGCGGTGCAAGCCCGGAGTGGACGGCGCGCGCGCTGCTGGATGCGCGGGTGGCGGCGCTGGGGGATACCGGGATCGAGATCAAGGCACTGATCGAACTGGCGCGGGAACAGAAGGGCTGCTTCTGTCCTCGATTCGCCGCCGGCCTGGAAGCCTGGCGCGAGCGGCGGCGCGGACTGCCCGAGCGGCAGCGGCCGAGCCGCTGGGCGGCGGCGATTTCGGAGCTCCTGGAGGCGGTCGGATGGCCGGGCGATCGGGTGCTGGACAGCGTGGAATATCAGACGGCGCAGCGCTGGCGGCAATTGCTGGCCGGCCTCGCTGGCCTGGATGGGGTGCTGGGCCCGGTCACGCTGGGCCAGGCGGCGGGCCGCCTGCGGGCGCGCGCGGCCGAAACACAGTTCCAGCCTTTGCAGCAGGACGCTCCGGTGCAGGTGCTGGGCGTTTTCGAGGCATCGGGCATGCGCTTCGACGAGTTATGGGTCATGGGGATGCATGACGAAGCGTGGCCGGAGCCGCCGGGTCCGAATCCGTTTCTCCCTTTGGCGTTGCAGCGGCGTCTGGGACTGCCGCACGCCTCGGCCGAGCGCGAGCTGGCATTTGCGCGGCGGGTAACGGAGCGCCTGCTGGCCAGCGCTCCGCGGGCGGTGGTGAGCTGGCCGCGGCGCGAAGGCGACCGGGATCTGCGGCCGAGCCCGCTGGTAGCGCGCCTGCCGCAGGTGATGGCGGAGCTGCTCGAAATGGCTCCGGCGGAGACGTTCGCGGAACGGGTGCGCCAGGCGGGAAGCACCGAAAGCTTAAGCGATCGGGCCGCTCCGGCCGTGCCTGGCGAAACCTGGAGCCGCGGTGGGGCGCGGCTGTTTCAGTTTCAGGCAGCCTGTCCGTTTCGCGCCTTCGCCGAGTTGCGGCTGGGAGCGGGACCGCTGGAGCATCCCGAGCCGGGGCTGGACCCACGGCTCCGCGGAACGCTGCTGCACATCGCGCTCGAGCGCCTGTGGGCGGCGGTGGAATCTCATGCGCGGCTGCGCGAGATGAGCGGCGGCGCGCGGGACGGGGCGGTGCGGGAGGCAGTAGCCGCGGCCATTGCGGAGAAGTGCGGCCGCCGGCGCCTGTCCCCGCGGCTGCGCGAACTGGAGCAGGCGCGCCTGGAAACGTTGCTGCTGGAATGGCTCGAGATCGAGGGCAATCGGCAGCCGTTCCGCGTGGTGGCCCGGGAAGAGAAGCGTGAAGTGGAACTCGGCGGGGTCAAGGTGCGGGTCAAGGTGGACCGGGTCGACGAGCTGGAGGATGGGCGGCGGGTGATCCTGGATTACAAATCGGGCGATCCGGACGAGCGGGCCTGGGAAGGCGAGCGCCCGGATGAGCCGCAAGTGCCGCTCTATGCGCTGATCGAGGAGGGCGAAGTCGCCGCGGCCGCGTTCGCCAAGGTGCGCAGCGCTGGATCGGGCTTCCGGGGGATCGCGGCGGAAGAGGGCATTCTGCCCAAGGTGAAGGCCGCCGGGACGCCGCTCGCGGAGCAGGTAGCGGAGTGGCGGCGCGTGTTGACGAGGCTCGCTGGAGACTTTCGCGAAGGGCGCGCGGAGGTGGATCCGAAAAACGGTCTGAAGACCTGCCAGACCTGCCGGCTGACGGCGCTGTGCCGCGTGCGGGAAGTGGCGGAGGACGGGCGTTGGGATTAGCGCGGCCTTTTGAAGAGACGCAGCCCGCGGATGCGGGCCAGCGCGAGCGCGCGCTCGATGCGGCGCAGTCCTTCCTGGTGGATGCGCCGGCGGGATCGGGCAAGACGGAGCTGCTGATCCAGCGCTATCTGAAGCTGCTCGCGCTGGTGGAGGCTCCCGAAGCAGTGGTGGCGATCACCTTCACGGTGAAGGCTGCCGCGGAGATGCGTACCCGCGTGCTGGAGGCCCTGGCGCGGGCGGCCGGCGAGGCGAGGCCGGACTCCTCCCACGAAGCCTTGACGTGGGACCTGGCGGCGGCGGTGCTCGAACGCGACCGGGAGCGGCGCTGGGATCTGCGCGACCATCCGGCGCGCCTGCGGGTCCAGACGATTGACGCGCTCTGCACCTCGATCACGCGGCAGATGCCGTGGCTCTCGCGATTCGGAGCGCAGCCACAGGTCACCGAGCAGGCGGAGGAGCTGTATCGGGAGGCGGCCCGGAACCTGGTGGCGCGGCTGCCGGATCCACTGGTGGTGCTGCTGGAGCGGCTGGACAACCAGGTGCCGGCGCTGACAGAGCTGCTGGTGGGCATGCTGGCGCGCCGCGACCAGTGGCTGCGGCACGTGATGCGGGGGACCGCTCGCGAAGAACTGGAAAGTGCGCTGCGGGCGGTGATCCGCGAAGAGCTTTCCGGCCTGTGCCGGAGCGTGCCGGCGGAGTGGACCGACGACCTGCTGGACCTCGCGCGCTTTGCCGCGGCAAACCTGCGGGACTCGGGGCGGGAAAGCGATCTGGCGGCCTGTCACGAAATGACGGAGTTGCCCGGAACACGGCCGGAGGACGTCGCGGTATGGCGAGGCATCGCGGCGCTGCTGCTGAAAGCGAACGGGGATTGGCGCGCCAGGCCGGATGTACGTACGGGATTCCCATCGGATCAGAAAGAAGCCAAGCGCCGCTATGAAGAGATGCTCGGCGAATTCTGCCGCGGGCACGAGGAGTTCCGCGAGGCGCTGAAAAAATTGAAGTGGCTGCCGGACGCGTCCTATGATGCCGGGCAGTGGCGGGCCATGGAGGCGCTGTTCGAACTGCTGCCCGTGGCCGTAGCGGAGCTGCAAGTGGTCTTTGCGGAGCGCGGCGTGGTGGACTTTGCGGAAGTGGCGCTGCGGGCCTCCCTGGCATTGGGCACCGAAGAGCAGCCGACCGACCTGGCCCTGGCGCTCGATTATCGCATCCAGCATCTGCTGGTCGACGAGTTCCAGGATACGTCCCTGAGCCAATACCGGCTGCTGCGGCTGTTGACCGCGGGCTGGGAGCCGGGAGACGGGCGCACGCTGTTTCTGGTCGGCGATCCGATGCAATCGATTTACCGGTTCCGCGAGGCGGAGGTGGGATTGTTCCTGCGGGCGCGGCGCGAGGGGATCGGAACGGTGGCGCTCGAACCGCTGCGGTTGACGGTGAACTTCCGCTCGCAGGCGGGGATTGTGGATTGGGTGAATCGGGCGTTTGCGGAGGTGTTCCCATCGCGTGAGGAGATCGCCACCGGCGCGGTGACCTACAGCCCCTCGGTGGCCCAGCACGCGGACGAAGGTATGGAGGGCGGTGCCGCGGTGGAAGTGCATCCGCTGTTCGGCCGGGATGCGGCGGCGGAGGCGGCCCTGGTTCTGGAACTGGTGCGGGCCGCGCGCGTGGAACATCCAAGGGGAAAGACGGCCATTCTGGCGCGGGCGCGCACCCACCTCCCGCGCATCCTGCGAGTGCTGGAAGAGGCGGGGCTGCGCTACCGGGCCATCGAGATCGATGAGCTGAGCGCGCGCTCCCTGATCCAGGATCTGCTGGCGCTGACGCGCGCGCTGGTGCACGCCGGGGATCGTACGGCGTGGCTGGCGGTGCTGCGGGCGCCCTGGTGCGGGCTGACACTGGCCGACCTGGACGCGCTGGCGGGAACGAATCCGTATGCCGCGGTGTGGGAGCTGATGGCGGACGAAAGCCGGCTGAGCGCGGACGGGCAGGCGCGCCTGCGAAGAGTGCGCGGCGTGCTCGCCGAGAGCCTGCAGTTGACTCGGCGCGTGCCGCTGCGGAACTGGGTGGAGGGGACCTGGGTGCGGCTGGGCGGTCCGGCGTGTCTGCGAAACCGGACCGATGAAGAAGATGCGCGCGGATTCTTTCAATTGCTGGACGCGGTGGAAGAAGGCGGCGAGGCGCCGGATCCGCATGTGCTGGCCGAGCGCGTGGAGCGGCTGTTCGCGGCTCCGGACCTGGAGGCGGACGAATCGCTCCAGGTGTTGACGATCCATAAGGCCAAGGGGCTGGAGTTCGACACGGTCATCGTGCCCGGCCTGGGCCGGATTCCTCCGGTGGACGATGCGCGGCTGCTGGCCTGGCTCGAAACCACGACAAGCGAGCGCGACAGCCTGCTGCTGTTGGCTCCAGTCAAGTCGGCGGGGATGGAATCCGATCAGACCGGCCGCTACCTGCGCCGGATGGAACAGCAGAAGGAAATGCACGAAGCAGTGAGGCTGCTCTACGTCGCCGCAACGCGAGCGCGGCGGAAGCTGCACCTGCTGGGCGACGTCCCGCTGCGGGAAAAGGATGGTGTGGTGACGATGGGGAATCCCGAGTCAGGCTCGCTGCTGGCGCGGCTGTGGCCGGTGGTGGAGGACGTTTACACCGCGGCATTTGCGGAGCGGGCCGAGGCGGCCGCGGCAGAGGCTCGGAGCGAGCCGCGGGAAACGGCCATCCGCCGGCTGCCGGCTACATGGACGCTTCCGGACGCTCCGGCGGCAGTGGTGTGGCGGCGGAAGATCGCGCCGCAGATCGAGGAAGAAAGCGAGGAGCCGGCCTTCGATTGGGCGGGCGAGATGCGCCGGCATGTCGGCACGGTAGTGCACCGCCTGCTGCGGCAAATCGCCGGGGATGGCGTGGAGCGCTGGGACGCGGCGGTGGTACGCGCGGCGCTGGCAGGGCTCGGTGTATCCGAGAGCGAGCTCGACGGAGCGGCGGCGGACGTAGAGCGCGCGCTGGCCGCCACTCTGAGCGATCCGCGCGGAAGATGGATTCTCAGCCGGGAGCACAGCGGCGCACGCTGCGAGTATCCGCTGACCGGCCTGGTGAACGGCCGGCTGGTAGCCGGCGTGATCGATCGGACCTTTGTAGACGAAGCGGGAACCCGCTGGATCATCGATTACAAAACAGGATCGCACCAGGGAGCAAACATCGAAGCCTTTCTGGACGCCGAGCAGGATCGCTATCAAGCGCAACTAAGCGACTACGCGGCGCTATTCCAGGAGCTGGAAAATCGGCCAATCCGCCTGGCCCTCTATTTCCCCCTGCTCACCGCCTGGCGCGAACTCCCGCACTCGCGTCAACGCCCATCTTAACCGCGCCGACTGACTGCGCGGGCGCCCTTCATTCCGTCTTCGTTCAACAGGGCCGAATCACACCGAACGTAGCGCACGATTCATCGTGCCGCGTCGACACTCCTGTCGACGCCATCTCCATTCCTCCGGCCAAACCGCCGCCACTCCCCGCTGGGCGAGTTCACCTGCATCTTGCGCGCCGCGCGATCAGTAGCGCGCAAGAGTTCCGAGAATATGCGGACTCTACTCCATCGACAATACCTTCCACCCCTGCGGTCTCAAGCTGTGGGGCGGTCCCCCCGTGGATCATGCAGGAGCTACTCAGGAACACTAGTACATTCCCACTATTGTCCGCCCCTCCCCTCCTCCGTTACCATCGATCCCATTGCACTCGGAGCACTCCATCCTGCTCACCGAAGAAGCCCCCGCCTATCCCGGCTGGCGCGTTGCCATCGCTTCAGGCATCGGGGTCTTCGTCAGCTTCGCTTCCCTGTTCGTCTACACCTTCGGCGTCTTTCTGAAGCCCTTCGCCGAACAGTTCAACTGGTCCCGCCAGGCCGTCTCCTCCGCTTTCGGATTCGCCGCCATGACGGTCGCCCTCTGCTCCCCCGCCCTCGGCCACCTGCTCGATCGTTACGGCCCGCGCCGCATCATTCTGCCCTGCCTCACCGTCTTCGGCTGTGCTTTCGCCTCGCTCTCGCTGCTCACCGCGAACATCTGGCACCTCTACGCCACCTTCATCGTGCTCGGCATGGTGGGCAATGGCACCGCCCAACTGGCCTATTCCCGCTCCATCTCCACTTGGTTTGAACGCCGCCGGGGCACCGCTTTCGGCATCGTCATGACCGGCGGAGCCGTCGGGGCCATGGTCCTGCCGCCCATCGCCCAGGCCCTCATCCGAAGCTTCGGATGGCGCACCGCCTGCCTTCTTCTAGGCTCCATGGTCCTGATCATCGGCTTGCCCGTCGTCGGAGCCTTCGTGCGCGAGAAACCGGGCGCCCGCCGCCCCCACGAAACAGCCAGTTCCGGAGCCTCGCTCGGCCAGGGTCTCCGCTCCCGCGCCTTCTGGATCCTCGTCGTCGTCCTGTTCCTCGGCTCCATCAGCCAGAACGGGGCACTCACCCACCTCTCCGCCCTGCTCACCGACTGCGGCATCCCCGCCGCCTCCGCCGCCATCGCGCTTTCCGTCCTGGGCGGCGCCAGCCTGCTAGGCCGCCTCGTCACCGGCTGGCTCCTCGACCGTTTCTTCGCGCCCCGCGTAGCCTTCTGCCTGCTCACCCTGGCGGCCCTGGGCGTCTTTCTCCTCTCCACCGCAAATTCTCTGTTCATAGGCTCGCTCGCCGCCGCACTGATCGGCCTGGGCATGGGCGGTGAAGCCGACGTCACGCCCTACCTCCTGACCCGCTACTTCGGCCTGCGCGCCTTC
>CAZMRK010000375.1:0-17289 GCA_964568355.1 uncultured Solibacteraceae bacterium | reverse complement strand
GCTATCTGCGATGGTCGCTACCGCTGTTTTCGCAGCGTACTCTGCCTATACCTCTTCTGAAGATCCGGGGCAAATGCATTACAATGGTGCCTAGTTGCAACCATGTTGCAGACGCTTATCATCACACTGCGCGAGGGGGTGGAAGCCGCCCTGGTTATCGCCATTACTGTCGCATACTTGCGTAAAATCCAGCGCCAGGAGCTTTTGGGAGCCGTGTACCGGGCATTTCTCGCCGCGGTGATCGCCAGCCTCGGGGTAGCTTGGTTATTCTCCAAAATCCAATGGAATGAGGAAGCTTACGAGGGCTGGACGCTGCTGGCGAGCGCTGCTTTCGTGCTGACCATGGTGCTCTGGATGAACCGCCACGCCCGCGAGGTCAAAGGAGAGATTGAAAGTCGCTTGCAAAAAGAGACAACACTCTCCGGGACCGGCTGGGGGATCTTTCTCTTTGTCTTCCTGATGATCTTCCGCGAGGGTGTGGAGACTGTGCTCATGCTGGCCGCGGTCGAATTCAACACCTCGGGAGTGCTGGAGTTTTGCGGAGGGCTGATCGGCCTGGGCCTTGCCATCCTGTTCGGGGTGAGCTTTGTGCGCGGGACCATCCGCGTGAACCTGGGGCAGTTTTTCCGCATTACGACGGCCATCCTGATAGTGGTCGTGGTGCAGTTGACCTTGACGGGCTTGCACGAGCTATCCGAAGGCCAGATCCTGCCCAGCAGCCGCGGGGAGATGGCGCTCATCGGCCCCATCGTCCGCAACGATGTCTTTTTCTTTGTGATTATCCTGGCGCTGGCCGGATTCCTGGTTCTGATGGAGTGGCGCAAGCGGCACGTGTCGGCGACCGAGGGCCTGGAAGGAGCGGCGCTGCGCAAAGCCCGTTGGTCGGCCCAGCGCGAGAAGATGTGGATGGCCGCTTCCTGCGCCGCTACCGGGATCTTCATCCTGGCCATCACCGCCGAATTTATCTATGCGCAAGCGGCAACGGCGCTTTCTGCCGCCACACCGGTCTCGATCGTGGATGGCGCGGTGCGCATCCCCGTGGCCACGGTCAATGATGGCAATCTACACCGTTTCGCTATTGAAGAGAATGGGGTAACGATGCGCATGATCGTGATTCGCAAACCGGACCAGTCATTGGTGGCCGCTTTCGACGCGTGCCAGATCTGCGGCAACCAGGGCTATTATCAGAAAGGTCCGAATGTGATCTGCAAGAATTGCGCCTCTGCTATCTTCGTCCCCTCCATTGGCCAATCCGGCGGGTGTAATCCGATCCCTATTGAGTCTCGCGTGGAAGGCGACCAATTGGTGGTAATGGCGGATAAGCTGCTACCCGGTGCACGCTACTTCCGTACGGCGAATCCGTAAATGTTTCTGCGTTTCATAAGTCAGTCCATCCGTCGCGCGCCACGCCGCAAAGCCATGACAGTAGCTGCCGTGACAATGGGGACGGCGGTGGCGACCGCGATGCTCGGCGTCATGTTGGACATCGGCGATCGTGTCAACCGGGAACTGCGCAGTCTGGGCGCGAACCTGCTCGTCACCCCCCGCTCCCAGTCGCTTCCTGTGGAAATCGGCGGCATCGACTACCGTCCGGTCAGCCGAGAAGACTACCTTCCGGAAACCCAGATCCCCAAAATCAAAGCAACCTTCTGGCAGCTGAACATCACTGGTTTCGCGCCGAGCCTGCATGCCGCCGCCGAAATAAACGGCGTCCGCGTCCCCGTGGAGGGCGTCTGGTTTCATCGCCGTTACCGCGCCCCGGACGGCAGCACGCAGCAGACCGGTGTGCGCGTTTTGAATGCCGCTTGGCGGGTGCAGGGCCGGTGGGTGGAAGACGGCGACCGCAACGACCGGGATCGCGAGTGCCTGGCTGGAGGTGCGCTGGCCAGGCGCCTGCACCTCGAACCCGGCTCGTCGCTTTCTCTGTTCGGCGAAACATTCACCGTGTCTGGCATTCTCTCCACAGGCGGTGAAGAGGAAGATCGTGTCCTGGTTCGCCTGGAAGTGTTACAGCGCCTGACTCACCGCGCCGGTCAGGCAGATGCCGTCCAGGTGGGGGCTCTTACCAAGCCGGAAGATGACTTTGCCCGCAAAGATCCGGCAAAAATGACTCCGGCGGAGTACGATCGCTGGTATTGCACGCCCTACGTCAGTTCGATCGCGCACCAGATTCAGGAGGCGTTGCCCATGGCGGTCGCCAGGCCGGTCTGGCGTGTGGCTGACAACGAGGGCAAGGTGCTGGGCAAGATTCGCGGCCTGATGCTTTTGATCACACTGGCCGCTCTGGCTTCAGCGGGTCTCACCGTCTGGAGCGTTATGGCCACCACCGTGCTCGAGAGGCGCTCCGAGATTGCCATCATGCAAGCAACCGGCGCTTCCGACTGGTTGGTGGCGGCGCTGCTTGCGGCCGAGGTCGGGATCGAAGGCGCCGCCGGGGGGTTGCTCGGCGCCCTGGCCGGTTCGGCTCTGGCGGGATGGGTCGGAAGAGTGGTTTTCGGCACACCGGCCGAAGCTCCGGCGCTGCTGATTCCGCTTGTGGTGGCTGTGGCGATAGCAGTCGCAATCGCCGGCGCTGCTCAGCCGCTACGCCGGTCTCTGACGCTCGATCCGGCGATCGCGCTGAGAGGAGACGCCTGATGTTCTGGCGCTTTGTGCTGGCCGCCGTACGGCTGCGGCGGCGCCGTCTGCTACTGGCGTTCGCTGCACTGGCGGTAGCGGCCACCCTGGCGACCGCGCTTTTCAGCGTCTATACCGATATTGAGCGCAAAATGCGCGCCGAATTTCGCGGCCTGGGAGCCAATCTCATTCTGGCGCCTGAAGGTGATGCCCAAAGCATCTCCCTGGCCGGAATCGCTGAAGCCGAACGTCTCGGCGCAGCAGCGGCGCCGTTCCTTTACACGGTGGTGCGCCTGAACGGTGAACCTGTGGTCGTAGCCGGTGTGGATTTCGGCCACGCCGCCCCGCTTACAGCTTACTGGCGGGTGGAAGGTTCGCGCTCCGCCGGAGAGGGAGAATGCCTGGCCGGCGCAACCCTGGCTGCGCATTTCCACCTGACACCGGGCAAACAGGCCGGTCTGGCTGGAGCCCCCTGCATCATTCGCGGCATCGTCACGACCGGGGGCGATGAGGATGCCCGCCTCATGGTGCCTTTCGCCACCGCCGGCCGGCTGGCGGGCCTGGAGGACCGCGCCAGCCTGATTCAGGTACGCGCCGCCGGCGAGCGCCTCGCCCAGGTGCGCAGCACGCTGGCGCGGCTTCTGCCGAATGTGGATGTGCGCGAATTGCACGCCGTCGCCGAAACTGAGGCCAACGTGGTTCTGAAAGTACGCGCCGTGTTGTTTCTGCTCACCGCGCTGATTCTGGCTATCACCACGCTGTGCGTCACTAGCAATTTCAGTGCACTGGTCCTCGAACGCAGCAAGGAGATCGGCATTCTCAAAGCCATTGGCGCAGCGGAACGGAAAATCGCCGCCCTGTTTCTGTCCGAATCGCTGCTGCTGGGCCTGGGATCTACGATCGTGGGCTATGGTGTGGGGCTGCTGGCGGCCTGGTGGATTGGACACCGTATCTTCCCCGGCGCGGCAGCCTATGCGGTTGGCGTAAACTATGGAGTTTTCGGCCCGGTGGCGGCCGTCACTTTGACTGTGGCTGCGGTCGCAACCTTGGTAGCGGCGGCGCGCATCTGGCGCATTCGCCCCGCCGTGATCCTGCGCGGAGAGTGAAATCGATGGCCTTTGTCGAGCTCGACAAAGTGAGCAAGCAGTATGAGGGCGCCGGCAACAATCCGGTGAAGGCGCTGGACGAAGTCTGTTTCACCGCAGCCTCCGGCGAATGGATCGCCATCATGGGACCGTCCGGATCCGGCAAGACCACTCTGCTCAATATCCTCGGCTGCCTGGACCAGGCTACCAGCGGATCGGTGCGCATCAACCAGGTGGAGACCTCGACCTTGAACCGCCGGGAACTGGCGCGATTCCGCTCCGAAACCGTTGGCTTCGTGTTCCAGCAGTTCCACCTGATCCCGCATCTGACTGCGCTCGAAAATGTGATGCTGGCCCAGTATTTCCACAGCATGACCGACGAAGCCGAGGCCCGGCGGGCGCTCGACCGCGTTGGGATGGGCGACCGCGCCCGCCACCTGCCCTCCCAGCTTTCCGGCGGCGAGCAGCAGCGCGTCTCCATCGCGCGAGCACTGGTCAATGATCCCAAGATCATTCTCGCCGATGAGCCTACCGGTAACCTGGATGCCGCCAATGAGCAGATCGTACTGAACCTGCTCACCGATCTGCATGCCCAAGGGCGCACTATTCTGATGGTTACGCACGACGACGAGGTGGGCCGCTGCGCCGATGTGCGCATCAACCTGGAGCACGGTCGCATCGTCGAGACCACGGCCTTCAGCCTCGAGCAGAATCAGGCGTTCGACGAGATGCTGGAGCAGTTGTGGATGGCCCGGGAGGCTTCGTCGCACATCGAATCCACGCACTTCACCGAAGCGCAGCAGCGTAAACTGCTGGCCCTGATGGCACGCATCGGGTTGGTGCGCGTGGAGGGAGCCCGGGTGGAGTTTACCGGCCAGGGAGAAGAACGGGCCCGCAGCGTGATCCGCCGGCACCGTCTGGCGGAACGCTTGTTCATCGATGTACTCGCTCTCCGCGACGAAACTTCGGTCGAATCCAACGCCTGCACTTTTGAGCATATCCTCAGCCCCGAAGTGACCGACCGTATCTGCACGTTCCTTGGGCATCCCACCGAATGCCCGCACGGCAGTCCGATCCCGCCGGGAGACTGCTGCCGGGAGCGGCGTGTTTCCACCGGCATGGATCTTCCAGCAGGTCTGGCGCATCTGGGTAGAGTGTAGTTTTTCTGCAGCAGTGCAGCGATTCCGGACAGAGTTCGGCTTTCCGGTGCTGTGATACATTGAAGTACTAAACTCTTCCTGATTTAAAGGTTTCGTGATGCGAAATGTGGTGATTGTTGGCTCCGGGTGCGCCGGAAATACGGCCGCCATCTATACCGCCCGCGCCAACCTCAGCCCTCTGGTGGTAAGCGGGCATGAGGCCGGGGGACAGTTGTCCATGACGACGCTGGTGGAAAATTTCCCCGGATTCCCAGAAGGTATCAACGGCCCGGATCTGGTCGAAAATATTAAGAAGCAGGCGTTGAATTTTGGTGCGGAATATCTCCACGGCGCGGTGATCGATGCGGATCTCTCTAAGCGCCCCTTCCGCCTCAATGTAGAGGGTGATTGGATCGAGACGCGTACGCTGATCGTCGCCTCCGGCGCTTCCGCGCGCTGGCTCGGTCTGGAATCCGAGCAGCGCCTCATCGGCCATGGCGTGAGCTCCTGCGCCACTTGCGACGGTTTTTTTTATCGCGGCAAGAAGATCATGGTGGTGGGCGGCGGAGATTCCGCCATGGAGGAAGCCAACTTTCTCACTCGCTTCGGCTCAGAAGTGGCCTTGGTGCATCGTCGCGACCAGTTCCGAGCCTCGAAGATCATGCTGGAACGCGCCCGCGGCAATCCCAAGATTAAGTTTCTGACCAATACCGTGGTCGAGGAAGTCAAGGACGTCAGCCAGAAGCTGGTGAGTAGCGTGCGCCTGCGCAACGTGGCTACCGGAGCGGTCTGGGAACAGGACGTCGATGGATTCTTCGTGGCCATCGGGCATATCCCCAATACGGCCGTGTTCCGCGGGCAGATCGAAACCGACGAGGATGGCTACATCGTCTCGAAGGGCGGGGCACGCACGAATATTCCGGGCGTGTTTCACGCGGGAGACGTGCAGGACCGGGTCTATCGTCAGGCCATTACCGCTGCCGGCGCCGGCTGCATGGCCGCCATGGAAGTGGAACGATTCCTGGAAGCAGAAGGGCACTAATTTAAGGAGATGGGAATGATTGAAAGAATCACTCCGCCGGGCGTACCGTCACCGCGTGGTACCTACAGTCCCGCCGTACGTGCCGGCGATTTCATCTACGTGTCGGGCCAGGGGCCGATCGACCCGGCTACGCAGCAGATGTCTTATGGAGACATCCAGCACGAAACACGCCTGGTGCTGACCAACATTCAGAGAATCCTGGAAGGCTGCGGCGCTACACTTGCCAACGTCGTAAAGTGTTCGGTCTTCATCTCCGACGGGAGAGACTTCGGGGCCATGAACGAGGTCTACAAAGAGTTTTTCGATGCCGCTAAACCGGCCCGCACGACCGTCGAGTCGAAGTTCGCCGACCCGAAAATGAAGGTCGAAATCGACGCGATCGCCTACAAGCCCAAGTAGTCACGCTGTCCGCCGGGATGGCCCGCTTGCGCCCTCCCGGCCTTCTCTTTTATTTCGCTTTTCGGGGTCCAGCCCGAAGGCCGTAAGTCCTGTAATTCCGTACGTTTGTTTTACGGTATGGTAGCATCAAAGCACGGGGATCACGCGACTTGCTGGATTTCTTGAAGGAACCTGTCAGCGCGGTTCAAGAGTTCTTTTTGCTGGTGGGTCGGGCTCTACGGAACATTGTCCGCCGTCCCCACTACTGGGACGACGTGATCCTGCAGATGGACACTATCGGTGTCGGCAGCCTTCCCATTGTCGTTATGACCGGGTTTTTCAGTGGCGCGGTCATGGCGCTGCAAATGTCGAAGGCTCTGGCTCAGTATGGTCAGGTTGGCAAAACCGGCATGCTGGTTTCGATCACTCTGGTCCGCGAACTGGGTCCTGTTCTGACCGCGCTCGTGGTGGCCGGCCGCAATTCCTCCGGTATTGCCAGCGAGCTCGGCTCCATGAAGGTCACCGAGCAAATCGATGCCATGCGGGCCCTGGGCACCGACCCCATTCAGAAGCTGGTTACACCCCGCCTGCTGGCTACATGCGCCATGCAGCCCCTGCTCACCATCGTCGCGGATTTCGTAGGAATGTTCGGCGGCTACATCATCGCCTACGTCTACCTGAATCTGACCAGCTCGCAATACTGGAGCTCGGTGTGGCGCGCTCTGGCCTGGAGTGACGTAGCCCAAGGCCTGCTGAAACCGTTCGTCTTCGGCATCATTATTTCGCTCATCGGTTGTTATTACGGCCTGCGGACCTCTGGAGGTACCCAGGGCGTTGGTCGCGCCACCACCCAGGCAGTCGTTGCCGCTTCGGTACTGATCTTCTTTCTCACATTCTTCCTGACCAAGATCTTTGTGAGCCAGGCGGGAAGCTGATGGCGGAAGACACCAGGAAATCCGTTCTCCGGTTCGAGCACGTTACCGTCGCTTTCGACGGCGAACCGGCCCTGCGGGATGTATCCTTCGACGCCACGGAGGGCGAGACCCGCGTCATCCTGGGCGCCGCCGGCAGCGGAAAGACCGTGCTGCTTAAAACGGCCCTCGGGTTGCTCAAACCCGAAAGTGGAGCGGTTTATGTATTTGAGCGCGATATCTCCACGCTTACCGAGTCTGAGCTGTTCGAGATTCGCAGCAAGGTCGGTATGCTGTTTCAAGAAAGCGCACTGTTTGATTCGCTCACCATTGAGGAAAACGTGGCCTACCCTCTGCTGAATCAGCCGTGCATTCACTGTCCATCCGGCGAAGTCCGGCCGCGCGTGGAAGAGGCCTTGCGCTTCGTGGAACTGGAGCGGACCCTGGAGAAGTTTCCAAGCGAGCTTTCCGGCGGGATGCGCAGGCGCGTCGCGATCGCGCGGGCCGTGGTGACCGGGCCGCCCCTGCTGCTCTACGATTCGCCGACGGCGGGCCTGGATCCGATTACGGCCAACACGATCATCACACTGATCGTGAAGGAGCGCGATTTGAGCAACGCTACCACGCTGATCGTGACCCAGCGATATCAGGACGGAAACCTGGTCGCCAATTTTCGCTACAATCCGGAAAATGGCCACTTGATTCCAGGGCATGACGGTTTGCAGCACCAGCCCTTGCGGACATGCTTCATGGTGATGCGGGAAGGCCGGTTGGTGTTTGAGGGGAATCAGGACGAATTGGAAGCAAGCAGTGATCCGTACTTGTCCAAATTCGTGAAGCATCCAATGACCTATGGCAGCCGCTAGCAAAGTCAAGTGGTCCCAGTTGCGGGTCGGAATTCTGGCCTTTGCCGCCATGGTAATCCTGGCGGTCCTGATCCTCCTGCTGACCTCGCGGGAAGGGCTATTCCGCCGCACGGCCGTGATTCGCACCTACATGGACGATGCTTCGGGCATGATCGAAAGCTCTCCCGTGCGGCTCAACGGCATTACCATCGGCACCTTGGAAAAGATCCGGCTCTCGGGATCCACGAATCCCAAGCGTGTGGTGGAATTCCAGATGGAGATACGGCGGGAATTCCTGCCCTCCATCCCTGTCGATTCCATAACCGAGATCAGCGCCTCCAATCTGTTGGGCGACAAATTCATCAACATCACCAAAGGGAAGAGCCCGCAGCATATTCAGCCGGACGGCGAACTGCCCAGCGTACAGGCGCAGGATATACCGGAGCTCATGGCCGGGGCCGCGAATCTCCTGCAAACTCTCCAGAACATCTCTACGCGTGCCGATAACATGCTCGCCGACGTCGCAGCAGGTAAAGGCAATCTCGGCAAACTGCTTAAGGACGACGAGCTCTACTCGCGCCTGAACGGCATCGCTGCCGAGGGGCAGAACCTGCTCACCGATATCCGCAAGGGCAAAGGAACGCTCAGCCGGTTGATCTACGACGACGCGCTCTACCAGGAGATCCGCGCGCCGATCCGCCGGATTGACGCCATTCTGGCACAGTTGCAGCAGGGCCAGGGAACCGCCGGAAAGCTGCTCCAGGATCCCCAGTTGTACGAAGAAGCGCGGCAGTCGGTCGGCGAGCTACATAAGGTTCTGGCCGACATCAACGCGGGAAAAGGAACCGCCGGGAAACTGCTCAAGGACGAGGGCCTGCATCAGCAGTTGAGCCAACTGGTGAGCCGCCTGGATACCACCATGGACAAGCTCAATTCCGGCCAGGGTACTTTGGGGCAACTGATGATAAACCCGCAGCTCTACGAATCGCTCAATGGCACCATGCGCGAGTTTCAGGGCCTGGCCAAGGATATGCGCGCCAATCCTAAGAAGTTCCTGCGCATCAAGCTGGCGATCTTTTGAGTTCCACGAAGCAACTGGTAGTCAACGCCGATGATTTCGGGTTTACTCCCGATGTCAATGCCGGAATCGTAGAGGCCCACCGCAAGGGCATCCTTACCGCCACAACCTTGATGGCCAACGGCGACGCCTTCGACGATGCCGTGCGGCTGGCCCGCGAGACTCCCACTCTCGATATCGGTTGCCATCTGGTACTGGTCGGCGGGCGATCACTTTTGGCGCCGCACCGGCCCCTGCCGCCATCCGTCCCCGATCTCCTGGCCGCCCTGGCGCTCGGCCGCTTGCGGGTCTACGACGAGCTGTCCGCTCAGGTTCGCCGAATCCGCGAGGCAGGCATCTCGCCGACCCACCTGGACACGCACAAGCACACGCATCTGGCACCTCCCGTGCTTCACGCCGTAGCCCGTATCTCGGAGGAATTCGGTATCCGCTGGGTCCGCCGTCCGTTTGATTTTCCCCTCATTGCGCTGCGCGGTGGCGTGCCTTTGGGCAAGCGTCTGACCAGCGACGCCTTGCGCCTGGTGCGCCTCCGCTTTCACCGTGTGCTCCAACGCCATCACTGCCGCACCACGGATCACTTCGCCGGTTTTCAGATTACCGGCCGCTTCCGCACCGCTGAGCTGGTGCAACTGTTGCACGAGCTTCCCGCGGGACTCACCGAGTTCATGTGCCACCCAGGATATCTACGCGACGGCTTGCGGCGGGCGCAGACCCGCTTGAAGGAGAGCCGCGAAGAGGAACTCGCCGCACTCACCGCACCCGAAACCCGCCGGACGGTAGAGGATCTCGGAATTGCCCTGGTTCGCTATCGCGACTTGTAAGCGGCCTTGGCGCAGTGAGGAGCCGCCCGGCCGATGTACTCCGCCGAAGATGGAACGAGCAGTAACTTCATCTCGAAATTCTTCCCGCTTTCCGGGCCCCAGGTGTCACCGGCCGGCAGCACCAGATTGCGCTGCCCCCACAGCGCCAGCTCCCAACGATCCTTACTGCCCGTCTTGCGGAAAATATGATGCAGGTAGACCCGCACGGTTCCAGTGGTCAGATGGAGATCCCAGGCAATCTCCTTATTCTTTTTCCCTGCCATCAGTAGTTGGACGATCTGGCCTTCGCGCCGGCTCAGCCCGACCTGCTGCAGCAGGACCATGCGCGCCGCCGTTTCCTGGTCTACACAGATTTCGCCCCGCACGGTTTGGCGGAGTTGCTCCAGTTGCTCCACGTAGGAATCGGACATGTGTAACGCACCCGCCGCTCCCAGGCGGATAGCCTGCGCTGCCAGCTCGGGAGAAATACAGCAACCCCAGAGTAGTATTCGGGCCTTCGGTAGCAGGTGACGGATCTGTACTAAGTCGCTCAGCGAAAGGCCATCCAATACATCGACCAATAGAATATCCGGGGACGTCCCGGATGCCGCCAGCGAGGCGAGATCGCCGTGGGTGTCATCCAGGCAGAACTCCTCTGTTCCTGTAACGATGGCCCGGAGCCCGGCTGCCAGGAAGGCATTCCGGCTCAAAAGGCCAATATGGGTCACGCAGGACGCCGTCTGAGTAGTCGTTTGTGTGCCGGGGGGAAAACGGTTCGAGCCACCGGTCCGAGCCGGGGTCGTAAACGGGAACGCTGTCTCTGAATTCTGTCTTGGAGCCATTTCCAACTCCTCCAGCCGGCGAGCGAATGCTTCGCGCGGCGCCACAATCCGTCCTCCGGTAGAAAGCCTCACCTATTTGAGGTGCTCCCTTGGAGAATTGCTTTCGCCCCAAGCACGTTTAATACCAATACATGATCTTATTTCCAGAATTTCCTCATAAATTTCCCCTGACTTTCCGGATATTTCATCTGGAATGACTCTCTTTCTGAATTCTTGAAGATACGGCCACTCACAAGCAAGAAATGACCCTTGCCCAAAGGCAGCCCACAAATATTTTGTCCTAAACTTCACCGCTTTCGGACTTA
Source organism: uncultured Solibacteraceae bacterium (assembly GCA_964568355.1). Classification (GTDB taxonomy): domain Bacteria; phylum Acidobacteriota; class Terriglobia; order Bryobacterales; family Bryobacteraceae; genus JAJPJX01. The sequence continues at coordinate 6,248 of CAZMRK010000375.1, read as the reverse complement.
AGAATTTAATCGATCACCTGCAAAAAAGATCCAGAAATGGCATTTTGCGGCATTGCTGCCATATAGAAACTTCGCAACTACCTGCTTCTTTCCCGTCCCCCGTGCCATCCCGGTCCGGTATCCCCCGTATACTCAAAGAGTGTCCGGTATCCTGTATCTGGTGGCGACCCCCATAGGCAACCTGGAGGACATCACCTTTCGCGCGGTTCGCATCCTGCGTGAGTGCTCCCTGATCGCCTGTGAAGATACGCGGCAGACGCGCAAACTGCTGGACTACTACGGTATCGACCGGCCCCTGGTCAGCTATCACGAGCACAATGAGGCGGCCCGCGCTGCGGAACTGGTCGCTCGCCTGGCCGAAGGAACCAGCATCTCCCTGGTCTCCGATGCCGGTATGCCGCTTGTCTCCGACCCCGGCTATCGCCTGGTGCGGGCGGCGCTGGAGGCCGGCATCGCGGTGGAACCGGTCCCCGGCCCCGCGGCGCTGGTGGCTGCTCTGGCCGCCTCTGGCCTTCCTACCGACTCTTTCTATTTCGGAGGCTTTCTGCCGCCAAGGTCCGGCCAGCGTTCCCGCGTCCTCGAAAACCTCAAAGATCAGCCCGCCACCCTGATCTTCTACGAAGCACCGCACCGTATTCTGGAGACGCTGGCCGACATCCAAACCGTCCTCGGTTCCCGGCCGGTTGTCGTGGCCCGCGAACTGACCAAGATGCACGAAGAGTTTCTGCGCGGCACCGCCGCCCAGGTCCATGCCACCCTGGCTTCGCGCGACACCGTGAAAGGGGAAATCACACTCCTGATCGGGAAGGGCATCGGCGGAGAAGAAGATACTACACCGATCGAGGAAGCCGTCGAAGGTTATCTTCGGCAGGGTCTGCCCCGGATGGACGCGATCAAAGCCGTAGCCCGCCGCCGCGGTCTTTCCAAGCGTCAAGTCTACGACCACCTGGAGAAATCCCGAAGATAGCAGGCAAATTCTTCTTTGTGTCGATAAGCACAGTGGGGAGACTTTGCTGCATGTCGAAACCACGCTCGATTTTCGTGTTACTGGCCGGAATTTTCTCGGCCTATCCGCTGTTGGCCGGCGCTCGGGTGGAAGCCGGCCCGGCCGGACGGATTTCCCCGAAAGCCGCTATCGATACTTTGGCCGACTGCGTCATCCCGGAGGTCCTTGCCGGCGGCCCCTGGAAAACCAGCATCACGCTGATGAATCTGCAGGACACCGAAGCCAAAGTAAGGCTGGTATTTGCAGATTCCGCCGGCAGCGACCTGGCCTTTCCCTTCGTCGGCGTCGGTAGCGCGGCAGGGCTCATCGTGACGATCCCGGGGCACGGTTCCTATACAGTCGAGACAGTAGCGGACCAGGACGCCCCGGTCGTGGAAGGCTGGGGGTTGCTTGTGCAGGACGGCTATGTCAGCGGGACCTATGGCAAGGTGGCGACCACCGTGTCGCTGCATTACGGAAACTCGGAGGCCTTCGTGCCGCTTACCACGGTCAATGAGCAGAAGACCTTGCTATCCGTGGACAATACCGGCGGCGTCGCATCCTCCGCGGTTCTGGTCAGCCTGACCGCTGCCAACATCCAGGTGCGTGTTTTCTCGGAGGGGGGTGAATTACTCGGCACCTCCACGTTTCCCGTCCCGGCGGCAGGCCGTCTCAATTTCGATTTCTCGCAGGTTGAAGCACTCCAGGGAAAACGCGTGATCGCCGAATTCACCACAGACAGCCAGTTTATGGCCGTACTGGGTTTGCGGGTGAATGCCGAGCAGGGGACGCTCACTACTTATAGCTCCGCCTCTTTGGGAAGCTGGCGAGCCTATTGATGAATCGGTAAAGAATCGAAGCGTGGTAAGGAAATGATCGCGCCGCGCCGGATGGCTTTCGGCGCGACGCCGGAACAAACGCCTCTTACTGCCGGCCTGCCTGTTTCTCAGCGGCCGATGGCAATCTTCCTATGTTAGAAAACTCACGTAAAGAGCGGCGCCACTAATAGAAAAAATTTAACGTTCGGTCACTTGACTCCCATAATAAGATCTGTTTAGCTTGTTACGGGAAAGTTGCGTATCCAGTTCTTAGGGGGAGATGCGCAGCTTTTTGGGGGTAGTCCATGTCGACTCGCGACCTCAAGCGGATGGGGGCCATCCTGCTTGTTACGATAGGTGCGGGTTCTTATTCCCGCGCTCAAGTGACCACGGGGACCATTCTTGGGACGGTTCATGATAATACCGGCGCGGCTGTCGTCGGAGCACAAGTTGTCATCACCGAAGTCACCAAAGGTACCCGCCAGGTTTACCAGACCGATGACACCGGTTCCTATAACGCACCCTTTCTGATTCCTGGATCTTATGAAGTCAGTGTCGAGCAACAAGGCTTCAAACGAGAGGTCCGCTCGGGAATTACTTTGCAGGTAGACCAGAAGGCTAGAATCGATCTCATGCTGTCCTTGGGAACGGTCAGTGAAACGGTCACGGTGACCGAGGCCGCGCCTCTGGTTCGCTCGACAAGCGCTGAAGTGGGCGACGTCGTGGAGCAGCGCGCCGTCCGCGAACTGCCGCTCAACGGACGCAACTTCGCCCAACTGGTTTACCTGGCTCCCGGTGTCACACAGGGGCAGCAAGGAGAAAACCTCTCTGGAGCCAGCACGTTCAATCCGCGAGCGGCCTCCAACTTCAACGCGCTCGGTAGCCAGGCGAACACCAATGCATGGCTGGTCGACGGGATTGATAACAACGAGTACACTTTCAATACCGTCATTGTCCAGCCCTCGGTGGAGTCCGTCCGGGAGTTCAAAGTCCTCACAGGGACATATTCCGCGGAATTCGGCCGTGGGGCAGGCGTCGTGTCGGTCTCGACGAACTCAGGGGCTAACGAAATTCATGGCTCCCTGTTCGAGTTCTTGCGCAATGACAAACTGGACGCCCGCAATTACTTTAACTCCAGTTCGCAGGCCAAGCCGCCGTTCCGCCGCAATCAGTTCGGAGCTTCGATGGGCGGTCCGGTCATCTTACCCAAGCTCTATAACGGCAAGAACCACACATTCTTCTTCGCGGATTTCTACGGCTTGGAGGAGCGCAAGGGGCTAACCTTTGTGAATTCCGTTCCAACAGCCCTGGCACGTACCGGAGATTTCAGCCAGTACATCGATTCCAAAGGCAGCCTGATCCGGATCTACGATCCCCTGACGACCCGCTTGAATCCAAACTATGATCCCACCATGGCCGTCTCCACCAGCAACCCGCAATACCTGCGCGATCCGTTCCCAGGCAATGTCATCCCTCTGGGCCGGATCAATGCTGTGGGCGCGAATGTCGCCAGCATCTATCCCCTGCCCAACGGTCCGGGTAATTTCAATAACTACACTTCGAACGTGCCCCGTTCGATCAGCGACAAAGGCTTCAATTTCCGCATCGACCACCGCATTTCCGACAATGACTCCGCATTCGTCCGTTACAGTTTCGAAAAGTTCGACCTGGATGCGCCCCAGGGTCAGGCCAACTGCTGCCTCCCTACGCCCGAATCGGCCAGGCAGAAGTTTGACCTCGGCCCCTATGTCGCCGGCATTCAGAACACGCGACTGGCCACCCAGGGGCTGGCCTTCAATGAAGCCCACATCTTTCGCGCCAACCTGCTAAACGAATTCCGCGCCGGCTACGCGCGCACTATTCCCACCACGGTGCAATCGGACTTCGGCCATAACTCGGCCGCTTCGCTCGGCATTCAAGGCATCAATATTTCCAGTTTCAGCACTGGACTGCCGAATATCAACGTCACCGATATGACCGGCCTGAGCGGCGGACCGAATTTCCTCCCGGCCAATCCTCGGGAAACCCACTGGCAGTTAGAGGACAATCTCTCCTGGACTCGAGGCCGCCACATCATGAAATTCGGCTATCGCTACGTCCGCCGGATGGTTTCGCCATTCACCAATACGGATACGCGAGGCACCATTTCCTTTGCAAATAATTTCACCAACGATCCGATTACCAACTCAGGCGGGACAGGGCTGGCCACGCTACTGATTGGGTATATGACCAATGGTGCCACACGGGGTTTCCTGCTGGAACCCTATTACATGACCAACCAGGATCATGCGTTCTTCTTCCAGGATGACTGGAAAGTCGCTCCCCGGCTCACCCTGAACCTGGGTGTGCGCTATGACATCTTCGTGCCGGACAAAGAAATCCGCAACCGTCTGACGAATTTCGACCTGGTCAATCTGAAACTGGTCTACGCTGGCGAAAACGGAGTTTCGGAAACGGCCAACAAGCAGACTCGCTGGGGCAACGTCGGGCCGCGTATCGGTTTGGCTTACGATTTGGGCGGCAATGCCAGGACGATTTTGCGCGCCGGCTATGGCATCTCGTATTTTCCGGAGCAGGCATCGGCCTCCAACCTTCTCGGCCAGCAGGTGCCTTATACGGTATCGCAGAACATCAGCAACATCGCCACAAATCCCACCGACTACTCAAACGTTCCGACGATCGCCAATCCATTCCCACCAGTTCAGACGGTGAAGCCGGCCACGACGGCCGAATTGAACACGGCCAATCCCCGCGTGCTGGGCCACTCGTTCGCCAACCAGAGTACCGCTGCCCAGACCTGGAGCTTTAACATCGAACGCCAGATCAACTCCAGCCTTATGGCGGAAGTTGGGTATGCCGGGGCGCACTACACACACGTGCTCTTCACTTACAACCCCAACGAGGTGCAGCCGGGTACCGGAACCCTGCAATCCCGGCGTCTGCTTCAGGCGCTCTCCGACATGTCCAATATCATCCAGATCGATCCGCGCAACTCGTCCACTTACAATAGCCTGCAAGCCAAGCTGGTGAAGAACTTTTCCTCCGGTCTGCAGTTTCTGGCTGCGTATACCTGGGCGAAATCGCTCGACTATGGCGGATCGGCGGCGAGTGGCGGAGGTAATACTGGCAGCCCCCAGACCATCACCAATATCACCGCTGGCCGCGGTCCCTCCGGCTTTGATACCAAGCACCGCTTCGTCACCAGTTATCTGTATGAGCTACCTTTCGGTAGCGGGAAGAAATATCTCTCCCAGGGACTGATCACACGCTTGGTGGGTGGATGGTCGCTGGCCGGGATCGTCACGTTGCAGACCGGACGTCCTTACAACGTCACTTTGAATACGGGCGTCAACAACGGTGCGACGAGTTGGCCTAACCGCATAGGTTCCGGGACCCTGGACAATCCCGACCCGAAGATGTGGTTCGATACTTCAGCGTTCGTGGCGCCGCCGGCCAATACCTATGGCAATGTCGCTCGTGGCGTGCTCTACGCCCCGGGCCAACGGAACCTGGATCTCTCGTTCGTTAAGAGCAATAGGATTCACGAACGGTTCAACTTGCAGTTCCGGCTGGATACTTTCAATCTGTTCAACACACCGTTCTTCGGCGCGCCAAACGCGGCCATCGGATCTCCTACGGTCGGACAGATCACCACTACCAACGGGGACAACCGCGACATGCAATTTGCTTTGAAATTGACCTTCTGAACGATGGCGGTCAGCGCACCAGCGCCGGCCGCCCCAACTTCACGGCGTTGCGCATCAGATCCAGCCCGCTATCTCCTTTGGACGTCAGAATCGATTCGGGATGGAACTGCACGGCCTCGATTGGCAGTTGCCGGTGCCGGACAGCCATAATCACGCCGTCTTCGGACTCCGCGGTCACCTCCAGAACGGCAGGAAATGTCTCTCGCCGCGCAAACAGCGAGTGATAGCGCCCCACTTGGAAGCGCTGCGGTAAGCCGTGGAATACTCCCTGCCCCTGGTTGGTCACCCAGGAAGGCTTGCCGTGCATGGGATAGTCGAGCACGCCCAATTCGCCGCCGAAGGCCTCAACGATCCCCTGAAGGCCCAGGCACACGCCGAACACCGGAATGCCCCACCGCCCCGCTTGCTTTACCAGCTCGGGCACCGCAAAATCCTGCGGACGTCCCGGGCCGGGCGAGATCAGAATCAGGTTCGGCGCTACCTGCCGCAGCAGCTCCGGTGGAAATCCGGCGCGATACGTCACCACCTCCGCGCCGGTCTGCCGCGCATAGTTGGCCAGGGTGTGGATAAAACAATCGTCGTTATCCACCAGTAGCAGCTTGATGCCGCGGCCGTCCGGTTCGCGTACGGAGACCTGCGGCGCAGCCTGGGGCAGAGTCTGCCCCAACGCGCGGAAGAAACCGGTGGCTTTCAGCCGTGTCTCCCGCTCCTCCAGTTCCGGCACAGAATCATAGAGCA
>CAZMRK010000374.1:0-4328 GCA_964568355.1 uncultured Solibacteraceae bacterium | reverse complement strand
TTCACGCGATCGAGGTAGGCATGGTCGAAAGTGTGCTTGTAGCGCTCCGGCATGAAGGCTTGCGGCAGGCCGGGAGGCCCCACCTCCGGCGCGGAATGGGTGTGGGTGCTCATCCACCACACTTGCTGCCGGTCGATTCCGGTCTCCTGCTTCAGCTCCCGGCAGAAGTCGTCATAGACGGAAGGCGAGGTCAGGGCGATGTCGGTCGAGATCAGGAACATCTGGAGCGTACCGTCGTCCATCGCGACGATGCGGTGGAACAGGGGATCGTGGACTCCAGTCGAGTTGCGCGCGCCGTAGCCCAGCAGCGGCTGAGAAGTCGACGGGGTGATCTCGACCTTCACGGCCGAAGCTCGAAATTCCGCGGCGGGAGCAAGCAGCGCCGCGGCCGCCAAAAGCAGCAGCAATGGGAGCATGGAAGTAGTCTATCTCACAGAAAATCAGACTGAAAGCGGCAAAATCTAAAGCATTAGTTTCAGGCTAAACTGAATCTCGCGCGAAGCTCCGGAGCTGAGGATCCGGCCCGCGGTGCTGGTCTGAATGTTGGTCGCCGGGTTGCCGAATTTCGGGGTGTTGGTGAAATCGAAGAACTCCGCGCGGAACTGGAGCGTTACGTCTTCGCGCCGCGGCAGGTTGAAGCGAAAGTTCCGCATCACCATGGCATCCAGATTCTTGAAGCCCGGCCCATAGAGAATGTTGCGGCCGCTGTTGCCGTAGTTGAACGACGCCGGTACGCGAAATGCCGAGACGTCGAAATACTGCTGGATCGAGCGGTTCTGCACCGTTCCGCTGGCAATGCGGTCGGGCCGCCGGAGGGTTGCGCCGACGTTGGCGGAATCGACCGAGATCGACGGTGTGAACGGATTTCCCGCCTGGAAGGTGAGGATAGTGGCAATCTCCCAGTCTCGCAGCACATAGCCGGCGGCGCCATGCATCCCCTTTCCGAGGGGAAGAGCGTAGTTGCTGCTGAAGGTGAAGCGGTGCGGGGTATCGTAATCGGAAGGTGCTTTTTCGAGATCGGTTCTGAGGCCGTTCTGCACGCTGTCACTCTGCGGGTCGCCGCTGATGTTATCCATGGACTTCGAGAAAGCATACGCGCCCAGGAACGAGAGGCCGCGCCACGACCGGACTTCGAACTTCGCCTGCAGCGCGTGGTAGCTGGAAAACCCGCTGTTCTCGACCGAGAAGATATCGCCCAGGCGGGTGAACGGCCGGCGGGGTTGAATCGCGCCGGCGCCGGGCAGAGGCCGGTTGATCGGGCGGGAGTATTCCACCTTGGTGCCCTTGCTCCCCACGTATCCGCCTTCCACGGACAGCACTCCATTGATCGATTTCTGGAGCATGAGGTTCCACTGCTGGAAATAGGGCGTGCGCATGTTCCGCTCCACCTGGAACGCAAACGGGCCTTCGAGCGATGGAGCGCCAGCCGTGAAGGATTTGAAGAAATTGGTCAGGTCGAGCGTGGGGGCCGGCGTGGTGTTGAAGACCGAGCGCTCATCGGCCAGGAAGGGAGGACTTGCGATTAGCGTGGAGGCGGTGCGGTTTACCTGCTGAAATCCATAAAAGATGCCGTATCCGGCGCGGACCACGAAGTCGCTCGCAGGCCGCCAGGCGAGCCCGACCCGCGGCGCCCAGTCGTTCTTGTCCAGGATGCGCATGGAGTCGTTGCGTCCGGTAGAGACGTCGCTGACGATCATGTCGGCATAGAGCGGGTAGACGAACTGCGTCAGTTGCTGGGAAGTGAGATCGAATTTGCCGGTTCCGTCGCTTCCAACCACAATCTTGCCCAGTCCCGCATCGAAGATGGCGGATCCATGCCGCGTGGGACGGGGAGGGTGGTTCAGCTCGTAGCGCAATCCCAGGTTGAGCGTGAGGCGCGGGGCCACCTTCCAGTCGTCCTGCACGTAGAAATGCTCGGAGCGCTCGCGGCGGATGCCCACCTGGTCGCGGGGAAATGACCGGAAGCCTTGATTGGGAATGCTGAGCATGTAGTCCGCAAAGGAATTCGAGGTATAGGTGCCGGTGAAGACGAAGTTGGAGCGGCAGTAGGCGCAGTTCTCATCCGTTTCGGAGAACCACCGAAGGTCGGTTCCGATTTTGATGCTGTGGGCGTTGCGCACCCAGGTCAGGTTGTCCATGAGGTTGTATTGGTTGCTCTTGCGGAATCCCGGACGAAACGCCGCGGCGTCGATTCCACCGTAGCCGTTGATCGAAAAACCAGGCAAGCCGGGAAATCGTGCGCTTGTCTCCGCGAACCCGCCGATGCCCGAGGCGACGGTATAGTTGGTCTCGCCCACGCCCTGCGCTCCGTTGATCGATCGCCCGCGCGTGAGTCCCGCTCGCGTTTCATTCACGAGGCGCGGGCTGAATGTGTGCGTGATGCCGAGGCTGACTCTCTGGGTGCGCGGGTCGTCGCTGCTTCCTCCGGAGAGCGGGAAAAGGCCGGGCGTTACCAGGGTCGGCTGCTGAAAGCTGTAGGATCCGAACAACGATGTGCCCTGCCGCAGTTGATGGTCCAGGCGGATGTCAAACTGGTCCGAGTCGGAGGTCCTGGGAGCGGCGCGGTTATAGTTTCCTTCCGGAGTGTTGGGCGGAAGAATGAAGTTGTTTTCGATGAAGTAACGCGACGCGCTCGAAAGGCGGGCCACCGGGATTTGATTGTTGGGGAACGGGTCCTTGATGAACGCGGAGGGGTTCGCCGGATCGGGCCTCGTCGTGGACGGGTCGAAGATCGGTGTACGCAGTTCGGAGAAGTCCCCATTTTGCATCTTGACCGTCCCCGCCGGGGTATTGAAGAACGTGGCCCGGCGCTGGCGCAATCCCTGGTAGTCGCCGAAGAAGAACGTCCGGTTCCGGAGGATCGGGCCTCCCGCGGTAAATCCAAACTGGTTCTGCTTGAGTACGCCCTTGGGGGCGGGCGCGGGGTTAAAGAAATTCCGCGCGTCCAGTTGGTCGTTGCGCAGGAACTCGAAGAGGGTAGCGTGATAATCGTTGGTTCCGGATCGCAGTTGAATGCTGACGACGCCGCCTCCCTGTCCATATTCGGCGCTGAGCGAATTGGATTGGACCTTGAATTCCTCGATCGCGTCCGGAGCCGGCTGCGTCACCACGCCATCCACCCATTGGTTGGTCGCATTGACGCCGTCGATTACGAAGGCCGTCTTCGATGGCCGCATGCCGTTGATGATGATCCGCGACCCTCCGCCGAGCGTGGAGGTGCTGCTGGAGCTCAGGGCTCCCGGAGTCAAGGTGGCCAACTGAGTAAAGTCGCGGCCGTTCAGCGGCAGGTCCACGACCTTCTTGTGGCCGACAACCTGGCCGAGGGCGCCGGATTCGGATTGCAGGAGAGGCGCGGTGTCGCTCACGGTTACCGACTCCGAGGCATCGCCGACTTCCAGGCTGAAATCGATCCTGGCGGCCTGATCGACGTCCAGCCGGATGGCTGAGCGGGTGATGGACTTGAATCCGGTCAGAGAAACCTTGACCGCGTACGTGCCGGGAGGGAGGAAGGGGACGACGTAGATGCCGGAATCATTCGTGACGGAGGTGTTTCGCACCCCGGTCTCCACGTGCGTCACTTCGATCTCCGCGCGCGATACGACCGCTCCGCTTGGATCCGTCACCCTGCCGGTAATCTGCGCCGATTGGGCATGAGCGATCTGCATCCCAACGATCGTGAATGCCGCTGCCGCACATAGACGAAGAAGTCGTTGTTTCAGGAATCGCATTGAAAAAACCCTCGCAAGATATACAACGGATTCCATTTCTGGCTTCCGAAGCGGCCGTAAGTCTATGTCATTTCACGACGAGCGAGCCATCAGGATTTCTCCTGATGTGGATATTTGAAGTATATTTCTTCGCAAATCGACGGTCAGTGGTTGGTGAACAGGTACTTGCCGCCGCTTTCCTTGACTACGTGCAAAGCGGCCTTGCCGACCAGGGCTTCCAGGCGGGGCAGTTGCGGACCTTCGGCCACGAGGTAGTAGCGCTCGGGGCGGGACCAGAGCTGGGCGAATTTCGGATCGTCCAGAAAGATGTCCGGAGCGCCGGGAGCGTAGGAGCCGTATTCCAGATTGGTGACGCGTCCGTTGAGCAACAGCGCGGTGCGGTTCGCGTAGAAGAATACGGAGGAGAAGGTGTAGTACTGGTTGTCCACGATCAGCTCGCCGGGAGGCGCCTTCACCAGTGCCTCGGCCAGCGCACGCGATCCCATGTAGGGATCAAAGACTGCTTGCGCGATGCGCGCGGCATGGAAGAACAACACCATCATGAGCGCGAGGCTGGCAACCACTCTTTGCCCTTGGAAGCGCCAGGCGCCGATCGCTCCC
>CAZMRK010000373.1:0-11825 GCA_964568355.1 uncultured Solibacteraceae bacterium | reverse complement strand
CAGCATCAGGTTGGAATTGGTGAAGAGCTTCGCCCAGCCCGGGCTGCTCCGGACGGGGCGTTCGACCTGGATGCCGCCGGCGGCGGGAGGCGCATCGCTCGCATACCAGAACCACAGGGCGGCGAGCGCGGCGGTGGCGAGCGCCGCCACGAGGAATGGCGTCTGCCAGTTGGATCTCCGCAGAAGGAATTGAAAGAGCACGGGCGAGATAGCCGCGCCCAACGAGGAGCCGCCGATGATAAACGCCTGCACCCGCGCATGGTAGACCATGGGAATCCAGTTGGCGGTCATGCGGGCGCAGGCGGGATAGAGAGGAGCGGTGACTACGCCCAGACCGAAACGGATCACGAAGAAAGCTGCCGCCACACCGATCCAGGAGCCCAGGCCGGGCTTGCCGCCTGCGATAGTGAGACCGGTGAACGCCGCCGACCAGAACCCCATCAGCATCAAGGTGCGCCGCGGTCCGATGCGGTCCGTCAGATGTCCGCCCGGGAGCATGAAGAGGGCATAGCCGAGGATGAAGGCCGAGTAAACGCTCCCCATGGCGGTGGGAGAGAGACCGAGATCGCGGATGATCTGCGGCCCGGCGATCGACATGATCGTGCGGTCGAAATAGCTGATCATGCTGAAGCCGAACAGCAGGGTGACAAGATTCCACTGTTTGATGCTCAGCCCGCCTTCTACCGCCGGACCTGGACTGGTCATAAGATGCCCTCCGAGCGTATCGTATCTGCCAGATGATAGCCTATCCAGGGGGAGCACTCACGAATTTGGATCGGTAACCCGCCGCACTCGCGGATCGCCGATTGTGGAGCAGCGTCATTTGCACCGCGCAGCGAGCAAAAAAGGGGCTCACCACATTGCGTTCATGGATTCTGGCCGCCGCCCTTCCGTGGCTTTATAGCAGCGCCTTGATGGCCCAGGGAAACTATGAGGTGCAGGTCTACGCCTCGGAGCTGGTTCCGCAGGGAATCACGATGATGGAGATGCACAGCAACTTCACCGCAAAGGGCTCGCGGTTCGAGGAAGACGGCGTACTTCCCACCCAACACCAGGAACACCAGACGCTGGAAGTGACCCATGGGTTCAGCGAGTGGTTCGAAACCGGATTTTATCTGTTCAGCAGCATCCAGTCCCATCACGGCTGGAACTTTGTAGGCAGCCATATCCGGCCGCGCATCGCAGTTCCTTCACGCTATCACCTGCCGGTCGGGCTGAGCCTTTCCACCGAGTTCGGCTACCAGCGGGCGATCTACAGCCGGGATACCTGGACCTGGGAGATCCGGCCCATCGTCGACAAGCAGATGGGAAGGTTCTACTGGTCTGTGAATCCGACCTTCGAGAAGTCGTTTCACGGCCCGGAGCAGAAGCACGGCTACGTCTTCGAGCCCAACGTGAAACTGAGCTATGGGATCACGAAGATGGTTGCGGGAGGCGTGGAATACTACGGTGCGGTCGGACCGCTGCAGAATCTGATCCCGCTTCACGATCAGGAACACGCGATCCTGCCCGCCGTGGATGTGGATTTCGGGCCGCGCTGGGAGTTCAATTTCGGCGTGGGTATCGGCGTGACCCACAACACGGACCACCTCCTGGTCAAAGCAATCCTGGGATACCGGTTCGGCGGGCACTTGAATTGAGCGCTTTCTTAGGGCTGTCGAACAAGATTTCCAGGCGCCCAATCCGGCGGTCGCAGCTCAGTCAGGCAACCGCTCCGCGGTCGGAGCGTCCGGCGACTTGCGCGCCAGGTCAACCGGAAAGCGGCCCCGATTCTCATTCAGAAAAGCTGTGACGGCGTCGGGCGTCAGGTCCTGCCCCTCGATCCAGCGCTTTGTCAGATCGTGAATGAGCACGGTATCGACAGGCGAGTCGTAAACCGAGGGACGATTGACTTGCGGCAGTTTGATGAGCAGAGGAACCCGCGGCTGCTTTCGCCGGGCAGTCAACGTCGCTTCTTCGGGAGTCCATGTCGGGCGGTTCTCCCAGACGTTGGGCCTCAATGGGTGGTCTCCCGTTACGACGATCACAAACTTGTCCCACATGCCCTCGCGCTCGAGCGTATGGCGGATCTCCCCCAAAGTGAAATCCACCAGTTCGAGGTTATCCAGATAATTCAACCCGGGTCTGGTCACAATCCGATCGAGGTTTCGATCGTAGATGGCGGGGGGATGGGGAACCGGCCAGTGCAGCACAATCAGATTCATTTTCTTGTCCGTCAGAATCGAACGGGCGTGCCGCAGCGTATCTCTGTATTCTTTCTCGTGTTCGCGCGCGACGATTTCGTATTCCCCAGCGGGCGAAACGCCCCGATTGGCAGGCCAGATGGGCCGCACGTGTTGCCCGAAGACAAATTGCTCGCGGATCGTGTCGGTGGCGTCTGCGCTCGGCGCCCAGAAGCAACCGGCCAGGTCCGAATGGAAGATGCGGCAGTAGGGATGGTACCATCCCACCACCGCCGAGTTGAGGCCTTTCTGCCTGGCATACGAGAAAATCGTCGGCTGGTTCTGCCAGAGCACCGGCTTCTTCGCGGCGTCCCAGATATAGAGTTCGCTTGGTCCTTCAGGACGAACCCAGGATAAGCGCTTGCCGCTGACGAGCGCCGGAAGGGCGATGGAGGTCCAATTCGCCGGGCTATGCGCGGCGCTGGCCCACAGACTCTCTTCTCGCAGCCGGTCGAAATTCGGCATTCTCACCGAGGCCGGACGAAGATCCGTCGCCAGTTCGTAATCCAATTCGTCAAAAATGATCCAAAGGATATGCGGCTTCGACTCGACTCCCGGGACCTCGGACAATGTGGGACCGTTGTTCAACCTGGCGTTCGACGGCAGGCGGGAATAGGCCCAGGCACATGAGGTCGCCTGTATGAAGAACAGAGCCCCTGCCGCAGCCACGATCGGTCGCGCCAGCCCGGAAAGCGCCCGGCGCAGCACATAAAGCACACCCAGCAAGCCAATTGTCGCCGCCGCCATGCGAACGTGCGACATGCGAACGGCCGGCACCCGGAGGAGAAAGAAAAGCAGAATCAAAGAGGCAGCAATCTGGAACAGGCGCGCCTCGGCGTCGGCGCTACGCCTGGATATCAGCACAAAGCCACCAAACAGCACAGTTGCAACTGCCAGGAACGACAGCAGGAAGGAGACGGTGAACGGCGCCGAGTGGAAGGCGTCCAGGTAGTACGTCTGCGACAACGGCATCCGGATCGTAAGCCTGGTCCACCACCGGAAGTAGAGGGCATTCGTTACGGAGATCGAAGCCAGAGCCGGCACGGCCAGGCTGTTTGCGAGGCTGCGAATCCGCCCGGCGGGTCCTGGCGATAGGGGCGCTGGCCGGACTACGCCCATTCCAGTACCCTCTGGCTCCAGCTAAGCCTTTTTAGAACGTATTTATCCCGCAAACGACCACTGAGTAACACAATTGAAACATTCCCGACACTGGGGAAATTGGAACATCCATGCCACAACCGTATGATTCAAACCACGTTCTCAGCGAGCGCATTTCCTGTGGTCGAAAAAATTGCTGTTTTGAATCGCACGACTTCTGGCCGCGCGAAGGCAGGAAGTTGTTTACATAGCGTTACAGTAGATGCACAATCGTGTTACAACCTTCGACCGAGGCACAACGGATAATGAAAACTTCCTCAGAGAAAACGAACTCTTTGCATAGCAAACTGCGAGTCCTCGCACTTCTCCTGTTGCTCTCCTTCGGCTCGGAACATGAAGTGCGGGCCTATACCGACCCTGGCTCAGGGGCCATGATCTGGCAAATGCTCGTGGCCGGATTCGTCGGGGCCATGTTCTATTTGCGACGGTTCACGGGCTGGATCAAAACCAAAAAAGGTTCCAAGAGTTGAATCCAGGTACAGCAGCCGAGGAAGCGAGTAGGAAACCGCGCCCTGGACTGGCAGTTTCGTTTCGCGATCCTGCGGGCAGCCTTTTTCCGTTTGAGGGAGGAGTTTATCGGGTTGCAAATGCTCCAGGTGCGGCCGAATTGGAAGCGTTCCTGGAGTCCGGCGCCGCCCGCGAGTTCCTCGACGCCGGGCAGATTGTGGGCACGCGCCGGCTGGACCGGGCCGAAGCCGAACAGTTGTTGTCTCATCCCGAAGTGCGCAGCCTGTACGACGCCGTGTCCGGCGCAGCGGTGTTCTCGCACGAGCGCATGGATTTCCCGAGCTTCCCTTACGAATGGCCCCCGGAAATGCTGCACGCGGCCGGGGCTTTGACGCTGGAATTGGCGCGCCGTCTGTTGCACGACGGCTGGGGGCTCAAGGACGCCACGCCTTATAACATCCTGTTCCGCGGACCGGAACCGGTGTTCGTGGACGTATTGTCCTTCGAGCGGCGCGACCCCGGCGACCCCACCTGGCTTCCGTACGCCCAGTTCGTGCGGACCTTTCTGCTCCCGCTGCTCGTCAATGCGCGATTCGGAATGGGGCTCGATCAGATTCTGACCACGCGGCGAGACGGCCTGGAACCGGAGGAGGTCTATCGCTGGGCCCGGACCGTCGACCGGCTGCGTCCCGGTTTTTTCTCGCTGGTCAGCATGCCTGCGCTGCTCAGCCGGAAGCAGTCACCTGACGACCAGAGTATCTACCAGAAAAAGCACCTGCCCAGTCCGGAGAAGGCCCGCTTCATTCTCGAGTCGCTATTGAACTCCTTGCGCCGGCATCTGAACCGGGTGACCCCGCGGTCGGAAAAGACCTCGGTATGGTCGGACTACATGGTGTCCAACAACAACTATGAGGTGGACCACTTTGCGGCCAAGCAGAAATTTGTAGCCGAGGCGCTGGCGGAATGCGGATCCCGGCGAGTGCTGGATGTAGGCTGCAATACCGGCCATTTCAGTGTCCTGGCCGCGCGGTCGGGCGCCTCGGTAGTATCGATCGACTTTGACCCGGTCGTGCTGGGAACGCTCTGGCGGCAGGCACGGGCCGAAAAATGGAACATCCTGCCCCTGATGGTGAACCTCACGCGTCCGACGCCCAGCCTGGGGTGGCGCAACCGGGAGTGCGCGTCCTTCCTGGACCGTGCCCGCGGCCACTTCGACACCGTTCTGATGCTGGCGGTCATCCATCACATGCTGGTTACCGAACGGGTGCCCCTGCCCGACATCCTGGACTTAGCCGCTGAACTGACGACCGACGCGCTGATTATCGAGTTCATCGCGCCCGAAGATTCCATGTTCCGGCGGCTTACCAGAGGCCGGGAGGAACTGCATCGCGACTTGACCTACGAAGTGTTCGAGAACCTTTGCCGCGAGCGCTTCACCATCGTTCGGGCACAGCAGTTCAAATCCGCCGCGCGGCGCCTGTATCTGCTGCGAAAACGCGGCTGAGCTCTCGCCAGACAGGCTGCGGAGGTAGGCAGGCCGCCGCCCCCAATTCCAGCGGAGAGTCTTGACACCTTGCGGGGTCCACGTATATCGTGGAGAAATCTTAAGGTCCGGGTACTAAGTCAATTCTTTCATTCATGACACTCAAGAGTCTCTGAACCTGTCTGTCAGGGCCTGAACGCCGGCGCATTCAACGCCGGCGCACGTACAAAGTGCCGGAGGACATTTCGACATGAAAATTCGGAAATACAGTGCGACCCTTTTCGCGCCCCTTCCCCATGCGGTTTTGCTGATTCTGCTTGCCACGCGCTTTCTTTCGGGCCAGGTATCCGGCAACATCGCCGGATATGTGCGCGATCCGAGCGGCGCCGGCATCCCCAATGCTTCGGTCACCGCGACCATGGTGGAGCAACAGACGAGCCGCACCATCACGACGAACGAGGAGGGCTTTTACAATTTCGTCGGGATGCCGAACGGGCACTACCAGATTACTTTCGAGGCCAAGGGCTTTGACCGCCAGGTGCACTCCAACCTCGAGCTGACAGTTCATCAGAACCTGCGTGTAGACGCCAGGCTGTCTCTCGGAGCGGTCGGTGCTGAGGTGACGGTGGACGCATCGGCTCCGCTGGTGGATACGATTTCACCGACGCTTTCCGGACTTATCGACGATCGCCGCGTCGTGGATCTCCCTTTGAATGGACGCAATATCGTTGGCCTGGCGGCCATTCTCCCCGGAGTGCTCAACGTCGCCGCCCCGCAGCAAATGAATAACGCGCGCGGTGGGCCGGAAATGAACGTGAGCGGCGGCCGTCCCAACATGAACCTGTTTATGTTCGACGGCGGCTATTTCAACAATCCCTCGCGCAACACGGGCCTCAACTATCCTCCGCCGGACGCAATCCAGGAAGTTCGCATTCTGACCCATAACTTCAATGCTGAATATGGGCATAATCCCGGTTCACAAGTAGAGGTGGTGTCCAAAAGCGGCACCAACGAGTTCCATGGATCCGCGTGGGAATTCCTGCGGAATGAGGACCTGAATGCCCGGAATTTTTTCTCACCGCGCGTACCCGTCGAGAAGCAGAATCAATTCGGTGCGGCAGCCGGAGCCCCCATTCTGAAAGACAAGCTATTCGTTTTCGGCTCTTATCAGGGCCTCCGCGATCATGCCGAAGCGCAGAGCACGCAGGCGCAGGTGCCCCTGGACGCTCAGCGCGCGGGTAACTTTACGGGCCTTGGCGTCACCCTGACGAATCCCACCAATCCGGTCACCGGCGCTCCCTTCACGGACGCTGCGGGACGTCCCTGCGTCGCGGGGAACATCATCGCCTCGGGATGCATCAGCCCGGTGGCTCAGAATTTCCTCCAATACGTTCCGGCTTCTGCCAGCGGCCAGGTAGTTTCCCTGGCGGCCAACCCGCGCGTCGGCGATATGTTCATGATTCGCGCGGACTGGAACCAGAGCGAAAAACATCGCATTTTCGGGCACTTCTTTTACGATCACAACACGCACGACAGCCCATTTGCCGGGAGCGGCAATCTCCCCGGCTACAACGGGGAGACCTTCGCCGCCGATACGCGCCAGGTCACCGTCAACGACACGTATACCTTCCGGCCCAATCTGTTGAACCAGGCGATTTTCACGTATCTGGATACCAACTCGAACGAACTCGGCACCACCGAGATCAACCCGAGCGCGGTCGGCATCAATATGCCGCAGTACGTACCGGGAGGAGCGATTTCCCTCAATGTGGGCAATAACTTCGTACTGGGCTCCGGCTATCCGACCCGGTTCCTGGGCCACAACTACCAGTTCAAGGACAGTCTGAACTGGATCAAAGGGCGCCACAACTTCAAATTCGGCTATGAGCTGCTGCATCTGGCTTTTCAACAGATCTGGATCGGTTCGCCGAATTTCTACTTCAGCGGCGCGCGTTCCGGCAACGCCTACGCCGATTTCCTGTTGGGGGCGTTCGATACCTTGAGCCTCAACTTCGGCGTCCGCAACAACGACGGTTACACCAGCTTCCACTCCTTCTACGCGCAGGACGAGTATAAGATTTCGCCCCGTCTCACGCTGACTTATGGTCTGCGTTATGAGCCGTTTCTTCCCTGGAAAGACCGGAACAACGCCATCAACACGGTGGTTCCGGGAGCGCAGTCGAAAGTGGTCCCCGATGCTCCTCCCGGCATTCTGTTCCCCGGCGATGTGCCGTCAGGGCTGGCGCACAACGACCTGAACAACTTCGCACCGCGCATCGGCTTGGCTTGGGACGTGACCGGCGACGGCCGCACCAGTGTTCGCGCCGGCTATGGCATTTTTTATGAGAGCATCAACGCCGATTCGGTGGCGCAGGAGAATCCACCATTTTCGGGATTCGACTCCGCCTATGGCGGGACGCTGGCCGATCCCTTTGGCTCGGTCGGGCTGACACCGCCTCCCGCTACGACCAGCGCGAAGTTCGGTTGCGTGAAAATTGCAGAATATCCGGGCTATAGCTGCCCCTTGTTCCCCCTCCCGGTAGGCGGCATCTTTACAGACCCTAACCTGCGCTCGCCGTATATCCAATCGTTCAACTTCACGGTGCAGCGGCAGGTTACCTCCTCTCTGATGGTGGAGTCGGGCTATGCCGGCAAGATCGGAACCAAGATCGAGGCGCTGCGTACGTACAACCCTGCGCAGTTTATGAACGATCCGGTAACGGGCGCTCCGCCTTCGCTGCAAAACGTGAATGACCGCGTAATCTTCGAACCGGGCATTTTGAGCCCGCAGGGGTATTACCTGGGCAACGATTTCCGGAGCTGGTATCACTCATTCCACGTACAGGTCACCAAGCGTTTCAGCGACGGACTGTCGATCCTCGGTTCCTATACGCTTTCCAAGTCGATCGATTCCAGCTCCACCGACAATCTCGGCGCCACGGTCGCCAATCCGTTCGATCTCAAGCAGGAGCGCGGCCGGTCCGATTGGGATCGCCGCCATGCGTTCGTGGTTTCCTGGCTTTACAGCCCGCCCGCACATTTCAATAGCCGCCTGGCCAGCGCGGCGCTGAGCGGCTGGACATTGACCGGCATCCACACGATTCAGAGCGGGCCGCCGATCACGTTCTACATGGGAGAGGATGTGGCCCTGGATGGCACAGGCGGGAGCCAGCACGCCCAACTACGCCCGGGCGTGACGGTCGACGATATCCGGATCAGCCATTCCAGCCGCACGGCCGAGGTAGCCCGCTTCTTCAACACGGATGCCTTCGTTCCCACCGGCGAAGTGCCGCCAGGCGTCTACGGCAATTCCGGAAGAAGCCTGATCAGCGGACCGGCATATAGCAACACGGATATGTCGGTCATGAAGAACTTCCCTCTCGCCGAACGGTTCAAACTGCAATTCCGAGCCGAGGGCTTCAACGTCTTCAACCAGGTGAATTTCAATCTGCCGAATTCTTACGTGAATTCCGACAGCTTTGGGCAGATCTTGTCCGCGCAAAGCGGCCGGGTGCTGCAAATGGCGCTCAAGTTGATTTGGTAAGGCGAGAGGCTGCGGCCGGACTACTCGGGCCGAACAATTTTCAGAAGCTGTACCAGCTCGCTTTCGCTCGCCCTGGCGCGCGCTTTGGCTCTGCGGAACTGCGCCAACACCGTTTGGGCAACTGCCGCGAGGCCAAGCGTGCGATAGGCGGCGGCGAGCTGGTATAGCGAGGTCTCGTTTCCGGGGTCCAGCCTGGCCGCCGTTTCCAGCTCACCAGCGGCTTCAGCCGTCTTGCCGCTCTTCAGCAGGATACGCCCCAACAGCGCATGTGCCACCCCGTCTTTGGCATTCAGGCCGATAGCGGCGCGCAATTCCGCTATGGCTTCGGGCACCTTCCCCGGGTCGCCGCTGCGTTCCAGCGCCACGGCATGGAGATATCGCGCCCGGCCGTTGCCGGGCCATTTCTTCGCCGCGGCGCGGAGCGTCACCACTGCCTCGGCGGCTTGCCCCCGCTGTAGCTGGGTCACTCCGCGGGCGAGCTGTGTGATGGCGAGATTCGGACGAATCTGCGCCGATTGCTGAAAGCTGGCTTCCGCCTCGGCGAACAATCCCTGAAGCGCCAGCACAATTCCCTGCTCCAGCAGCAGTTCGGCCGAATTTGGCTGGCGGGTCAGACCGGATTGCAACGTTTTTCGCGCATAATCGTAATTGCCGTGAGCCGATGCAAAAGCCGCCAGCCCCAGGTAGACCGGAATAGCGTCTGGATCCAGACGCAGAGCCTGCTGGTACGCGGCGAGAGCTTTTTCCGGCAGTCGCTGCGCATCGTATTGTTCCGCCGCGCCGAGATACGCCTGGAGGACCGCCGGGCGCGTCTCGGGATTCTTCAAGGCCAGGTCACCGGCCTTCTCGAAATGGCTGACGGCCGGAAGGAAGTCGCGGCGTTCCACCGCCGCCAGCCCGAGATAGAGGTGGGGGACCGGGTCCTGCGGCGTCACAGCCGTGACTTTGCGAAATTCAACCGCCGACTCAGCATGCCTGTTGAGGAACCACAGAACCGTACCCAGATTTTTCCGCGCGGCGGTGAAGTTCGGCTCCAGGGTGACAACCTTCCGGAAGGCCTGCTCCGCGTCGGAAAGACGCTGTTGTTGCACCGCCGTCAGGCCCTCTCGAAATAATGTTTGGGCATCCGGTTCCGCCAGTAGCACCGTGCGCACCGCAAGGAGCAGGATGGCGGCATACGTCAATCGTGCTCGGAGATACGGCATGGCTCGCCCCCGCTGCGACTTAGGGGAAATTCTTTACGACGCCCGACAGCGCCGGCTCCTCGGCGCGCTCCCGGCTGTTGGTGTGGCCGCGCACGGTCCGCGCATGGGGATCCTCCGGGACCGGCGGCGCGCACGACGCCCGCAGAACCACCTGCGTGGGAATGGATCTTCGCTGCGGCGGCGCACCCGGCTGCGCAATCCGGTTCAGCAGCACCTCGGCAAGGGTCTTGCCGATCTGCTCGGAGAACACGCGGACCGAGGTCAGCGGCGGCCGGAAATTCTCCGCTTCGATATCGTTGAAGCCCGCCACGCTGATATCTTCCGGCACCCGCAAGCCGGAGTCCCGAAGAGCCTTATAGATCCCGCTGGCCACCACGTCCCCCGCTCCGACCAGAGCCGTAACGGGTAAGCCCTGGTTCAGGATACTCTTGGTCGCCAGGAAGCCTAATTCATCTTCGATTTCGGATTCAAAACCGCTGAGGTGAGGCGGCAGTCCGGCTTCCTCCATCGCGCGCTGGTAGCCCAGGTGCGCCTGCGCGTGCCAAGGCAGCCGGACGTTGCCCACAAACGAGATCCTCCGGTGGCCCAGGGTCAGTAGAGAACGGGTAAGATCGTACCCGCCCTGCTCGTCATCCGACCAGACGGTGTCGTATTCATCCCGCTTCCACTCGTCCAGCACGTTGTTACCCAGGACCACGAACGGAACTTTCCGATGGGCCAACAGGGTCAGAAGATTTTGCGTATTGGTGCCCGCAACGATGAAGCCGCTGACCAGGTCCCGCCGCTGCAGCAACTTCGGAAGGTGAAGCTCCCGCCAGGGAGTGCTCGGCGAATAGCGAAGCGAGAGGTACAGAAGATTGTAGTCCCGCCCGGCCAGGTAGGACTCGGCGCTGGCCAACACACGCGAGTGATAGTAATGCAGCACATCGCGATTGCTGAAGAGGAACGTGATGATGCGCGTGGCATTCTCTCGCCGGAGGTTCAGGCCGACCTTCTCGGCCGCACTCTGAATCCTTAGCTCGACATCCGGACTGACGTGAATCGTTCCCCGAATCAGACGTGAGATCGTCGATGGACTCACTTTTGCCAGGCGCGCCACTTCGCTCAATGTCGGCTTCTTTGTCATATGACGGCTTCGAATTCCTGAGAGATCAGTCCCTTCCCAGTATAGGCCAAGGATTTTCCGTTGCACACGATGGCGGAATCTTGCTGTTTTCTCAGCGCATAATTGCAAGTTTTTACGCAATTTTGTCTTGACAATGCGCAAAGAGGCGATATAGCATTGGCCCATTCAGCAGTGGACGTCCAGGAGTCCATTTGGAGGATGACAACATGAAAGCAAGTTGGTCCCGTTTTTCGCCGAAGCCGGGGGCCATTCTCGTCGCGCTACTTTTCTTACCTGGCGCCCTCTGGGGCCAGGCTCGCGGATTCATCACGGGATCCGTTCACGATGCGACCGATGCCATCGTTCCAGCCGCGCAGATTCGCGCCACGAACATCGCGAACAACGTCGTCACCGCCGGCGAAAGCAACGCCCAGGGCAACTTCATGCTGGACCATCTCTATCCCGGCGACTACCGCATCAGCGCCTCCAAGGAAGGTTTCAAGACCTTTGAGCAAAGTGTCTCGGTGCGCGCCGATGACCGCATCACGCTGAACATCGTCCTGGAGCTTGGCACGGTGAGTGAAAAGGTATTCGTGGAAGGCGGAGCCCCGCTGTTGGAAACCGCCAGCAGTTCCCTCGGCACGGTCATCGATAACCGCCG
>CAZMRK010000372.1:0-2882 GCA_964568355.1 uncultured Solibacteraceae bacterium | reverse complement strand
GTCCCGCATGGAGGCGGCAAGCGCTTCGAGCGCGACTCGGAAGACTACCGGACGATCCTGAAATGGATTCAGAGCGGAGCTCCCTACGGAGCGGGAGAAACGGGCAACGAGCCTAAACTGCGGCGCCTGGAAGTCTATCCGCCGCTGAGTGCCTTGCCGGTGGGCGGGAAGCAGCGCCTCCTGGTCACGGCCCGCTTCAGCGACGGCCATACGGAGGACTTCACCCGCCAGGTGCTCTATGCCAGCAACAACGGCGATGTGGCCACCGTAGCTGCCGATGGCGTAGTGACCGGGAAAGACCTGGGCGAGACCTCGATCCTGATCCGCGCCGCCGGACAGGTGGCCAGCGCCGGGGTCGGCGTAATCGGGCCGCCGGTGGCTCGCTATCCGGAAGTGCCGCGCTGGAACTTCATCGACGAGCCGGTCTTCGCCAAGCTCAAAAAGTTCCACATCATTCCCTCCGGTGTGACCGACGACGGGGAGTTTCTACGACGCGTGTGCCTGGACCTGACCGGCACCCTGCCTCCGCCCGGGCGCGTGCGACAGTTCCTGGCCAGCAAGGATCCGCGCAAGCGCGAAAAGGTGGTCGACGCGCTCATCGGATCGCCCGAGTTCGTGGACTACTGGACGTTCCGCTTCTCCGACATCTTCCGTGTGGCCATCTTCGCCAACGGCCTGACGCCAAAGTGGAGCCAGGAATATTGGGAGTGGATCCGCCGCAATGTGGAGACCAACCGGCCGTACAACGAGGTGGCGCAGGAGCGGCTGTCTGCGGAAGGCTACGGCGGGGCTTCCCGGCACTTCCTGCCCTACAACCTGGTCGGGCCTCCCGCCGACGTGATGGCCGAAGAAGTTCGCGTCTTCTTCGGACGGCGCCTGGACTGTGCCCAGTGCCACAACCATCCCGATGAAAACTGGAGCCAGGATCAGTTCTGGGGCCTGGCGGCCTTCTTCTCCCGCACGTTCAAGATGGGACCCGTGGTCTTCGATCATCCCACCAACATGGACCTGGGCTCGAAGGACGTGGACGGCAAGATCGAGCTGTTGCATCCGCGCACCAAGACTCCTGTCCAGCCGGCGCTGCTCGATGGCACGCACCCGCGCATGGCTGCGGAAGCCAATCCGCGGAAGGCGCTGGCGGCCTGGATGACCGCGCAGCCCTATTTCGCTGAAGCGGCCGTAAATCGCATCTGGGGACAGTTTTTTGGACGCGGGATCGTGGACCCTGTGGATGATTTCCGCTCCACCAATCCGCCCACCCATCCGGATCTCCTGGCTGCGCTGGCCAAGGATTTCCGCGAGCACGGCTACGACCTGCGGCATCTCATGAAGACCATCGTGATGTCGAGGACCTATCAGCTCTCTTCACATCCGAACGAAACCAACCGGAAAGATGTGGTGAACTACTCCCACGCCCTGCCCCGGGCCCTCGATGCCGAGGTGCTGCTGGATGCCCTGGTGTCGGTGACGGGCGTTCCGGAGACCTTCTCGACGGCCGTAACCGATGGCTCGTCCGTGGGCCAGGCGCCGGCCGGGACCCGGGCCATCAATCTGAAAGATCCGGATATGTACTTCTCGCGCTTCCTGGAGCTCTACGGAAGGCCCAATCGCGGCGCCATCCCCGAACGCTCGGTCAAGCCGAACCTGGGCCAGGCGCTGCACATGCTGGCCGGAACCACCTACGTTGAGCGCCTGGGATCGAAGAATAGCCGGCTGGCCCGGCTTCGCGATGCCGGCGCCCCCGACGGTAAGATAATCGAAGAGTTCTACCTGGCCGCTCTCAGCCGTCTGCCGGAGCGGGAGGAGACCGAGGAACTGGAGCGCATCCTGGCCAAACGCGGCGACCGCCCGGCCGGGCTGCGCGAGTTTGTTTGGGCGTTGATCAGCTCCCGCGAGTTCGCGGAGAACCATTAGGAACGAACATGAGACATCCTGCTTCCCGCCGAGATTTTTTGAGTGCCGGCTCCCTGGGATTCCTGGGCCTGACCTTGAGCGAATACCTGGCCGCCTCCCCTGCCCGCCTGCCTGGAAAAGCCCGCGCCAATTCGGTGATCCTGTTCTGGCTGGAAGGCGGACCGAGCCACATCGATACCTGGGATCCCAAGCCGAACAGCAACTTCAAGCCGATCTCGACCAACGTCCCCGGCATCCACGTGTCGGAGCTGCTGCCGAACATCGCCAGGAAGATGGACAAGCTGGCAGTGGTGCGCTCCATGCACACGCGCGGCACGGACCACCCGCAGGCTACCCACTATGTGATCACCGGGCACGAAATCAACCCCGCCATGCAGTTCCCCAGCGTCGGCTCCATCATCACCAAGGAACTGGGGCCGCGCAATGCGGTACCGCCGTACGTGCTCGTGCCGAAATGGGATCGCGGGCGCCAGTACGAAGACTATTTCCGATCCTCGTTCCTGGGCGGTGACTACGATCCGATGTGCATCCCGGATCCCAGCCGTCCCAACTTCGAGGTGACCGACCTCAGCTTGCCGAAAACCGTCTCGCAGCTTTCGGTCGAAAGCCGCACGGAATTCCTGAAAGTGGTGGACCGCCGCTATCGAGCTTTGAACGACACGGTTGAGCACGCGGACCTCGATGCCTTCACCGCGCAGGCCTGGAAGATGCTATTGACCCCTGCCGTCCGCGATGCCTTCGATCTCTCCAAGGAGAGCGAGAAGACCAAGGAGCGCTACGGCAAAGACTCCGTGGGCCAGTCCTGCCTGCTGGCGCGGCGTCTGGTAGAGGCAGGCAGCCGCTTCGTGACCGCCGCCGGCTATCACGGCAATTCCTGGGATACGCACAGCGATAACGATAAGGGCCATCGCGACCGGCTGGCTCCTCCGCTCGACCGCACGCTCACCGCGCTGATCGACGACCTGGAC
>CAZMRK010000371.1:0-2630 GCA_964568355.1 uncultured Solibacteraceae bacterium | reverse complement strand
AGCGCTGCCGGCTCGGGAGTGCGAGCGGCCTCCGATGCCGCCGGATGCGAGCGGGCGGCGCTCAGTTCTTCCCGTAGGGCGTGTACCTCCTGGGCCAAGTCGCGATTCTGCTGTTCCAGCCGGTCCAGCCGTTCCAAAATCAGGCGCAAATCCGGCGAAGTCTGGGCGGGTAAGAGCATCGGGATCCACAACCCAGCCAGGACTGCCACCACTGCGTTACCCCGTGGGGCAGGCTTCAGCCTGCGCGCCGGTTTGAACCGGCGCACAGTTTGCCGGACTGAAGTCCGGCGCCGGCTGAAGCCGGCCCCACAAGGTTTAGCATCTTGGGCGCCAGTTTTATAACACGGTAGTGCCGTGGTCACGGCTCGGCAAGTGCGTGCAAACGCGCAGGTCCATTTCTGAGCCGCGCGCGTCAGCAAGCGGTTCCTGGCTTGCTTCGGCAGCTTACTAGGGCAGGTGAGAAGTGCGGTGTGCATTGAGAAGTTGCTCCAGTTTTCGGCGCACCTGCACGGGCGAATAGGGCTTGGAAAAATAGGCGTCAGCCCCCATCTGCCGGGTTCGCTCGGGAGTGTGCGGGTCGGTGTCGCCGCTGACCACGATGATGGGCAGATTCTCGTGGCGTCGATCCGCACGAACGCGTTCGATCAGCTCAAACCCATCCATGCGCGGCATATTCAGGTCGGTAACCAGGGCCCCCACGGAGCACTTCTCGTCTCGTAGCAGACGCAGGGCTTCCTGGGCCGATGCCACCAGCGTCACCCGGACGCCGGGAATGCCGAGGAAAGCCATCTCGAGAGTGGTGGCGCAGGTGTCGGCATCTTCAACAATCAATACATTGCAGTCAGGCGCCGTAGCCATCTCGCCAGCCATCTCGTCTATTGTCCCAGAGGGTCCTTTTGCGCCATGTCGCGGCGCTGTAACAAATTTGTTAATTCCGGCACAAAGGCACTCAGGGCAGAAACCGGTATCCCACCCCATGCACGGTCAGAAAGTGACGCGGAACGTTAGGATCCGGTTCCAGCTTTTGCCGCAACTTGACCACATGGGCGTCGACCGTGCGCGTATTGGGGAAAAACTCGTAGCCCCAGACCGAATTGAGGATCATATCGCGGGTCAGCGGCCGGTCGGGGTTTTGCAGAAAATAGGTCAACAAATTGTATTCGGCGGGAGTCAGTTTCAGTTCCTCGCCGCGCCGCGATACCACACGTCGTTCGATATCCACTTCCACGTCGCTGAAGTGCACCACCTTGCGGGCGTCTGGCGAGACGCGCCGCAGCACCGCGCGGATGCGGGCCAGCAATTCCCGCGTGCCGAACGGCTTGACCAGGTAGTCATCGGCGCCGATTTCGAGAAGCAGAACTTTGTCGACCTCATCGCCGAGGGCGCTCAAGACAATGATCGGGGTGCGCAACTGCGCGGTGCGCAATTGTTTGCAGATCTCCACGCCGCTCATGCCCGGCAGCCGGAGGTCGACCAGCAGCAGGTCTGGCTTGAGGAGCATGGTCCGCTCAAAACCGGCTCGTCCATCCGCCTCCAGGACAGCGCGAAAGCCTTCCTGCTCCAACATCACCCCAATGGTGTCGCGGAGACTTTCATCGTCATCGATGACCAGGATGGTCTGCATGAAAAACCAGTGCTCTCGATTTTAGCGCAAGCCCGCCGGAGTCACCGAAATAGACGCAATAGACGCTTGAGTGCTTGACATCCGATGGGCGGTTCGCTTTGCTGGGAAATATGCCATTCGTGAAAGTGGGCTCGGTGTCTGCGCTCGCGCCGAATTCGGTCCAGGAGGTCGCTATTGGCGAGAACTACTACGCAATCTGCAATGTGGAGGGCAGGATCAGGGCGTTGGGCGGCGTGTGCCCGCATCGCGGCGGCCCGCTGGGCCAGGGCAACGTGCGCTACGGGATTTTGATCTGCCCCTGGCACGCCTGGGGGTTCGATCCCGAGACCGGGGAAAGCGACGAAGATCCCACCAAGCATGTCGCCGCCTACGATGTGAAAGTGGAAGGCGACGATATCCTGATCCAGATTCCGTAAAGTGCCCGAACTACCCGAAGTCGAGACCGTGGCGCGCTCCATCGCGCCGCATATTCGAGGGCGCCGTATCCTGAGCGCGGAGTTTCCCTGTCTGCGCGTGCTGATCGGCGACCCGGACGAGATGGCGGCTGCTCTGGCCGGCAAAAAGATCCTGGGAGTGCGCCGCCACGGCAAATTTCTTCTGATTCTGCTCCAGGGCGGGGGCCATCTGATCGTACACCTGGGCATGACCGGCCGGCTGCTGTTCAACGCGGAGCGCGGGCGGCATACCCACGCCGTGATCACGCTGGATCGCGGGGTGCTGATCTACGATGATCCGCGGCAGTTCGGCAAGCTTCAGGTGTGCGACGCGTTGCCGGCCCGCGTTGCCAGGCTTGGCCCCGAGCCGCTCGAGATTGGCTTCGAGGATTTCGCCGCGGCCTTGCGGGCTCGCAAGGCGCGGATCAAGGGGCTGCTGCTCAACCAGACGTTCCTGCGCGGGCTGGGCAATATCTACGCCGACGAAGCTCTGTTTCGCGCCGGAATCCATCCGCTCGCCATCGCCTCGCGGCTGCGCAAAGATCGCGCCCTGCGCCTCTACCAGGCCCTTC
>CAZMRK010000370.1:0-5597 GCA_964568355.1 uncultured Solibacteraceae bacterium | reverse complement strand
TGAGCTGCCGTCCCGTTTGGGTGTAATACTGGCCGCGGAAGTGGACTTCTTCATGGCTCAGCATAGAACGCAGAATGGCGAGTTTGCTGAGATGGCGTTCCGTGCGGGGGAAAAGCAGGTGCGAGAGCGCGACATCGGAGTTGATACGCCGGACATCCAGGTCCTTCGGCGTTCCGGGATTCTCTTTGAAGTCGAAGGACTCGACGTGACTGATGGCGCCCGAGATCTCGTAAAACACGACATTTTTCGCGCTGCCGCGAGGATGCACCTTTGGCCCCGTGGCGCCGACTTGGAGAGGCCAAACCGCGTCGGTCGAGGCCGCCAGCAGGCCCAGGCCGCCGAATTTCAGAAGATCTCTGCGAGTCGCTTGCATGGTTCCCGCCTCAATAGTTGAAGAAAAATTCCACCTGGTTGACCAGGGCCCATTGCAGGTTCTGCGCGCCGCGCACGCGGTCGCGGGCCATGGCATCGAGCGCCACCTGTTTTTCGGCGGCGGAGGCCGGGCGGCAGAGCGTGGCCAGAAACAGCTCGTCGACCACGCGGCCGTTGTCGGTTGGATACGTTTCGAGCAGGCGTTCCACCTTGCTGTCCTTTGCGGCGAGCACACGATCGGTCACCACGGGCGACTGCATGAGCAGCAGAGGCTGCAAGGGGGAACCGGCCAGCGGGCGAGGGGGATTGTTGCGGTTGGACTGGCCGAAGGTCTGCATGAAGTATTTCACGTCGCCGGACCCGCCCGGGCCGCTCAGATGCATAGCCATGCCGGCCTTCCCGCCGCCATAAGAAAAGCTGCCCGGCCGCCCGGTGGCGAGGACGATGGCGTCATGCAGCTCCTCGGCCGTCAACATGCGCACGAACTTGCGCGCGTAGTATTTGGTGTACCCGTCCTTCCACTGGCCTTCAAAGCGCGCCGAAAGCTGGTAGGCGCGCGACCGGCAGATGGCGGCGAACAGGTGCCGCAAGCTGTAATGGTGCTCGCGGAAGTCGCGGGCCAGGGCGTCCAGCAGCTCGGGATGGGACGGCTGAAGCTGCCACCCGGCGGGGACGTTGCGCGGATCCTGCCGGGCGAGATCGAATTCGTCGAACGGCTCGACGATGCCGAAGCCCATCAGTTTGGCCCAGAACAGATTGACGGTGGCGCGGGCGAACTGGGGGTCGGCGGTGAGCATCCGCGCAAGCTCCTCCCGGGGTTCGGCCCCGGGCCGGGGCGTTTCGCCGGTCAGCAGAAAGGCCGGATCGCCGGGGCCTCCGAAGCGCGGCACGCGGATCATGCTGGCGCCGCGCGTGTCATAGCCGGGGTTCTGATCGTCGATGAGGAATTCGCCGGACTGCGGCTTGCCATCCTCCCAATACATCAGGTAGCGCGAGCGGCCCAGAAAAGCAGCATTGCGGAAGAAATCCGAGCGCTTTCTGCGGCTCAGCCAGACATTGACTTTCTCCAGGTGGCCGCGCCCGTCGTGGCAGGAGATGCAGGAAATATTGATGCCCAGAAAGGTCTTGGCATAGAGCACGGAGAGCTCGTCGTCGGTGTCGAGCTGGTGCACCATGCCGAGATCGTTGCCGTCGTCGGGCTGCGGCTTCCCCTGCACATGCTCGCGGGCGATTACGTTGGCGGCGGCTACGACATGATTGCTTTTGGCCGAGGCAGAGATGATGGACTGCGCCACTTCGTCATAGGGCCGGTCGACACGGAGGTTTTCCTGCATCCAGTAGTGGAACAGGTTCATGCCGCGCCCCATCTTGCCGTTGGCGCGGAAGACATCCATGAAGAAGTAGGCCCACTTGTCGACGTAGGCTTCGCTGTGCAGGAGGCGGTCGATGAGCTGATCGCGGTCGGGATGGGCGAGGAAGGCGCGAATTTCGTCCGGGGTGGGAATGCGTCCGGTCAGATCCAGGGTGACGCGTCGCAGGAATTCGGCATCCGAGGCGAGCGGGGCGTGGGGGATGTGGTCGCGCTCCATCTTGCCGAAAACGAAGGTATCGATGAAGTTCGCGCGGGGGGAGCGGGTCTGCGAAGTCTGGGGAGGCAGGCTGCCGGCGACGCGCTCGGTGAGCGAAGCGGCATCCTGGGATTGAGGTTTTCGGAACAGCGGAGCGTGGGCATCCGCAAAGCGGTCCGGGGAAAGCGACTCCTCGCGGGGTTTGGGCACGGAGTCCGCGCCGGAGAGCAGAAGACCGGCACTCAGCATCAGCCCCAGGGCAACATCGCCGGCTCGGGTCATTCGCCACCTCCGAGTGAATTGTTAAAAGTATGAAATTTCTTGCGGTTCGGTGTCAATCCGGTGAGGATTGGCCCAGCTAAACCCAAAGACATTTTGTGCGAAACGGGACTTTTCCACAGGCCTTGTCCCTTTTGATATAATCCTGGGCAAACTCTCCCTGGAGGGGGGATGGATGAGGGCTGGTCAGTTCCTTGCGGTAGTTTGTATTCTTGGCTCCGCGGCCACTCCGGCAGCATGGAGCGCGGAATCCCACAAAGAGTTCACCGCGATGCAGCGCCGGTGGTGGGCGATCCAAAAGGTCGTCAAGCCCGCCGTGCCCGTGCCGAAGGACAGCGCCTGGGTGCGGAACCCGGTGGACGCTTTCATCCTCGCCAAGCTGGAATCGAAGAATCTGCGCCCGGCGCCCCCGGCTGACCGGATTACGCTGCTGCGCCGCGTCACCCTGGATTTGACGGGCCTGGTTCCCACTCCGGAAGAGGTGCAGGCTTTCTTGAGCGACCGCTCTCCGGACGCCTATGAAAAGGTGGTGGACCGGCTGCTGGCTTCCCCCCGCTACGGAGAACGCTGGGCCCGGCACTGGCTGGATGTGGCGCGCTACGCGGATAGCGAAGGGTTCAAGAGCGACGAGACGCGCCCCAACATCTGGCGGTATCGCGATTACGTCATCCAGTCCTTCAATTCCGATAAACCGTACGACCGCTTTATGAAAGAGCAGATCGCGGGCGACGAGTTGTACCCCAACGATCCCGCGGCGCTGGTTGCGACCGGTTTCAATCGCCATTTCCCCGACGAGAGCAATGCCCGCAACCTGATGCAGCGGCGCCAGGAGATCCTCAACGACATCACCGACACGGTCTCCTCGGCCTTCCTGGGGCTGACCTACGGCTGCGCCCGTTGCCACGACCACAAGTTCGACCCAATCCTGCAAAAGGATTACTACCGCCTGCAGGCCTTTTTCGCCAATACCCGCATCGAGGACAAGGAGGTGCTGGTTTTCGGCCAGGAGCGCAAGCAATACGAAGCCCAGCGCGCGGTCTGGGAGGCCAAGACGCGGGACGTTCGCGCGCAGATGGATCAGGCCGCCAAGCCGTATCTGGATGCGATGTATAAGGAGAACTTCGACAAGTTCCCTGAAGAGATCCAGGACGCGATCACCACTTCGGCGGAAAAACGGACCCCGATTCAGTGGCAGATGTACTACAAGGCCAAGCCGCAGCTCAACCACACCATGGAGGAGGCGGCCAAAAAGATGAAGGGCGCCGATGCCGAGCACTGGAAGCAGCTTTCGGGCGAACTGGCGAAGTATGACGGCATCAAACCGCCGGATCTGCCCGTGGCCCAGGCCATGATCGACAACGGCGGTCAGTCTCCCAAGGAATACGTGCTGAGAGGTGGAGTCTACGATGCCTATGGCGAAGAGGTGGAGCCGGGCTTTCTTTCGATTCTGGACCCGGGGCCGGCGAAGATCGTGCAACCGGCCGCACTGAATTCCACGGGGCGGCGCATGGCTTTGGCCAATTGGCTGGCCGACCCACAGAATCCTTTAACCTCGCGCGTGATGGTGAATCGCATCTGGCACTATCATTTCGGCCAGGGAATCGTAGGAACGCCGAACGACTTCGGAATGATGGGCGAGCGGCCCGCCAACAAGGAACTGCTGGATTATCTGGCGGCCACCTTTGTCGAGAACGGGTGGAGCATCAAGAAGCTGCACCGGCTGATTCTGCTTTCGAATACCTACCAGCAGTCGTCCGCGTTCAATCCGGAGGCGGAAAAGGCGGATCCACAGGACAAGCTGGTATGGCGCTACAACCGGCATCGCCTGGAGGGCGAAGTGGTGCGGGATGCGGCGCTTGAAGTGAGCGGGCGGCTGAACCTGAAGATGGGCGGCCCCGGCGTCTTCCCGCCGCTGCCTCCCGGAGTGGAAACGCGCGGCGGCTGGAAGAAAGACGAAGATCCATCCGAGGCGGCGCGGCGGAGCGTATACATCTTTGTACGGCGCAATACGCGTTACCCCATGCTGGAGATTTTCGATATGCCGGATACGCATGAAAGCTGCGGCCGGCGCAACAGCACGGTGACCGCGCCCCAGGCGCTCGAACTGTTGAACAACGACCTGGTGCTCGATTGGGCGCGCTCCTTCGCGGGGCGAGTGCTGAACGACAAGGGCCTGACTCCGGAGGAGCAGGTGGACCGGGCCTGGAAACTGGCGTTTTCGCGCACGCCGACCGAGGCAGAGCGGAAGATGGCGCTCTCCTGGCTGGACCAGCACACGCCGATCCTGGCGGGGCGGCTGGCCAAGAACGATCATCCGCCGATGCCGGAAAACCTTCCTTCGGGCGTTGAGCCGGCGCGCGCGGCAGCCATGGTGGACCTGTGCCACATGCTGCTGAACTCCAATGAGTTCGTGTACGTGAATTGAGGAAAGCGATGGTTCAGAAGCTTGCTCATCACTGGAACATAAGTAGCCGCCGCGAATTCTTCACACGGGCCGGCAGCGGCCTGGCCGGCATCGCCCTGGCGTCCATGCTGCACGAAGAAGGCCGGCTGCAAGCCGCCAGCGTCGTGCCGGATCCTCTGGCGCCCAAAACGCCGCACTACAAGCCCAAAGCCAAGTCCGTCATCTGGCTTTTCATGGAAGGCGGACCCAGCCATATCGACCTGTTCGATCCCAAACCCAAACTCCAGGAACTGGCCGGCAAGCCAATGCCCGCTTCTTTCGGCAAGGTGATTACGGCCATGGGCACCAGCAACAACACCCTGATGCCCAGCCAGCGAACCTTCGCGCAGCACGGGCAAAGCGGACTGTGGGTATCGGACTGGTACCCCGAGATCGCCAAGAAAGTCGACGACCTTACCGTCATCCGCTCCTGCTGGGCGGACGGGCTGAACCACGTGGGTTCGGTGTGCCAGATGAATACCGGCTCGATCCTGGCGGGCCGCCCCGCCATGGGCGCGTGGGTGACCTACGGGTTGGGCAGCGCCAACCGCAACCTGCCGACTTTCGTGATTATGTTGGATGACCGGGAGCCGGTGGGCGGACCGAAGAACTGGAGCTCCGGTTTTCTGCCGGCCACCTACCAAGGCACACTGTTCCGCACTGGCGACACGCCGATTCTGCATTTGAAACCGCCGGCCGGCACGACGGACCAGCAGCAGCGCAGTAAGCTCGATTTTCTGAAAGAACTGAACCAGAGCTATGCGTCCCGCAATGCCGACGACTCGGAGCTGGAGGCGCGCATCGGCGCGTATGAGCTGGCTTACCAGATGCAATCGGCAGGGCCTGAGGCCGTAGACCTGACCAAGGAATCCGAGGCGACCAAGAAGCTCTACGGCCTGGACGATCCGGAGACGGCGACGTACGGCACCAATTGC
>CAZMRK010000369.1:0-4719 GCA_964568355.1 uncultured Solibacteraceae bacterium | reverse complement strand
TGAAGGTGAAGTGGAAACGCTCGGTGATGTTGAACGTCTTGGCGATGGAGATGTTCTGGTTGTTGTAGCCGGGGCCTTCCAGAACGAACGCGCCGGAGTTTCCAAGTTGGCCCGCTGCCGGGACCTGGAAGCAGCTTGAGTCAAACCAGTGGTTCACGCTGCGCTGGCTGGAAGGCAGGTTGCCGTCGCAGACCCGATTCGGAAGTCCACCGACTGTGTTGGTGTTGGAGGGGTCGGATCCGGAGTAGGACGGGGAGAAGAAGTGGCCGGTCTCCAGATAGCCGATCCAGTAGAGTTGCCAGCCGCCCAGCACTCCATTCACTACGGCCGGAGCGTTGGTCATGAAGCGGCGGCCCTTGCCCACCGGAATTTCCCATACTACGTTGAGAACCGCGCGCTGTCGCGGAGTGTACTGGTCGCGTGAGAAACGCAGCGGGGCGTAGGGACTCTCCAGATTGGCTCCGCTCTGGAAATTGGAGTAGCTGGAAGCCAGCGTCCAGTGAGAGTCGAACGTCACCTGCCCCACCTTACGGACGACCTCTATGGTGGCGGCGTTAAACTTCGATTCGCCGTTGTTGCGATAGTAGCTCGCGCCGACAAACTGGGGATATGGCCGGCGGCTGGCCGTGAAGGGGGTCAGACTCGGCTGCGGCTTGTTGATGGAAATCCCATAGTTCATACCGTAGTCGTGCGATCCCACGTAGGAGAGGCGGACGCCGATGTCATGGAACTGACGCTCGATGGTCACGTTGTACTGATGGATTTTGCCGTTAGAAGCGTTCATGGGATAACCCGTCACGCTCTGCGATGGCGAGTTGGCGCTGCTCAGAGAAGCGGGAAACGGATTCGGGAACGAGAGCAGCGGCTGGCCGTTGGTGATCACGTTCTGATAGGTTTCGCTGATCTGGAACGGACCCGTACCTTGCAGTCGCGCATAACGGCCCAGGGTTTCGTTGAAGATGCCATAGCCGCCGCGGATCACCCATTTGTCGGTCAGGCGATAGGCGACGCCGATGCGCGGCACGAAGTTCCGCAGGCTCGGGTTCATCTGCACATCGCCGGTCACGATGTTGATGTTCTTGGGATAGAGGGCGCTGACTTGTCCCTCTTTGCCGCTCGGGATGATGATGTTTCCGCTCGCCGGATCCCAATTGAGCATCAGGCCGTCTTCATAGCTGGGTGAGCCGAAGCGGTCCCAGCGCAGGCCCAGGTCCAGGGTGAGACGGCTGTTGACCTTAAATGAATCCTGGATGAAGAGCCCGAGTTCGCTGTCGCGCATGGTGCGGTTGGTGATCGGGTCCAGGCGCGTGCTGGTAAACGGCAGGCCCAGCAAGAAATCGGAGTAGCCGTATCCCGAGAGCGATCCGTTGAAGTTGAAGCTGCCGTAGGCGCCTTCCGGAATGTAGCCGGAGTAGCGGGATTGCGGCTTATATTCGCCGCCGAACTTGAATACGTGCTTGCCTTTGGACCAGGTGACGGAATCCGCGAAACCCCAATCATGATCGTTCTGCCGCTCGCCGCCCGGCTGCGTATAGAGGGACGGATAGCCGGCGATGTCCATCCGGGGAAATCCCTCGGCGCTGTAGCCTTTCGGGTTCACGCCCTGGATGCCCAGCTCTTTTACGGCCTCGTCTCCTTTGAACGGAGTGACGCCATAGAGCGGGTCGCCATCGGTGTATTTCTCCTTGTAGAAGCCAACGCGGGCCGTGTTGACCACAGTCGGCGAGAAGACGTGCGTGTCTTCCACGACTGTGTGGATGTTGAAGCGCACGCGGGTCCAGGAGAAGGCCGGGAAATTGGTCGGCAGCACGTAGAGGCCCCAGTCTTCGATCATGCGCCCCATCAGGCGGTTTTTGCTGCTGATGTTATAGTCGATGCGCTGAGTGAAATCCTTGCGCAGGTGATAGTCTTCGGGGAAGGGGAATGTGAAGCCGTAGTTCTGGTTGAGCGCATTGGCGCCGCCGCGATTGGGCGCCGGGAGGTAGTTCTGGTTCACCAGTTGCGAGACCGAGCTGATGCGGTTGCCGGGGATGACGTTGTTCGGAAAGGGCTGCCCGGTGAGCGGATCTTTCACGATGACTTGCGAAGAACCTCCCAGTAGCTGGGAGAAATTGCCGCTGCGCATCAGGTCGGTGGGCACATCCTGCAGGTAGAACTGCTTGCTCGGAATCTTCAGGATGTTGGCCGAGGCGTAGAAGAACAGTTTGTCTTTGATCACGGGGCCGGCGGCATTCACGGCGATGGTGTGGATCAAAACCTTGGTCTTTTCATCGGCGAAGAACTGCCGGGCGGCCAGGGCTGAATTCTGGTTCCAATAGGCGGCCTGCCCGTGAAACTGGTTGCTGCCGGACTTGGTGACCAGGTTCATGTAGCCCACGCGGGCGAATTCGGCGGTGTTGTTCACCGTTACCACGGTAACTTCCTGCGCGTCGAGGATATCGTTGAGCTGGTTCACCGCATTGTCATTGGTGTGGCCGTCCTGGCCTTCCTGCACCTGGCCGGAGTTTTGACCGGCCCACTGGGAACTCCATACACCGTTAGATTGCGAAACCAGGGGGGCGGTGGTGATGAAGAGGCTCGGGTCGAGCGTGGCCATTCCGCCTACCCAGGGATTGTCGAAGTGCTTGGAGGTATCGACCATCGTCTGGATTTTAGCGGTGTCGGTTTGAATCACGGCGGCGCCGGCCTGCACCGTCACTTCCGTGCCCACGGCTCCGATTTCGAGCGTTACGTTCACGCGCCGGATCTGGCTGCCTTCGAGGATGATCTCGTCGGCGACGAAGGTCTTGAAGCCTGCCGCGGTGGCATTCAGACGATATCTGCCGCGGGGCAGATCCGGGACCTCAAACTCGCCGGAGTTGTTGGTTTTCACGCTGCGTCTGGCATTGGTTTCCAGATTGGTTACGCTGATGTCGGCGCCCGCGACCACGGCTCCAGCGGGGTCGGTGACGTTCCCGCGTACGGTGGATAAAGTGAGTTGGCCGAACAGCGTGGCGCATAGCGCCAGGGGCGCCAGCAGCCAGCACAAACGGAGGGGGAGAATCGATCTTCCCGATTTCATGTTTCGCATAAGATGGCCCGCTAAAATGGAATTAGTCCTCTTGCGAGGAGCCCGGAAATATTACAGCAAGACTACCGTGTGTGCCTCAGAGATATGCGTAGTATACAACGGGCGGGCGCAATCCCGGCACAGTTTTTTCAGCCGGCAGGATAGGGATCCGATGGTCTGGACGGGGTACCTAGTATTGCGACCGGGGGTTGGTTGGTCCGCTTGCTGACGCGCGCGGTTCCGTTCCGCCACTGAACCGCGACCGAAAGGGAGCGGACTTCACGGCTACCGTACTAGACCGAATACTTTCGCACGCAGCGGCGCAGTTCCGCGGCCAGGCCCGGCATGGCCGTCTCTACGTTGTCCTTCTCTTCGTATTCGATGGAGACGTAACCCTTGTAGCCGCCCTTCACGAACATGCCGATCAGGCGGTCCCAATCGGCGCGCTGCCTGGCGCCGCCGGCGTCGGCGATATTCACCTTGAAGTGCACGTTGACGGCATAAGGGATGCAGAGCGCGACCTGGGAGTATCCGTTCTTGGGGAAGTTGCCGGTGTCGAGATTGATGCCTGCCCAGGGGGAGTCGGTCTGTTTGACGATTTCGACGGTCGGCTCGGCGGTGGTGGTTAGGCCGCCATCGTCTTCCACGCCGAGGAAGATGCCCTTGCTGCCGGCGTATTCCGCCCCTCGCTTCAGCACCTCGACTGCCCAGGCGATCGCCTGCGTCTCGCTGGCGCCCTTGGGGATGGCGCCGCCGAAGACCCGTACGTGCGTGGCACCAACCTTTTCCGCTACGTCGACCCACTTCCGGATGTTTTCGACCTCGGCCTTTTGCAACTCCGGCGTGGGCTGCGAGAGGCGCGCCCGGACGGCGACGCTGTAGAGGCTGACCGCGTTCTTGTAGGCGGTGCGGCGGAGATTGGCCAGGTAGCGGTCGGAGGTGTCGGGAAACCAGTAGACGGTGGTATCGAGCCCGTCCAGTCCCTGATCGGAGACGTAACGGATCAGGTTTTCATAGCTGAGGCTTTTGGCTTCGAGCTGTTTGCGGAACGAGTAGGCGACCAGGCCGGTCTTCAGGTGGCCACGCGGAGATCCGGTCTGGCTGCGAAGTTGGGCCGCGGCCGCGAGGGCCGGAACGGTCTGGAGGAGTTGGCGGCGGTTCATGGTGAAACGGGAATTATATCGAACCCGGAGAATCCTTGAGGAGCCTCCCGACCGGCGGTGCTATACTGCCCCATCATGCGCTCGCCTGCCGCCGGCTTCGGGCTGGCTCTTCTGTTTGCCGCTTCCCTGGCCGCGGAAACGCACCAGATCGTGGCCAAGGTTTATTACCGGACCTTTTCCCATAGCCATGCCGTGTTGCTGCGCATTCGCCCGGGGGACGTGGTGGTTACCAAGACGCTCGACGCCGCCGGCCGCGACTTCACCGGAGAGTTCCGGCATCCCGAGCCCGGAAATCCGCTCACCGGCCCGTTCTTTGTAGAAGGCGCCGAGCCAGGCGATGCCCTGGTGGTGCGCCTGCGCAAGGTACGGCTGAATCGCAACTGGGGCTACTCCGGCTACCGGCTGGGTCTGTTCGCCCTCACTCCGGAGGCGATCGAACATCTTTATCCCAACAGCTTCAAGCCGGATATCGTGATGAAGGGCGCCTCCCGCTATGTCCGCTGGGAT
>CAZMRK010000368.1:0-19839 GCA_964568355.1 uncultured Solibacteraceae bacterium | reverse complement strand
GTATGGGGTTCGCGGCACGGCGGTGGAGGAGGTTTGGGCGATCGAGGGGAGAGCGAAACTGACGTAGGGGCAAACCGGGCACAGGCAACGAATTTTCGCAAATACAGCGAAATTCGTGCCAGCCCCCGTTTTGCGGCGTTGTTTCCTATTGGGCAAAGTTTACGATGCTACACCAGGACCGTCGATTGACCTGATTTGGCGGGGGTGATAGCATTCCGGATAGCGCTCGATCGCTGCACCGAGAAGGGTATGCCGCCTGTTGTAACGGGTCGAAAATCATATTTTCACGTCGGCAATTATTGGCGGCAGGTCCCGGTGTGCACGGCGATTGCGGCTTCGGTTTTGATCGCGGCGGGCGCCGACTCTTCTTCCCATTCGAGGCAGGCCTTTCTCGACCGGTATTGTACGGCTTGCCACAATCAGAAAGCGAAGACCGCGGGGCTGGTGCTGGAGAATTCCGGGGCTTTCCCGCCGGAGGTTTGGGAAAAGGTGGTCCGCAAGGTGAGCGCCGGCGAGATGCCGCCGCTGGGAGCCGTGCATCCCGATGGCGGGTCGGCGCGGGAGTTTACCGCAGGGCTGGTTCAGGAGTTGGATTTCGCCGCCCGCCGGGCGCCATATGCCGGACGGCCGGTGATCCGGCGGCTCAACCGGCTGGAATACGAGAACGCGATTCGCGACCTGCTGGCGATTGAGCTACCGGTGGCCTCAGAGTTACCGCCGGACGGCATCGCGGCAGGCTTCGATAATATCGGCGACGCGCTCTCGATGTCTCCGCTGCTGCTCGAACAATACTTAAAGGTCGCGCGGAGGGTGAGCGAGCAGGCCGTAGGGGTTGGCGATCCGTCTCCGGTCACGGAGAATTTTCCGGCACCGGAGGCCCAGTCGGTGTGGCTCGGGCCGGGGATGCCGTTCGGAACACGCGGGGGAATCCGGATCCGGTATTATTTTCCGTTCGACGGAGAATACAGCCTGCGAGCTTTTCTGGGCAAGGACAGCCTGCCTCCGACCGAAGGCGTGCGCTTCTTTCAGACGCGCGTGGAGGCGAAGGCCGGCTCGCATGTGGTGATCACGACGTTTCCGGAGGAATTCGCCGAGCGAGAGGGCCCGGTGCCGAACGTGGCCGGGTTGGGCGGGCCGGCGCTTGGTGGTCCGCTCGATACGCGCGGCTCCGCCATTCATCCGGCCATGGAATTCCGCGTGGACGGCCAGCGGGTGAAGCGGTTCGAGATCGGGGGGCTGAGTGTCGGCGAGGCGGCATTCGCCGGACAGCCGGGGCCGCCGACGCTGGACCGGATGGAGATCTCCGGGCCGTATCATGCGAAGGGCGTGAGCCCAACACCGAGCCGGCAGCGGATTTTTGTCTGTACGCCAAGCCGCGCGGAAGAAGAGCCGGCCTGCGCTACGAAAATTCTTTCGACGCTGGCGCGACGCGCTTTCCGGCGGGATGTCACGAGCGCGGAGGTCCGGCCGTTCCTGGCGACGTACACCGCAACGAGGCGCAAACGCAGCTTCGACGCTTCGATTGCGGCGGCGATTCGGGACGTGCTGCTGGCGCCAGACTTTCTCTTCCGGCTTGAATTCGATTCGCCTGGAGCAGTTCCGGGAAGTGTGCAGAACGTCTCGGACTGGGAACTGGCGTCGCGGCTCTCGTTCTTTCTCTGGAGCAGCATTCCCGACGACGAATTGCTGGATGCGGCGCGCGGCGGAAAACTGCACGACCGGGCGGTTCTGGAGCGGCAGGTGCGCCGGATGCTGGCCGATCCGCGAGCGGTGGCCATGGCCGACAACTTCGCGGAGCAGTGGCTCGGATTGCGCGCCCTGGCGGAGATCAAGCCCGACCACAAAGTTTATCCGGAGTTCGACAGCGCGCTGGCGAGGGGATTCGAGCAGGAGACGCGGCTGTTTGTGCGCAGCGTGATCCGCGAGAACCGCAGCGTTCTGGATCTGATCGGCGCGGATTACACCTATCTCAACGAGAAGCTGAGCCAGCTTTATGGAATCCCCGGCGTGACCGGGCCAGGCTTCCGCCGCGTGTCGCTGGCGGCCAACCCCGAGCGCGGCGGCCTGCTGGGGCAAGGCAGCATTCTGCTGCTGACGTCTCACACTACGAAGACGTCGCCGATTTTGCGCGGGAAATGGATTCTCGACAACCTGCTCAACTCTCCGCCGCTCCCTCCGCCGGCCGGGGTACCGCCGCTCGATGACAGCCCGGCTAACGGCCAGAAGCTGACCACGCGTCAACAGATCGAGCGGCACAGGAAGAACGCCGTATGCGCTTCCTGCCACGCGCGCATGGATCCGCTGGGATTTTCGCTGGAAAACTTCGACGTGATCGGTAAGTGGCGGGCGCGGGACGAGGGTGGGGCGATCGACCCATCGGGAAAACTTCCGAACGGTGTGAGCCTTTCGGGCCCGCAGGGGCTGAAGCATTTTCTGCTGGACCATCCGCAGGAGTTTGTCGATGCGACGGTGACCAGGCTGCTGACGTATGCGCTGGGGCGGGAACTGGACATGCGGGACCGGCCGACGGTGCGGCAGATTCTGCGGAAGACCGAAGCCGGCCGGTATCGCTTCGGAGACCTGATCCTGGCGGTGGTCGACAGCGCGCCTTTCCAGATGAGGCAAATCCAGGCCAAGGCGAAGGATCCATCATGATCGTTACCAAAAAACACCTTCCGAGGCGAACGTTTTTGCGCGGTGCGGGGACGGCGGTAGCGCTTCCGCTGCTGGATGCCATGATCCCTGCTCTGCAGGCGGAGCGGCTCACGGCGGCGGCTCCGGTACGCCGCCTGGGATTCGTGTTTTATACGCTGGGCGTGCATGTGGACAAGTGGCGGCCGGCCGGGGAGGGCGCGGACTATAAGCTGAGCCCGGCGCTGGCTCCGCTTGCGCCGCATCGCGACAAGTTCCTGGTGCTGAGCGGCCTGTCTTCCGATCCGGACCGGAGCAAAGCCGGATTTCACGACCGCGCCCTGACTTCTTTCATGACCGGCGTGGAGATGGTCAGGGGTAAGGTTCAGGTAGGCATCTCCGTGGACCAGGTAGCGGCGCAGGTGCTGGGCAAAGAGACGCAGTTCGCGTCGCTCGAACTGGCGACCGAATATAACGGCGCTTTGGGCGGGGTGTCGTACAAGACGGCAACGACTCCTTTGCCGTTCGAACCCAATCCGCGGAGGGTGTTCGAGCGGCTGTTCGGCGAGGGCGGCAAGATCGACCCGGTGGCCGCGGCCGAGCGCCAGGCCGCCGACCGGAGCAGCCTGGATACGGTTACGGCGCGGATCTCCGAATTGAAGGCGCGGCTGGGGCCTAGCGACCGGAGGAAGCTGGACGAGTATCTGCAATCGATCCGGGACATCGAGCGGCGGATCCAGGTGGCGCTGGAAAAGAAGCCGGTGGATCTGCCGGAGGTGCAGCGGCCGGCGGGGATTCCGGATTCCTGGCCCGAGCACGTGAAGATCATGTTCGACCTTCAGGCGCTGGCGCTGCAGGCGGATTTGACCCGTGTGTGGACGTTCATGATGGCGCGGGAGGCGTCGTCGATGACGTTTCCGCACCTGGGCATCTCGATGGGCCACCACGAAATCTCGCATCACAACTTCGAGGCCGATAAGCTGGAGGCTTTAGCCAAGATCAATGTGAATCAGTCGGAGCTCTTTGCTTATTTCCTGGGTAAGCTGGAGACGCTGAAAGAGGGCAACTCCACGCTGCTGGACCATTCGC
The DNA here is from genome assembly GCA_964568355.1 of uncultured Solibacteraceae bacterium. Classification (GTDB taxonomy): domain Bacteria; phylum Acidobacteriota; class Terriglobia; order Bryobacterales; family Bryobacteraceae; genus JAJPJX01. Next base: position 16,119 of record CAZMRK010000368.1, on the reverse strand, counting down.
TGATCCTCTACGGCAGCGATTTGAGCGTGCCCACGGTGCATAGCCAGCACGATCTTCCGATTATCGTGGCGGGCGGCGCGGCGGGACGGGTGGCGGGGGGCCGCTACATTGCGTACCCGGGCGACACCACGCCTTTGACGAACCTGTATCTCACGATGCTGGACAAGGTAGGCGTGCCGACCGAGAAACTCGGAGACAGCACGGGCAAGCTGAACCGGCTGGAGGTTTAGGCAGTGCAGCACTGGCGTCGCATTCTCACACGCAGTCTTACGCTCTGGCTGGGGGTGAGCGGAGGGATGTTCTGCCTGGGCGCGCCCGCGGCGAGCGGATCCGGCGCAGCCTTGATCGGAGCTGCTCAGAGCGACGATGCGGCGGCGGTGGCAGCGCTGCTGCGCAAGAAAGTGGATGTGAACGCGCGGGAAGACGACGGCGCGACGGCTCTCGCGTGGGCGGCACTGCGAGGGAATCGCGAAATTGCCGCGATGCTGCTGAAGGCCGGCGCGGATCCGAATGCGCGGAACGACGAGGGAATCGGGCCGTTGTACGTGGCCATTGCCAACGGCTCGCCGGCATTAGCGGAATTGCTGCTGGAGAACGGCGCCGATCCAAATCTGCCGCGGGAAAACGGCGAGACGCCGCTGATGGCGGCAACGCGGCTGGGGCAGACCGGCGTCATGAAGAAACTGCTCGACCGCGGAGCGAATGTCAACGCGCGCGAGAAGAAATTCGACCAGACGGCGCTGATGTGGGCCGCCGGCCATCCGGAGGCGGTACGCCTGCTGGTGGAGCATGGAGCGGATGTGCATGCCGTTTCGAAGGTCTGGGACATCACGGCGACGATCTATACGCCGACCACCAGCACGATCGGCAAGACCGGCATTCCGTGGAACAACGATGGAACTTATACGAGCAAGCAGGGCGGCCAGAATGCGCTTCTGTTCGCGGTTCAGCAGCATGATTTGGAATCGGCACGGATTCTGCTGGACGCCGGCGTCGATGTGAACGTGGCCTCGGCGGACGGCACCACGCCTCTGCTGGCCGCGCTGTACAAATGGGACCCGTTGGGCAAGGAATTTGAGGCGGGAAAAGGCGCTCCCGCACCGGCGGGCAGTTCCGCGCGGTTTGGCGCGGACCTGGCGATGGCTCGTTTTCTTCTGGATCGCGGCGCCAAGGTGAGTGTCGCGGATGGCGCAGGATATACGCCGCTGCACGGCGCCGCTTTGGCCGTGGCAACTATTACGACGCTGGGGCGCGATCGCTCGGCTTACGGCGGCGGGAGGGCGATCCGGTCCAAGGGCGGATCGCAGCCCGCCAATACGGAATCGGCGGCCAGGCTAAAGGAAGCTTTGGCTCTGGTGCAGCGGTTGCTCGATGCCGGGGCCGATCCGAACCGGCAGACTCTCTATCCGACGTCCGGGCCGGTTGGGGACGTGCGGATCAATCCGGCTCCTCCGGGTTCGTCCGCATTCCACATCGCGGGAGACTCGGATTGTGTGGAGCTGGTGCGGATGCTCGCGGAGAAGGGCGCGAAGCCGAACCTGCTGCGAAAAGACGGCCACACGCCGTTCTCGGTGTCGGTGTTGTCTACCGACTTGGCGGTGGTGAAGGAGATGGTGGCGCGGGGTGCTGACCTCTCCGCACGATACAATCCCACGGACCGGTTCGCGGATCCGGTGAAGCCGATCTCACTGCCGCGGAGGGAGCAGACGATTCTGCATATTGCGGCGGCCGCGGCGGCGCCGGAGGTGATCGAGTATCTTGCGTCGCTCGGCGTGAGCCTGGATGCGAGAAACTCGGCGGGCGAGACTCCTTTGGACCTGGCGGATCACCAGGAGCGCTATCGCGAGGCCCGCTCGCGCGAGGCTGCGGAGGATAAGCCGGATCGTACGGTGAAGCGGGATACGACGACTACCGACGTGATTAAGAAGCTGATGTCGGGGTCGAAGGCTGCTTCGGTTGCCCGGCAGGATATGGGCGTCGAGAAGAGTCTCGACGCGGCACGCTGAAGCGTGCGCTACGAGAGTTAGTAGCGGTGGAGCTGGGGGCCGATTTTGTTGGAGAAGGTGTAGTCGCCTCGGCGATCGGCGTCTATGGTCCAGAACATGGCTCCGATCATTCCTGGGTAGCCGGTGGGCTTGCGCAGCTTGTAGCGGGTGCCCGCGGGCGCTTTGCCGGTGATGAGGTAATCCATCGCCTGGCTCACGATCTCCGGCGTGGTGTCTCCGGTCAGAAAGCCGACGGCGATCTTGTTGGCCGGCATGGGCGGAAAGAGTTGCTTTGGATTTCCTCCGACGGCGAAGCCGTGCAGCAGGAGTTCGGTCATGGCGGCGTGATAGTCGACCGAACCGGCCTGATAGATCTCTCCATCGAGACCCTCGAGCGGCGGCGTATTGTAATCCTGCACATCGATGAAAGACAGGATGTCGCGCAAGGCGTACGTGATCGGCAGATAGGAGCCGAACTGTCCGCCATAGCTCGGATAACCGGCGGGAATCTGCGTACCTTCGGGAACCAGGCTGATCATGAAGCCGGGGCCGAAGTGGTCGTGCAACTGGCGCAGGGCGGAGATCAGGTTCACGATGGACGGCGTGGTCGGATGCCGGAAATCCGTGTCGCCGGGAGCGATGGAGAGGGAGGGACTTTCGAAATCGACATCGATTCCATCGAAGCCGTAGTCGGTCACGATGCGGGTCACCGAGGAGACGAAGTTCGGAACGCGTTTGGGGTCGGCGAGCGTGAAGTGCTGGCCTCCTCCGCCGAGGGAGATCATGACCTTCTTGCCCCGGCTCTTCAGGTAGGCGATATCGGATTTGAACTGACCGGTGTCCAGGCCGGCGGGGGTGTGGAACTGCATGGTTCCTTCAGGAGCATTTTTGTCCGGCGTAGAAAAGGCAATGAGGATGACGTCCCATTGCGGCGAGACTTCGCGTAAGGGGATGGTGGAGCCCGGGCCGCCGTAGCCGGCCCAATAGCCGATGAGCTGGTGGCCATTCGACGGGCCGCTCAGCGGAACGGGCGCGACGGTGGGCCGGGGAGGTGCAGATGCTCCACCGGGACGTCTCCCACGGGCGGGACATGGTTTCGCCGCCTCCGAGAGCACCTGGGCGTCGGGGAAGCTATAAGCGCTGCCGAGCCCTTCGGCGGCTCCGAGATACCAGGGCAGCAGCGCAACGTTTTGTAAGTGATAGGTAACTCCGGCGAGTTGGGCCGGAAAGGCCTTCGATGCCGGAATGTTGTTCTTGGGGTTTGTATTCGTCGGCTCCAGAAGGAAGTATGTGGAGGCTGCGCCGGTACCGCCGCAACTACCCTGGTCGCCCGGACGCATGGAGGCGGGGCGCATCCACGCGGGGAAGGTATTTCCCGGCATCTTGACGTTGCGGCCGTGGAGGAGAGGGTCGTGCAAAGGATCTTTGACAAATTGCGCCAGTTGCTGGGTGAGCGGCTGTACGTCCTGATCTTCGACGACGGCAGGCGGTTCGTGCAGATAGGAGGCGAGCACGAACGAGTTCTGCGTGGAGGAATCGACGCCGTGAGTTCCCCAGGAGCAGCAGATGGTGGCGTCTCCATCGGCATAGTAGGTGGTGTTGCGCGTGATGGCGATGACCAGCTTGCCGTCCTGCCGGGGAAGCTGGCGGAAGAGCTCCTTTTGCAGAAACTCGACATCGACGACGGCGAAGGAGCGGCCGCTTTTCTTCGAGCGGAGGATATAGCCGTAGCCCACAGGAACTGCGATCCGGAGGGGCTTCACCTCAGGCTGACCGAGCATCGTATGCCAAGCGTCGGCCTTGGGGAAGGTGGCGCGCAGCATGGCGTCGACGTATTGCGTGGTGCCGGAAGAAAAGGCGAATCGGGTGAAAACCGGCGAGCGTAACACATTCGGCACGTCTGGTACCGCGTCCATCACGAAGGGCTTGCCGGCGCTTTTTGTGGCTTCAAAAGAGAGGGTGAGCGGTACGAGCACGGTGGGGATGGTGGTGGTGCCGCCTTGTGCGGGGTCCCGGCCGGCGAGGGTGTACGAGCCTGGTCCGACGGCGTAGGGGAAGGTGGGTACGGTACCCTGCGCGTACGCGGCGTTCCATCCCAGGGCGTTCCATCCCAGAACAAGGAAAGAGAGCAGACAGATCGACTTGCTCCGTATCTCCGGCTTGCGTGCAGGCGAATCATTTGCGCTGAGCCAAGAAGTCATAGCGATCGGGCGTCCTCATTTTAGCAACGTGCTCGAAGCGGAGAGAACGACGCTCAAGGCAGATGCCGACAATACTTTACGCTCGCATGACATTTCCGTACCTTGGTTTGACAAGTTCGCCGGATGATAGAGCTATGGAACCGCCGTCAGTGGCCGCCGCAGTTGCGGCAGGGCCGAAGCGGATGGGAAGATTGAGGCAGTTTAGCGGAACGTGACGGATCGTGCAACCATCCTGGTCATCGACGACGACGTCGAGATGACTGAAATGCTGGGCGAGTATCTGGAGCCGGAGGGCTTCACGATTGAGGTGCGCCACGACGGTGATTCCGGACTGAAACGAGCACTCCAGGGCAACTGCCTGCTGGTCATCCTGGACGTCATGCTGCCGCGGGTCAATGGATTCGAGGTGCTGCGCCGCCTGCGGGCTGCTTCCCAGGTGCCGGTCCTGATGCTGACGGCTCGCGGAGACGCGGTTGATCGCGTGGTTGGCCTACAGGGCGGCGCAGACGACTACCTGCCCAAGCCGTTCGATCCACAGGAACTGATTGCGAGAGTACGGGCGATTCTGCGACGCACCGCGCCCACGGCGCTGCGTCCGGAGGGAACCGGCGACGTGCTGACGCTGGCAGATGTGGTCCTGGACACCCGAGCCCGCACGGTGAGGCGCGGAGGCGCAATCGTGGACTTGACCGCGACGGAGTTCGATCTGCTGCGCACGTTTTTGCGATCGGCGGGACGCGTGATCAGCCGGGAGGAGCTTTTTCGCGAGGTGCTGGACCGCGAGTTTTCGGTATTTGACCGCAGCATCGACAACCATGTGAGCAGCCTCCGGAAGAAGCTGGGGCCGCAGCCCGGGGGACTAGACCGGATCCGCGCCGTACGCAACGCAGGGTACGTCTATCCCGTTCCCGAATCCCACACGCAGGACGCATGAAGAGTTTATTCCTGAGGATGTTTCTCTGGTTCTGTGCGGCACACGCCATTCTGACTTGCGCAATCGTCATCGGATATCTGCTTTCGAACCCCGATCAACTCCCGTTCACCTGGCCTCGCGTAGGCAGAGGGGCTATTGTTTCGTCCGGGCGCATCGCAGTCGAGACGTACGAACGCGGAGGGCAGCCCGAACTGGCTCGGTACCTGGGCACCCTGGCGCAGGACACAGGACTGAAGGGACATCTGTTCGATGCGTTGAACCGCGAGGTCAGCGGAAGCGAAGCCGGAATGGGGAATCCCGGCGATCTGACGGCATATCCCGAAGGTCAATTGACGCTCCGCGTCCGCGAGCGGCTGGCAGTGATCCGGCTGCGTGGAGGCAGCGGCCGCTCCTATGTCTTTGTCACCACGGTTCCGCCACGCGACGGCAGCGGATTCTGGTCGCGAACCTTTCTGGTGTCTCTCGCCGTCACCGGCGCTCTGCTCTGTTATCTGCTGGCCCGGTACGTCACGGCACCGGTGGTTCACCTTCGCGAATGGACTTCGCGATTTTCCCGCGGCGACCTGACCGCGCGCATCACGCTGCCGGGTGTACTCAAGCGCAAGGACGAGATCGGCGGACTGGCGTGCGATTTCAACCGGATGGCCTCGCGGATCGAAACGTTGATGAAGGCGCAGCAGCGGCTGATCGCGGATGTATCGCACGAGTTGCGCTCGCCGATCACCCGTCTGAGCCTGGCGCTCGGACTGGTTCGCCGGGAGAAGCAGGGTGGACAGCAGATGTCGCTCGCCCGCATGGAACGCGAGGTAGAGCGGCTGAATGCGCTGATCAGCCAACTGCTGACACTCTCGCGCCTCGAAAGCATGGACCACCCGCCTCCCATGGAAACGTTTGACCTAAGCGCACTGATCAAAGAGATCGCCTCCGATGCCGATTTCGAAGCGGTCAGCCTGAATCGCGGGGTACAACTGGCGGGGTGTGATGCGTGTTCCATCTCGGGGGCGCGCGACCTCATTCGGAGCGCGGTGGAGAATGTCGTGCGCAATGCCGTGAAATACACCAGTCCGAATACGGAGGTCCTGATCCGGCTGGTCCATAGCGGCGACACGGCGACGATTGTTGTGGAGGATCACGGACCAGGCGCTCCGGCCGAAGCGCTGGAGCACATCTTCGAACCGTTCTACCGGGTGGAGGAGGCACGAGACCGCCGCAGCGGCGGTGCGGGTCTGGGACTGGCGATTACGCATCAGATTGTGACGCTGCATGGCGGCTCGGTTCGCGCGGCAAATCGAGAGGCAGGCGGCCTGGAATTGCGAATCACTTTGCCGACAGTCTCCGAGCAACGGCCGATGAACGAGAGCGCCCGCTCCACGGCCTTGTGAAGCAGGCGTCTTCGGCCCGGTACTCTGGCGGGGGGCAAACCGGGTACAGGCAACGAATTTCGCAAATACGGCGAAATTCATGCCAGTCCCCGGTTTGCACATTTGCATCAAATGTTGGCCTTCAAGGAGTCTAGTTGAAGGGTGGTCCTGGAGCGGTGGCCCAGAATGCGCAGTGATGATCGGTATCGAAGTTGTTGATGACGGCATTCCCCTCCGGCCGGAGCGAGAGGATCTGATGGGTGTAGGGATCATAGTGCGGCCACTCGACCAGCCCCGGTCCGTTCGGATTTCCGGTTTTCACAAAATTGCCCCAGTATTGGATCATCTGGTCCGATAGCTGTTGCTGTGCCGGTGTTTGCGGGCCGGGCAACCGGGTCATCCGGAAGAGATACTGCAATTCACTCCCGTGATAGGCGCCCAGGGACAGGCTCGCCGGCAGACCTGCTGCGCCACCTCCCGGCATAGGCGCCGACGCGTCGTTGAACTCGTACCGGTAGGTTTGGGCCGAAGTGGAAAATGTCTGGGTCAACGGGGTGAGGGCGCAGCCAAGCGGCGAACTGTCCGTGACCTCGTCGGCGTACGCGATGAACGGGTTCCGATACTGATCGAGATTGTATTCCTTCAGAACAGCCGGAGCGAAGGAACCGAACTGGCTCGCGACCACCTGTTGATAAGCCTGCTCGCCCAGGGGCAGTTTCACCTTTCCGATCATCGCGGGCGCCACAAAAAGGGCGGCTTCGTCATGATTCGACCCGACCAGGATGTTGGACCAGTTCCATTGTCCGGAAGCCAGGGCATCCGAGGGTTTTTGCGGCAGGATATCGTTACCGAAATTCGGGCTGGCATTGAAGCCGGCTCCTTTTCCCGGTATGGCGGTTTCGCCGCCCACAATCGGGTTCAACGGCAACGCTGCCTGGAGCACATCCGCCGCCGTTTTGGCACGCAGGCAGTCCGCGGCATTTTGCGGATCCGCGCATCCCGCAGCAACCGCGACGGGAGCACTGGTCGCCAAAGCTTCGTCGTGCGGCGCCGCGGGACAGTACATGCTCTCCAGGATGACCTTATTAAACAGTCCGGCAACCTTGGGAGAGGTAAGATGAGCGCACAAATCAATGGCTCCGGAAGACTCGCCTTGCACGGTAACGTTGGCGGGGTTACCGCCAAATCCAAGAATGTTCTCGTGAACCCAGCGCATGGCAGCCTGCTGATCGAGGAAGCCGAAGTTTCCGGAAGAAGGTCCGCCCGCCTCGCGATCGAGAGAGGGAAGCGCGAGGAACCCGAAGGCATTGAGGCGATAGTTGATGGTGACGACGACGATGCCCGCCTTGGCGACCATGGTGCTGGGATCATAGTCGTTTCCCGATCCCCGGTGATTGAGGCCACCGTGAATGAAGACCAGCACGGGTAGCAATTGCCGCGGGCGCACGCTCGCCGGCCGGTAGACATTCAGATAGAGGCAGTCTTCACTGCCGACAATGGTCTGGCCGCCTTTTGCAACCGTGGACTGCGTGCATGCACTTCCCGGTACGGTCGCGTTGCGGATGCCGATCCATGGTTGAGGCGGCGCCGGCGCCTTCCAGCGCAGATCTCCGACCGGAGGAGCCGCATAGGGGATACCGAGAAACCGATCGATCTGGCCATCAGTCTGGCCACGTATAAATCCGCGCTCACTCCAAACAAACTCGACGACCGGCTTAGGGCTGTCCTGCGCCTTCAGCAGCGCGGCCTGACATGCAATCAAGGAAAGGAACAGACATACTCTCATCAGGAATCTCCAAGTTTTCGTAGGCCCTACGGGCTACCTTCAGCATCGGGCGCGGAAGCGATTGGCTCGTGCAGGATATGTCGCGGGGGCGTAAAGTTTTGTCGCACGAGTGGATAGCGCCTTGAGCTGCAAACTCGCCGCTGAAGACGACAATTCCTTACACAGCGCCGACAAAATCTGGATAGTGCGAGCCCCAAGACGGCTTTATCCTGGAGACAAGGGATGCAACGTACTTTTCTGAAACTGGCTCTCGGGATCGGGCTGACGCTCTCCGCCACAGCCGCGCAATTCCAGTTGCGCGACACGCGGGGATATGCGCATACGCCTTCGGAATGGAGCGGTCAGAAGGCAGTCCTGCTCTTTTTCGTCACCAACGACTGCCCGGTGGGCAACAGCTACGTTCCCGAAATGAACCGCATCGCGAAAGCCTACGCGGCGAGGGGAGTACGCACCTATGCCGTGCAGGCGGACACCCGTGTTCCGGCTTCGGTCGTGGCACAGTACGCCCGCGACTATCATTTTGAATTTCCATTGCTCATCGATCCGCACCAGGTCCTGGTCCGTTTGGCCGGCGCCACAGTCACACCCCAGGCAGTGGTGCTTTCGCCTGACGGCAAGGTGCTCTACCGCGGGCGAATCGACAATCGCGTGGAAGATTTCGGCTCGCAGCGCCCGCAGGCGACGGTCCACGACCTGCGCAACGCACTGGATGCCGTGTTGGCAGGCAATCCGCCGCCGGTCGCGTTCACGCGATCGATCGGGTGCGCCATTACTCAGGTCGACAGGAAATGAGATTGTTATGAGATTTGGTGTTGCCGTCCGTGCCGGATTCTTGCTGGCCGGCGGCATGTACGCAGGCTCACCCACGTTCAACAAGGACGTCGCGCCGATTCTGTATCAGAACTGCGCCGTGTGCCACCGGCCCGGCCAGGTGGCTCCGTTTCCCTTGCTCACGTATCAGGACGCAGTCAAACGCGCCGGTCTGATCGCCACGGTCACCGCCAAACATTACATGCCACCGTGGAAGGCGGAGCTGGGATATGGGCACTTCCAGGACGAGCGCCGCCTTACGGAGGCACAGATTGCGACGATCGGCGCATGGGCCCGCAACGGAGCGCCGGAGGGGAACCCGCGGCTGAAGCCGGAGCCTCCCCGGTTCGCGTCCGGGTGGCAGGCAGGCAAGCCGGATCTGGTCGTCTCCGCGCCGCAGCCGTTCACGGTGCCGGCAGACGGTTTGGACGTGTTTCAGTGCTTTGTCATCCCCCTCGATTTCGCGACGGACCGGTACGTCAAAACAGTGGAATTCCACCCGGGCAATACGCGAATCGTGCACCACGCGCTGTTCTTTCTGGATACCAGTGGAGAGGCAAGGCGGCTGGACGCAGCCAGCGCGGAGCCGGGGTACTCGTGCTTCGGCGGGCCGCAAATCGAGCCTACGGGAGGGCTGGGCGGATGGGCTCCCGGCGCCACGCCACGGCCTCTTCCAGCCGGTGTAGCGCAGACAGTGAAGAAAGGCGCGGACCTGGTGGTACAGATTCACTATCATCCATCGGGCAAGGTGGAAACCGACCAGTCTTCGATCGGGCTGACGTTCACCGGGCAGCCGCAGAAGGGCCTGGCGGGAATGCTGGCCGGCACGCGGCAGATCGATCTCGCGCCCGGTGAGGCGCGCCAGGAGGTGAAGGATTGGGTGCTGGTGCCCGAAGATGTGGACCTGATCGGCATCGCCCCACACGCGCACCTGCTCTGCAAAGACATGAAAGTGGATGCCAGACTTCCAGATGGGAGAATCGAACCACTCATCTGGATTAAGGATTGGGACTTCAACTGGCAGGGGCAGTATCGATATGCCGAACCCGTGCGGTTGCCGAAGGGAACACGAATCGAGATGCGCTATGTGTATGACAATTCGGCGGCCAATCCGCACAATCCGTCGAACCCGCCCAAACGCGTCACGTTTGGCGAGCAGACCACAAACGAAATGGCGCTCCTGTTCCTCCAGGTCGTGCTGCCGCGGCCGGAAGATGCTCCCGGCTTCCGACGGGAATTCATCCTCAGCCGCCTGGATCAGTTTCTGACCGAGGGAGGCCAGCCGGCAGGAATCAGGAGAAGAACGATTGAGCGGCTGCGCGCGGCCACTCCGCACTTCGATACCAATCACAACGGCACTCTGGATCCGGACGAGCGGGCGGTGATGCTGCGATTCCTGGCCAGCCGGATTCCATAACAACGGCTAGCCCACGATCGCACTGATGTCGATCAGATAAAGCTGCCGGCCCTGCCCCGCATGGGTGGAGTCGATCACCACTTTTCGGCTATCCGGACTAAAGCGTGGGTGGAGATCGCATCGCCACTCACCCATATATTCCGGATCGGATCGGAAGTGCCCGAGCGGGACACGCTTGCCGGTTTGCACCTCATACAAGTAGGGGTGCTGAAGCCGGTCCCGGTCCGGGTAGGTATCGTTCAAGATCCAGCGATTTCCCGGCAGATAGGTGCAATGCCCGTTGACGGTCATCACCTCCGGTCCGACCACCTCCACTTGGTCGCTGCGATCCTGGTAGAGGTAGAACTTGTCGCCGTGAGAGGGATGACGCGCCCATGCCAGAATATGCTGCGGGTCGCGCCAGATGAAATGCGAGGTGTAGCCGTACGGATCAACCACATAAAGATCCGTGCCGTCCGGCTTGGCGGTGAGCAACCGTGTCAGGAAGGTCCGATCGCCGGGTCTCCGCCAGCGGTGCAGGAAGATGAACCGCTTCGCGTCCGGAGCCACCAGAAGATGATTGAACCAGTGCTTGGCGCCGGTCATGTCCCCGTGCGGGCTGGGGATCGCCGCCACCTTGGAGATGGGAATAATCAGATTGTGCTTTCCGCTGCGAAGATCCAGCCGCCAGATTCCGGTGTTGCCCGGCGTATTTACGTTCTCGTTCGGATCCGTGATGCCTGCGTATCCGTAGCCGGGGCGAGTATCATGCAAGCGGCGGAAATCCGGATGCACCGCCCAGGCTGCATCCGGACTCACGCCATAGACCGGAGCAGGCAGCGTCCGACGCTTGCCGGAGTGGACATCGAGAATATGGGATACGAACCGGTCGCCCTGCCGGTCGTTGAAGATGACTTCGGTGCGAGAGCCGGGAAGCCATTGCAGCATGCAACCCTGCTGCCAGCACCATGCGGCCGAGTCGCCCAGCCCTTTCCATTTATCCCCATTTTCCAAGTCGATCATGCCGAGGCGAATCCGGTCGTCCGGCTTCGGTGTTCGATTTTGAAAGTCGACCTCCATTCCGAGCACGTAGCGGCCGGAAGGATCGAACTCGAGCTTATCGTAGTAGCCGAACCAGTGAAATTTCGGTCCAGTCGTGATTTGCCGGACGGGCGGCAGTTTCTCCTGAGCCCGCAACACCGCCGCAGTCATCACGAGTGACTTCAATGCGTCGCGCCGATTCATCATGGGTATCACCTGTACTTCAGGCAAACTGGATCAGCCTGCCATCCGCGGCCGAAGTGAGGCATCCAAAGCATGCGCCATCCAGATTCGAATTCGGCGCGCCAAAGTTCGGCCGGTTCAAAACGTTGAAAAACTCGCTCCGATTTGAGCCGGGGTTCCAGAGTACATGGTCCAGATGCCGTTGACCTGCCAGTCGCCGAAAACGGCGCCCTTCACGCCTCGATTCCACGACCCGGACGGCACGCTCCAGACCCAGGATGTCACAAACGCATGCGTCACGTCTAAGGCCATGGGGCCATAGCCGTTGTGGCGGCTGAACGGATCGGTGGACGCGCGGTGCCCGGCCGCCATCCGAATCCAGATGGCATGGAGGTGCAAGCCCGCGCTGCGGGCGGATGACGTACCATGAGTCATGCTACTCGAACTGCTCCAATTGGCCGATTCTGCGTTGCCCATTGGCGCAGCCGCCCATTCGTTCGGCCTCGAAACGCTGGCCGAAGAAGGAACGCTGACACCGGAGAATCTGGAAGGTTTCCTGCGGGATTATCTCGAGGAAGTGGGGGTCCTGGAAGCGACTTTTGTCCGGAGGGCGTGGCAGACCAGCAATCCTGCCGCTTTGAGCCTTGAATTCGCGGCCCGACGGTCCTCTCGCGAATCGCGCGAAGCGGCCTTGAAGATGGGCCGTAGATTCGCCGAATTGTTCAATGCCGTTTCGGGCGCCAGGATACCCTCCGGACTGTATTATCCAATCGCATTTGGCGCCGCCGGATCGGTTCTCGGAATCTCGGAGCCATCGGTCGCGCTGGCATATCTGCAACAGTCGATCACCGGACTCGTTTCCGCTTGCCAGCGCTTGATGCCCGTCGGCCAAGTGGCGGCCAGTCGAATCATTTGGAACCTTCGCCCGGCGATTCATCACGCGGTAACTCAATCGGAAAAGCTGGAGGGGTTATGCTTCACGCCGCTAGCGGATCTCGGATCGATGCGACACAGTTGGCTCGAGACGCGTCTCTTCATCAGTTGAATGCTCGATTGGCACTTCGTTTTGAGGCCTCAGGCCGGGGAACACAGATGCACATAGACCGCCAGGAACCGCCCTGGAAGGTAGTTCGCGCCTTTCCACAGCCGAATGGGGGCTCTCTTGTGCACCTTCACAACCTTTCGGGAGGCGTGCTGGCCGGCGACCATCTGTCGCTCCAGATCGATGTCGGGACAGGCGCGGCGGCCCAGGTTACCTCGACCGGGGCCACGCGACTCTACCGGCATCGTACGGGCGCATCTGACTCGGAGCAGAAGACGGTGATCTCCGTGTCCGAAGGTGGATTGTTGGAATACCTTCCCGATGCGCTCATTCCGTTCGCAGGGTCGAGGCACATGCAGAGCACAACCGCGATCCTAGCCAACCATGCGTCCTTCTTCTGGTGGGAGATCCTGGCGCCGGGGCGCCAGGCCATGGGCGAGATGTTTGCATTTGAGAGCTTGCGCGTAGAGGCGACTTTGCGCTCTCCCAGCCGCCCCCTCTTACTGGAAAGTTGTCTCCTCGAACCTCGCCTCAGGCCGATGCTCTCCAAAGTCCGCCTGGGCGGCTACCACTACGCCGGAAGTTTCTATGCCATTCAGATCGGGCGAACGGCTGCGGACCTTTGTGCGCTCGAAGCGAAATTGAGCGAAATCGCGCGCGAAGCGTCCAGCCCCGGAGTTATGATATGGGGGGCGAGTACCCTGGCCTCCGATGGCGTGATGGTTCGAGGTTTAAGCGCCACGGCCCGCGACGTGCCGGCCACACTCGTCCGGTTCTGGAAAACGGCCCGGCGCTTCCTTACGGGCGAGGAAGCCGTTCCTCCAAGAAAGCTCAAGTAGGAGATCGAATGCACCTCACCCCAAGGGAGCAGGAGCGCCTGCTGGTCTATGTCGCCGCAGAGGTTGCACAAAAGCGCCGTGCCCGCGGTCTCGCGTTGAACTACCCCGAGGCCATTGCCATTCTGACCGCGAATATCCTGGAATGGGCCCGCGACGGAAAATCGGTGGCTGAGATCATGACACTCGGCACAACCATGCTCACCAAGGCGGACGTGATGCCGGGGATCGCGGAGATGATTCACGAGGTGCAGGTGGAAGCCACATTTCCAGACGGCACCAAACTCGTGACCGTGCACGATCCAATCCGATGAGGGATGGAATGAAGCCAGGAGAGTACTTTCCAGAAGCCGGGGCAATTCAGGCGAACGCCGGCCGCCGCACTGCAAGAGTGGTGGTCCGGCATACAGGCGACCGTCCGGTTCAGATCGGCAGCCATTATCACTTTTTCGAAGTCAACAACGCGCTTGCCTTCGAACGGGATACCGCTCGCGGAATGCGGCTGAATATCCCCGCCGGGACGTCGGTAAGATTTGAGCCCGGCGAGGAGAAGGAAGTCGAACTCGTCGAATTTGCGGGCGAGCGCCTCGTCCTGGGGCACCAAGGCAAGGGGGAGCGATGAGTCTTTCGATTCCGCGCGCCGTCTATGCCGACCTGTATGGTCCGACCAAGGGAGACCGTGTAAGGCTGGCCGATACCGACTTGATCATCGAGGTTGAGACGGACTTCACGGTCTATGGCGACGAGATCACATTCGGCGGCGGAAAGGTCATTCGCGACGGCATGGGACAAAGCTCTCGTGCGACGCGAGCCGATGGAGCTCTCGATCTGGTCATCACCAACGCGCTGATCATCGATCACTGGGGAATCGTTAAGGCCGATATCGGCGTGCGCGATGGGCGAATCGTAAAAGTAGGCAAGGCTGGGAATCCGGACACGATGGCGGGCGTCGACCCCGCCCTGGTAGTCGGCGCTTCAACCGAGGTCATTGCCGGCGAAAACATGATTGTGACGGCCGGCGGGATCGACAGCCACATCCATTTCATCTCTCCGCAGCAAGTGTACGAAGCGCTTTCCAACGGGATCACAACCATGATCGGTGGGGGCACTGGGCCGGCAACGGGTACCAACGCCACCACATGCACGCCCGGCGCGTGGAACATCGCTCGCATGCTCGAGGCAGCCGACGCGTGGCCCATGAACGTCGGCCTGCTGGGCAAAGGAAATGCTTCCACTCTGGCCCCGCTGGAAGAACAGGTCCGCGCCGGGGCATGCGGGTTGAAGCTGCACGAAGATTGGGGAACCACGCCTGCCGCCATCGATACCTGCCTTCGGGTGGCGGACGCGATGGATGTGCAAACGGCAATTCACACCGACACGATCAACGAAGCCGGTTTCGTGGAGGACACCATCGGCGCCATTGCGGGGCGCACCATTCATACTTATCATACAGAAGGCGCCGGCGGAGGGCATGCGCCCGACATCATCCGGATCGCGGCCTTGCCCTATATTCTGCCGTCTTCTACCAATCCCACGCGGCCCTATACGGTCAACACCATCGCCGAACATCTGGATATGTTGATGGTTTGTCATCACCTGAACCCTCTGGTTCCAGAAGACGTGGCGTTCGCCGAAAGCCGTATCCGCCCGGAGACGATCGCGGCGGAAGACATCCTGCACGATCTCGGAGTGTTCAGCATGATCTCCAGCGACTCGCAGGCGATGGGAAGAATTGGCGAAGTGGTGACGCGCACCTGGCAAACCGCTCACAAGATGAAGACCCAAAGGGGAGCGCTACCGGAAGACTCCGCTCGCAACGACAATTTCAGAGTGAAGCGGTACGTCGCGAAATATACCATCAATCCAGCCATCACACACGGCATCGCCGACGAGGTCGGATCGATTGAACCGGGCAAACTTGCGGACCTGGTGTTATGGAAGCCGTCGATGTTCGGCGTAAAGCCCGAGATCATCGTGAAAGGCGGATTCATCGCCTGGAGCGTAATGGGCGACGCCAATGCCTCCATCCCCACGCCTCAGCCCGTGCTCTACCGCCCGATGTTCGGATCGTTCGGAGGCGCCACTGCGGCGACTGCCTTGACGTTTGTTTCGCAAGCCGCAATCACCGCCGGCATTGAAAAGTTGTTTCGAAAGCGAGCCGTCGGAGTGCGGAATTGCCGCGGAATCGGCAAGAAGAACATGATCCATAACGCAGCAATGCCGCAAATCGATGTGGATCCGGAAACCTACGAAGTGCGCGCCGACGGTGAGTTGCTAACCTGTGAACCCGCTGACAAGCTGCCACTTGCGCAGCGGTATTTCTTGTTCTGAAGAGGAAATTCCCGTGAGAGCATACCGGGTGGGAATCGCAGGACCGGTCGGGAGCGGAAAAACCGCGCTTGTCGATCAGTTGATCCGCAAGCTGTGGCCCGCGGTGAACCTTGGCGTCGTGACGAACGACATTTATACCAAAGAAGATGCCGAGTTTTTGATGAGGCAGGGTACGCTCCCGCTCAATCGCATCCGAGGCGTAGAGACCGGCGG
>CAZMRK010000367.1:0-37713 GCA_964568355.1 uncultured Solibacteraceae bacterium | reverse complement strand
ACGATGGCGGTGGCCAGGCTTTTCGGGTCCTCTGCGGTCCGGCGGAGAAAGATGTACCAGTAGAGCATTGGTCCGAGCAGGATCGCCAGGGACACGTCCATATCCAGACGCGGGGAAAGCTCTCCTTTTTCGATCCCTTGCTCCAGCAGATGCCGCAGTTCGCGGCGGGGCGGCTCCATTACCGTATTGCGCCAGGCGATACCAAAGGCCGAGTTGGCCGCCGAATAGGCGGCAAAATGCGGCATGATGCGCTCTCGCATCTCGGCATCGCCCTTGGGGCGGTAGGCGAGAACGGCGATCAGGTCCGCGCGGGTATTGCCGGAGTCGAAGGACGGACGGTCGCGCAGACCGTGCATGGTGGCGAGCATCTCGAGAAGGAGGGCGTCTTTATCGGTCCAGTGCTTGTAGATGGTGGCTTTGCTGACCCCGGACTGGCGGGCTACCGCATCCATGCTGGTGGCCTCGATCCCTCGTTCGGCCACCAGCTCAAGCGCGGCAGCCAGTACTCTCCGGTGCGCGCTTGCACTTCTCGTACGAGCCATTTCTTATACCTGAATCTTGGAGAAGAAATGGCTGCCCAGCCACAGCAGCGCGCCGACCAATGCCACCAGCACCGCCCCGTCCATCACGAGACCGAAATGGGAGACGCCGATGCTGACGGTGCGCAATCCATCGACACCATAAGCCAGAGGATCGAGACGAGTGATCAGTGCCAGCGGAGCGGGCAGATCATTGAGCGGGTAAAGCGCGCCGGAGAGAAAGAAGATCGGCATCACCAGGAAGTTCATGATCAATTGAAAGCCCTGTATATTCTCTAGCACAGACCCGATCGTCGTGCCCAAAGCCGAGAACAGACAGGCGATCAATGCCATAAACAGGAACGTCCCGGGAAGCGCGCGCAGGCCGGAGGTGCGGAAGCCGGCGATGAAGCAGACAATGGCTACCAGCAGTCCCTGGCACATCGCGACTGTAGCGGCGCCCAGGGTGCGCCCCAGCATGACCTGGATCCGCGGAACGGGAGCCACCAGCGTCTCTTTCAGAAATCCGAACTGTCGATCCCACAGCAGACCGACCCCGGAAAAGATGGAGCTGAATAGCACCGTCATGGCGATAATGCCGGGAGAGACGAACTGCACGTAGTTGCCCTGTCCCGCCTTTTGAAATACCGGCCCCAGCCCGAAACCGAGGGCCACCAGGTAGAGCACCGGCTGCCCCAGAGACCCCACAATCTGGGCCCTGGAACGCACATACCGGCGCAGCTCCCGCAGCCAGAGAACATAGATGGCGCTCATCTGCCACCTCGCCACAGCTTGGCCATCTGGCGCATCTGGTCCGCGGAGGTGGCGGATTCATCCCGGATCGTCGAGCCGGTCAGAGCCAGAAAAGCCTCTTCGAGCGTCTCCCTGCCGGTCTGTTGCTTGAGTTCCTGCGGAGTTCCCTGGGCCACGATTTTGCCGTGATCGATGACGGCGATGCGCTGCGCTACCCGGTCGGCCTCGTCCATGTAGTGAGTGGTGAAGAAAACGGTGACTCCGTCGCTCTGGTTCAACTGCCTGACGTGGGTCCAGAGCTGGTTGCGCGTCTGGGGATCCAGACCGAGCGTGGGTTCATCGAGAAACAGCACGCGAGGGGTGTGCAGCAGCGCGCGGGCGATCTCCAGACGGCGCTTCATCCCGCCGGAAAACAGCTTGACCTGATCGTTGCGGCGTTCCCAGAGCTCGAACTGGCGCAGAAGAGCCTCGATGCGGCCGGCTCGGACCTTGCGCGGAACGTGGTAAAAGACGCCGTGCAGCTCCATATTCTCCCAGGCGGTCATATCCCCATCCAGGCTGGGATCCTGAAAAACGATGCCAAAGCGCTTGCGGACCTCGTGCGGGTCGCCGGCGGGATCCAGTTCATCGATTTTCAACAGCCCGGCAGTAGGACGCAACAGCGTGGTGAGCATCCGGATGGTTGTGGTCTTGCCGGCCCCGTTAGGGCCGAGAAATGCAAAAATTTCGCCGCGACCCACTTGAAACGAAATGTGATCGACGACGGTAAGCTCTCCGAACTGCTTGACGAGGTTGGAAACCTGGATCATGCGCGAAAAGCCCCCTCTGTTCCAATACTAAACGGTTTAGTTCAGTTTGTCAAAAACGAAAAAAAGCACCGCCTTCCGCGGTGCCTTGGCATTCGCTGCGATTGTGGTTTAACTCTGCCCTGCCGCAGCGCGGCTCTGGCGGGCGGCGACTTCGGCGCGAATGGCCTTCGTGCGCTGGCGAAACTCAGCGAGCCGCTCCCGCCCGTTGGGCGTCGCCTCGATCAGCCTTTCCAGATTGGACATAAACTGAGGCCCGAAGGCGGCGCGCATCTCACCCAGCAGCGGCTCCATCTTCGCGAAGACGCCTAGATGCTCGCCGTTGGTGTCGGTGAACAGTTCGCGGCTGATGGCTCCGTGGTTTACCAGAGCTGCAGCCATCTCCCAGTAAGACCAGACCATCCGGAGATGGCCGCTGTGCTCGCTGAATAAAGCATCTTCGACGTCGGAGCGGGTTTCGGGAGTGAATTCCAAAAAGTACCAGTTGCGCGCGATGCGCATGGTGGCTTCCCGGCGTAAGTCGTAGAGTTTCAATATCAGATCGGCTTCTTCATGTTTCGACATGGAACAATCGCCCTCTAGATGGATTTCTTCCGGCGTTGTCTGCCGGCGTGTTCTGACAGGATAGCAGGCGGCCATTTACCTCGGAACCTCCCAAACGCCGCTGACGGTGGCGTGGCGCACGTACTCCGAGAAGTCGCGCGGCCGGCGGCCGAGAGCACGCTCTACCCCGTCGCCTACCGGCGTGTTCCGCCCGTCCAGTACCGTGCCGAACAGGTATAGCACCAGGTCGATCACCTGCTCCGGCACCTGTGCTTCCGCCAGTTCGGCGCGATATTGCTCGGGCGAGATCGTCAGATAACGGATATCTCTCCCGGTGGCCTGGGCAATTTCTCCGATCGCGCAGGCAAAGGTGAGCGCCCTTGGTCCAGTGAGTTCATAGAGTTGCCCAACATGGCGCTGGTCGGTGAGCGCGGCGGCTGCCACGTCGGCGATGTCCTCGGCATCGATAAAAGGCTCTGCCACCGCCCCCAGAGGCAGCGCTACCTCACCGGCAAGAATCGGTTCGAGAAAAAAACTCTCACTGAAATTCTGGCAAAAGAAGCTGCAGCGCAGGATCGTCCAGTCTGCGCCGCATGCCTTCAATGCATCTTCGGCCTGCTCGGCTCCAGTCTCCCCGCGGCCCGAGAGAAGAACCAGTTTCCGGACCCCGGCATCCACCGCCTGGGCGAAAAACGATCGAACGGTCTCCAAGGCGCCAGGAACGCACAAGTCCGGCTGGTAAGCCACATAGGCTTGCGTCACACCCTCCAATACCGGCGCCCACGTCTGGCGGTCTTCCCAGTCAAAGGCCGGCTGCGCCGACCGTGAAGCCGCCCGAATCGGCATCTGCCGATCTCGTAAGCGTTCCACCACCCTCCGGCCGGTTTTTCCGGTCCCACTAATCACCAGCGTCATATTTACCCTCCTGTCCAAATATGCTCTGGCCTCAATGGCTGATCAATGCTTATTCGTAGCAATTTCTTGCTCGTTCATCCGGAACAGTGGAAGAAGAGCTATACTCGGCGCATGGACGTTGCCCTGCCCGCAGTTTCCGACTCCATCGGGGAGGCCCTTCATTTTCTGCGGATGAGCGGCACGTTCTACTGCCGCTCGGAATTCAGCGCTCCGTGGGCGCTGGCGATTCCGTCCATCGAGAACTCCCTGATGCTCCACATTGTGACGAGCGGCCGCTGTGTCCTCGAAGTGGAAGGTACGCCGCCCTGCCCGTTGCAGCCCGGCGATTTGACGCTGGTCCCTCACGGCCAGGGACACGTCGTAGCCAGCGCGCCCGGATTAGCGGCCTCGAAGCTGTTCGAAATTCCCCGCGAAGCGGTCAGCGAACGTTATGAAATCCTGCGGCTCGGCGGCGGTGGCGAGCGAGCCGGCATGATCTGCGGCCTCTTCCAGTTCGAGGATCCGGCGGCGCGGCAGCTCGTGGCGGTCCTGCCGAAAGTCATCAACGTGGATACGTGGGCGGCGCCCCAGGCCGAGTGGATCCAAAGCACGCTGCGGATGATCACGGCGGAGGCCAGGGAAATGAGCCCCGGCGGCGAGACGATGATCACGCGGCTGGCCGACATCCTGGTGATCCATGCGATCCGGTTCTGGCTCACAAATTCCGCTTCCGCCCAGGCCGGCTGGCTGCGCGCCCTGCATAACCCTCAGATCGGGCCGGTGATCGGGAAGATTCACCGCCAACCGGCCCGTTCCTGGACGCTCGAATCGCTGGCCGCCGAGGCCGCCATGTCGCGGTCGGCGTTCGCCGGACGCTTTACGGAGCTGGTTGGCGAGTCTCCCATGCATTACGTGACGCGATGGCGCATGAACGCCGCCCGGTCGCGGCTGGCGGAGACCGGCCAGACGGTTGCCGAAGTGGCCAACTCCTTTGGATATGAATCGGAAGCGGCTTTCCACCGGGCTTTCAAACGCCACCTGGGGATTTCCCCAGGCGCCGTCAAGCGCTCTCGATGAATATAAATTAGCCTGAATATCCGTTTTCGCATAGAATGCGAGCGGAGGCTCTTTTTATGCCTGAGACGACCCGGCGCCGGCAGTTTCTGGGTACCGGCGGCCTTCTGTTGCTCAGACCGGAGACGGTATTCGGCTCCGCAGCGAACTCTGCCCTGGAACTGGGCATCATCGGTTGCGGCGGGCGCGGTAATTGGATCGGCGGCCATTTCGTGGAGTACACCGGAACCAGGGTGGTCGCGGTGGCTGACCCCTTCGCCGACCGCCTGGAAGCCTCGGCCAAAAAGTTCCAGGTGGATGCGAGCCGGTGCTATCGCGGGTTACAGGGCTATCGGGAACTGCTGGCGTCCCACGTCGATGCGGTCGCGATCGAGAGCCCGCCGTACTTCCATCCGGAGCAGGCGGCAGCGGCCCTCGAAGCCGGAAAGCACATCTACCTGGCCAAGCCGGTCGCGGTGGACGTGCCCGGCTGCCGGAGCATCCTCGATACCGGCAAGAAGGCGGCCGGCAAGGTTACTTTCCTGGTGGATTTTCAGACCCGCTCGCGGCCGGTTTTTCAGGAGTCGGCGCGGCGCGTCCATGAAGGGCAGATCGGCACCCCGGTGATGGGCCACGTTTACTACCACACCGGTAGACTGAAACCACAGAATTGCAATGGATTATCTGCGGCGGAGTCGCGCTTGCGGAACTGGGTGTTCGATCAGAAGCTGTCGGGCGATATCATCGTCGAGCAGCACATCCATGTACTGGATGTGGCGAATTGGTACCTGCAGGGGCATCCGGTGAAGGCGGTTGGGACCGGCGGGCGGAAAGCGCGCGTGGATATTGGCGACGCCTGGGATCATTTTATCGTCAGCTACTGGTATCCCAACCAGGTGCACGTGGACTTCAGCTCCAACCAGTTCGTGAAGGGCTTTCACGATATGTGCATCCGGATCTATGGAACCGGCGGCACGATGGATGCGCATTACGGAGGCTCGCTCCGGATGACGGGTGACACCAAGTGGGATGGTGTAGAAAAAGACGACACCTTTACCGGCGGGGCGGTCACCAACGTCAAGAACTTCGTGGAGAGCGTCAAGACCGGCAAGTACCTGAACAACGTCACGGTTAGCGCGGAGAGCAATCTGACGGCTATACTGGGACGCATGGGGGCGTATCGGGAAACAGCGGTCTCCTGGGAGGAAATGATGCGCTCCGGCGAGAAGTACGAGGCGGATCTTCGTCTCTGACGGGAAATGCACTTGCTCCAACGCCTGCTCGCCAGCGGGCCCGTAGTGGCCGACGGCGCGTGGGGAACCCAACTGCAGGCCATGGGCCTCGCACCCGGCGAATGCCCGGATCCCTGGAATCTTAGCCACCCGGAGAAGGTGGAAGAAGTGGCTCGCGCCTACGTGGAGGCCGGCAGCCAAATCCTGCTGACCAACACGTTTCGGGCCAATTGCATCAGTCTGCCCGGGCCGGATGCCCGCGTGGCCGACGTCAACCGTGCCGGGGTGGAGATTTCGCGGCGGGCGGCGGAAGGCCGCGCCCTGGTGTTTGCCTCGATGGGGCCGAGCGGCAAGATGCTGGCGGCCGGCGAGGTCGAGCCGGGCCAACTGCGCGCCGCTTTCCGGGAACAGGCGGAGGCGCTGGTACGGGCGGGCGCCGACGCCCTGCTGCTCGAAACTTTCGCGGACCTGGACGAGGCCAAGATCGCTTTGGCCGCTGCCCACGAAGCGGCTTCCTGCCCGGTGGTGGTTTCTCTGGTTTTCGACAGCGGCCGCAAGCGCGACCGGACCATGATGGGTGTGACGCCGGAGCAGGCCGCGCGTGAGTTGACCGATGCCGGCGCCTCCGCGATCGGGGCCAATTGCGGGAACGGCATCGCAGCTTACGTGGAGATCTGCCGCCGTTTGAACCAGGCAACCCCCCTGCCCATCTGGATCAAACCCAATGCCGGGCTGCCGGAACTGGTAGAAGGCCGCCCGGTCTATCGCACCACACCCGAGGAGTTCGCCTCTCATGCGCCCGAGTTGATTGCCGCGGGCGCGCGTTTCATCGGCGGATGCTGCGGCACCACGCCGGCTTTTATTCGCGCCGTGAAGCAGAGGATTCCCGCATGCGTCTCAAGCTGATCAGTTGCGATGTGTTATATCGCGAAATGTGCGCTGCCATCGCGCGGTCGCGGCACCAGGTGGATTTTGAGTTTCTGCCCAAAGGACTGCACGATCGCGGAGCGGCAGCCATGTTGCCGGAGATTCAAGCCAGGGTAGACCAGGCGAATCCCGACGTCTATAACGGCGTGCTGCTGGGCTATGGTCTGTGCGGCAACGGCCTGGCCGGATTGACGGCCCGCACCATCCCGGTAGTGCTGCCACGCGCTCACGATTGCATCACCCTGTTTCTCGGGGACAAGGATCGCTACCTGGAGTATTTCACCGGGCATCCGGGCGTGTATTTCAAAACCACCGGGTGGATTGAGCGGGGCGAAGGCACGGAGATGAGCCAACTGGCTCTGGAAAAGTACGGCTACGGCATGAGCCGCGCGGAACTGGTGGCGAAGTACGGCGAGGAGAACGCCGATTTCCTGGCCGAGGAGTTAGGAAACTATACGGTCTCCTATAGCCAATACACGTTCATCGAGATGGGCGTGGAGCCGGACGATCATTTCGAGCGGTGCACTCTGGAAGCGGCCCGCAAGCGCGGCTGGAACTTCGAGAAAATCCGCGGGGACATGTCGCTCATTGAAGGGCTGGTGAACGGTGACTGGGATCCGAAGCGCTATCTGGTGGTAGAACCCGGCCATCGCGTGGTGGCGCGTTACGACGACGGCATTATCGGAACGGAGCTGGCCGCGTGACCGGACGAGAGCGCATCCTGGCGATGATCGATGGCCAGCCGGTGGACCACCTGCCGCTGATGCCGATCACGATGATGTTCGCGGCCCGGCAAATCGGCGTTCGCTACCGGGAGTACGTCAGCGACTACCGGGTGCTGGCGGAGGCGCAGATCCGCACGGCGGAGCAATTCGGATTCGATTTTGTCTCCTGCATCTCCGACCCGGCGCGCGAGCCGGCCGACCTGGGGGCCGCGGTGGAATGGTTCGATGATCAGCCACCGACCGTCAACGAACAGTATGCTCTGCTGCACGACAAAAGTACCCTGGCACGTCTGAAGGCTCCGGACCCCTTGGGCGGCGGCAGAATGCATGACCGGGTACAAGGGGCTGCTTTGCTGGCCGAACGCGTGGGGCGGGACCTGCTGGTGGAGGGCTGGATCGAAGGCCCTTGCGCCGAGGCGGCGGACCTGCGCGGCATCAACACACTGATGCTGGATTTCTTCGACGATCCGGGGTTCGTGCGCGACCTGTTCGAGTTCGTGGTGGACATGGAGCTGCGCTTCGCGCGGGCGCAGATGGAGGCAGGTGCGGACCTGATCGGCGTGGGCGACGCGGCCGCTTCTCTGGTCGGGCCAGCCTTCTACGAGGAGTTCGTCTGGCCTTACGAGAAGAAGCTGGTGGATTGCCTGCACGCGCTGGGCGCGAAGGTGCGGCTGCACATCTGCGGCAAGACCAGGCGGCTGGTCGCGGGAATGGGCCGGCTGGGCTGCGAGATCGTGGACCTGGACTACCTGACGCCGCTTGCGGAGGCTCGCGCCGCCATGGGTCCGCAGCAGGTGCTGCTGGGCAACTTGGAGCCGGTGGGCGTGCTCCGCAATGGATCGCCGGAGACGGTGCGGGAGGCGGTGGCAGAGTGCCACCGGCAAGCCGGCGCCCGCTACGTGGTAAGCGCGGGGTGTGAAGTGGTGCGGGATACGCCGGAAGAGAATCTCCGCGCGCTGTGCGCGTATGCGCTGACGCACGGGACGGACTGCGGGGCGGCGTGAACGCTCCAGTCCGCATCACGCTGGAGCCCCTCGGGAAGTCTTTTCTGGTAGAGCGCGGCACGGCGCTCGCAGACATCCTGTTCCCCTACGGTGTGGAGTTTCCCTGCGGCGGGCACGGCCGGTGCCGGCGCTGCAAGGTGCGGGTGCTGGAAGGCCGGCTGGCAGCTACGCCGGAGGAAGAGCGCCTGCTGCCGGCCGGGCAGATCGCCGACGGATGGCGCCTCGCCTGCCACGGCCGGGCGGAAGACAACCTGACGCTCGAAATCGCGCAGTGGCAGGCGGCGATTCTGGCCGATGATTCCTCGTTCACTTTTACACCGCGCGAAGGCCGGGGGCTCGCTGTGGACCTGGGCACCACCACGCTGGTGGCGCAACTGGTCGATCTGACAACCGGACAGGTACTCGGGGTGCGAACGGCTCTGAATCCGCAGGTGGCGCACGGCAGCGACGTGATGAGCCGGGTGGAGTTCGCCGGGACAGCAGACGGGCTCGGAAAGCTGCGGGACCTGATCCGGGAAGAGATCGGGGCGCTGGCGGCAGATCTGGCCGGAGCGGCGCCGGTGCGGACGGTCGCCATCGTGGGCAATACGGTGATGCACCACCTGTTCTGCGGGATCGATGTGGAGCCGCTCTCGCATTGCCCGTTCGAGCCGGTGCGCGATGGCCTGGAGGTTTTTGGCGCGGACGAACTCGGCTGGGATCTGGCAGGCAATCCGGAAGTGCGCTTCCTGCCTTGCCTGGGCGGTTTTGTGGGAAGCGACATCCTGGCCGGTATCCTGGCGACGCGCATGGCTGAGAGCGACGACCTGGCGGCGCTGATGGACCTGGGTACGAACGGCGAGATTGTCGTCGGCAACCGCCAGCGTCTGCTCTGTGCTTCGACCGCGGCCGGACCGGCCTTCGAGGGCGGCCGGATCTCTTGTGGGATGCGGGCCGCCACCGGGGCGATCGCCGAGGTAGACGCGATGGACGGCGCCATGGTGTGCCGCGTACTTGGCAATGTGCCGCCGCGGGGTATCTGCGGAAGCGGGCTGGTGGATGCGATGGCGGCAGCGCTGGACCTGGGCTGGATCCAGTCCAGCGGCAGGCTGGCGGGAGGAAACGGCAAGCTACCGGTGCAGCCTCCGGTCGAACTGACGCAGCGGGACATCCGTGAGCTGCAACTGGCCAAGGCGGCTACCGCGGCGGGGCTGCGGATCGTGCTGGCGCGCTGGGGCGCCGAGCCCGGGGACCTGCGCCGCCTCTACCTGGCGGGGGCCTTCGGAAACTATTTGAACCGGACCAGCGCGCGGCGGATCGGACTGATCGAACTACCTCAGGAGAAGATCGAGGCGGCAGGGAACACGGCGCTGCTGGGGGCCAAGCTGGCCCTGTTTCAAGAAAGTGACTACGCGGATCTGCGCGGCCGGATCGAGCACGTGCCGCTGGGCTCGGACCCGGTATTTCAGGATCAGTACGTGGAGTCGATGGTCTTTTGAAGGAAGGGGGAAGTGCATGCGCGGTTTTGCGATCCTGCGAGGCCTCGATACGCTGGCGCAGGATGCGCGCTATACGGCGCGCGTGCTGCGGAGCCACCGCACGGTCAATATCCTGATCGTCCTTCTGCTGGCGCTCGGGATTGGCGCCAACACGGCGATTTTCAGCATTGCGCACGCTCTGGTGCTGCGAGCGCTCCCGGTGAAGGACCCCGCAGGGCTGGTGAACCTGCGGGTCGGCAATTTCATGTCGTGGGGATACCTCGAAGGCGATGAACCGCTCACCTGCAAGCTCTGGAAAGAGCTGCTCGATCACCAGAACGTGCTGGCACAACCGTTCGCTTACGCCGACGCCACCTTTGACGTTGCGTTGAACGGTGAGGTCAAGGAGGTGCAGGGCGCTTACGCATCCGGCGAGACATTCCGTACGCTGGGCACCCAGGCCGTTGCCGGCCGCACTTTCGGCCCCGAAGACGAACGCGGCGCCGTGGCGGCGCCGGTCGCCGTAATCAGCTACCCATTGTGGAGCCGCGCGTTCGCCGGGGATCCGGCGGTCATCGGGCGCAGTCTGACCATCGAAGGAAAGCCGTTCACAATCATTGGAGTGACGCCACCCCGGTTCTTCGGCCTGACAGTGGGACGCACGGCCGATGTCTATATCCCGCTTGCGGCCGAACCCTACCTGCGCGGAAAGGATTCCGCGTTTCGAAATTCCCTTCATTACTGGCTGATGGGGTTTGGGCGGCTGCGCCCGGGGATCACGATGGACGAGGCGCAGAGCCGGCTGGCTGCTCTCTCGCCCATTGCGATGCGGGCTACCCTTCCCGAGGAACTGCCGGCCAAGGCGCACTCGCAGTACATCGCGCAACGTTTTGTGCTCCAGCCCGCAGCATCGGGTGTTTCGTATGTGCGCAGCGAGTTGAAGCAGCCGTTGACGATTCTTTCCGCGGTGGTGATCCTCCTGCTTCTGCTCGCGTCCTTCACGGTGGCTAACCTTTTGCTGGCACGCGCCACCGCGCGCCAGAAGGAGATTGCGGTCCGCATCGCGCTGGGAGCCTCACGGGGCCGCATCCTGCGGCAACTCGCGCTGGAGAGCCTGGCCTTGGCTTTCGCCGGCGCCTGCGCGGGAGTCCTGCTTTCCCGTTCGGTGGTGGCATTGCTGGTTCGTGTGGCCGCCGGCCCGCGGGAGCCGTTGGCACTGGACCTGTCGCTTGATTGGACGGTATTCGGCTTTGCCTGCGCCGCCGGTACGATATGCGCCATCCTGTTCGGGTTCGCACCGGCCTTGCGGGCGGCGCACATCGCGCCCGCGGATGCGTTCAAGAGCGGGACTGCTACCAAGACCGTCTCCGTGATGCGCCTGCGCCGGTTCCTGCTGACGGCGCAGATCGCCATCACGGTGGTCCTCATGACCGGCGCCGTCCTGTTCGGCACGACCCTTCGCAACCTGCTGACGGTCCGCATGGGATTCCAAAGCGACAACGTGGTGATTGCTTCCATCGACCTGCGCCGGGCCCACCTTCCCGAGGAGGCGCGTCCGCTGTTTTATCGGCAGTTGCTGGACCGGATGGGGGCTCTGCCGTTCGTCGATTCCGCCAGCATGTGCTACGTAACGCCGATTTCGGGCAGGACGTGGCAGTTCGACATGCGCGCGGAAACTGCGGAGGGATGGAAGCTGGTCCACGGCCACTACAATGCGGTCACGCCCGATTTCTTCCGAACCTTCGGAACGCGGCTGCTGGCTGGCCGGACGTTCCGCGCGGCCGACTCAAAGAGCGCGCCGTTCGTGGCCGTGGTCAATGCAAGATTCGCCCGGATGGCGTTTGGCAGCGCCGAAGCGATCGGGCGTAGAATCTCTCTGGCCGGTCGCGACCGCCGCGTCGCCGAGATCGTGGGAATTGTGGAGGACGCCAGGTACCGGAGCATGCGGGCGGCTCCTCCGCCGACGGTATACGCCGTCTTCGCTCAAAGCCTGGAGCCTCCCGCTGCGGTCGAGATTGCCCTGCATGTCCGGAGCGGCGCCGAGGCGGCTGTTTCGCCCACGGTCAGACTTCTCAGCCACGACTACCCGGACCTGAGCTTCCGGGTCACGACGTTCCGGTCGCAGATCGCGGATTCGGTGGCGCGGGAACGCGCGTTTGCCGTGATCTTCCTGGTCCTTGGAGGCCTGGCGATCTGCCTGGCGGCCGCCGGCATCTATGGCGTGCTGGCCTATTTCGTGGAGCAGCGCCGGGCCGAGTTCGGCATACGGGCCGCGCTCGGGGCCACACCTTCGAACATCCGCCGGCTGGTATATCGCCAGAGCCTGCCGGCCCTTGCGATTGGTTGCGGGGCCGGCTGTCTGTTGTCCCTGTGGGGCGCCAGGTTCACGCGAGCCATGCTGTTCGGCATCACGCCGGCCCGGGTGGAGGCGTATGCTGCTGTGGTTGGCATGCTTGCGGTGATCGCGGTGGCCGCGACGGTGGTGCCGGCGGTGCGCGCCGCGCGCGAGGACTGCAGCCGGCTGTTGCGGAGTGAGTAGCGAAAGGCGAAGGCGTCGCCACTCGTGGCGACGTCTGGACTTTGGCCCTTTCGGTTCTCAATTCGTGGCATAGAATAAGGCGGAACTGGGGTCCGAAGGAAATTCCTGCGGCTTCGTGTGGGCGGCCAAGTGATCTGCGAAGCCGGAGAAATTCCGCAGGCCCAAAGCGTGGCCCCAAACTTCGGCGCGCAGTTGATGGATGGCTCGGGCGGTGGAAAACCGGACGTTGGACGCGGCGTTGGCCCACTTGGGCCGGGGCAGCAGACCGGGCGAGGCGGATTGCGGGAAGGCCTGCCGCGTGGCCAAGAGCAGCAAAGCGTAGGAGGCCACTTGCAGGGCCGGCACGTCTTCCACCGACTGTTTGTGGCGCACCTGTGCCTGCCCCACTCCGAGCAGAGTTTTCTCCTCCCGGAAGTTGACTTCGATATCCCAGCGCTGGATATAGCCCTGCACCAGAGAGTGCAGATCCAACTGCGGGTCGGTACAAATGAGAAACGCGGGCCGTTTGTACAGCAACCGGGAGCCCTTGCGGAGCCGGTAGCCGAGCGGAGCGATCACCACCAATTGCAGGGTGTGCTGCAAGCCGGCGGTGCGCCGGAGAAGATCGGGCACGCCCTTGACGCGCAGGGAATGAGCCACGCCGTTGATCGAGATTTCCAGTGAGCGCCAGGGCATGGCATCGTTGGTACGGACCTGCTCCGGGGTGGGTGCGGGGGCGCCGTAACGGCGGGGGCGGCCGCGCTGCGGTGTGGGCGAGGGTGGGGGCAAGGTGTAAAGTTTGGCGTCTTTGCGAATCCGGCCGATCAGGGTGGTGCGCGCGGGAAGCTTCTTCAAAACGGTGGCATTGGTGTAGCCGCCATCGACGAACAGGCGGAGGGGACGCTGGGCGCCGTCCGGTTCGGCATCCAGAGCCTGGCGCAGAGCCGCGATTTGATGGGCCGCTTGCAACGACAGACGCATCCGACGAGCTTGCTGACGGTAGTGTTGCCGTTGCTGGTCAGAAGCTTTGCGTGAGGGCTTAGGGGGAGTCGGTGCGTGATGGAAGCCGATCGGCACCATGCGGTAAGCGTTGGGGGACAAGGGCAGAGCGGCGGAGAACGGCAAGACCCGTTGGGCACGCACGAAGTTGGTTTGGAAGGGCGGACCGAGCGGATCACGGCGCCAGGCGACGCCCGGTATATGCGTGCCCCTTTTGCGGAGCAAGGTGTCGTCCAAGGCGACGGCGAGGTGGGCCGAGGCGGGCAACTGGGCCAACACGTTGCGGCGAATGACGGAGAAGATTTCCGGAATGGGCAAGCGGTCTGCGGAGAAGAGGCGATAGGCGGCGGTCCAGTCGGCGAACTGCTGGCCCGAGGTAGTCAGCCATCCGGTTAGGGTGTGACGGCCGAGGCAGAGCAGGGTGCTCAACGAGAGGGCTTGCGCGCGGTCGGCGAGGCGCTGTTGGGAGAAGGTGGGGGAGCACTGTCGCCAGAGTTGGAGGAAGGCGGGGAAGATGCCGGAAGAGTTTTTTTTAGCAGGGAGGGTGGGGTGTGAAGGCGGTGGAGAGCGAGCAGGCTCTTGTCTTCGAGGGACCACTCGACGGTTTCGCCGCGAGAGAACTCCATGGCCTGAGCGAGGGCAGAGGGGAAGTTGATGTACCACTGTTCGCTGGCTTTGCGTTTGATGAGCTGGACTTTGGTGGGGAAACCCATGGTACTCCTTATCTAGTAAAATAACTAGATATCAGGCAATAGGAATAAATGCAACGCAAAACCCGCCAAATGTTTTTTATCTAGTCAAAGGCCAAAGTCCAGTCGTCGACAGGAGTGTCGACGCGGCACGATGAATCGTGCGCTACGGTGGCGCTAGGAGAGATCCAGGGTCAGGAGTTTGTCGGGGGGCTCTTCTTCGAAGCGAATCTCGGCTTGGGGCTGCCGGTTGTTGCTCAGGACGGAGAACAGCGCGACGGCTGCGAGGACGACCAGCAGGGCGGCGATGGTCGGGGGATGTTCGAGGGCGCGGAGTTCTCCTATGGCCGCTCCGACGATTCCGGTCAGGAGCAGGTAGATCCAAAACAGGAACGTGATGTGGAGATGCGATCTTCCCGGTAGATAGGAGCAGGTAAAGGGGATTTTCTGGACGCCGCTCCAGGAAAACTCAGCCAGGAAGATGCCGAGGCAGGCGAGACCGGCGAGATGCAAGGCGGCCGGCTGCCAGGGCCAGAGAGTGAAAAGAAGCACGGCGGAGAGGGCCCACGCGGGCACGACGGAGACCGCGAACAGCGCGCGGCGGCTGGCGCGAAGGCATTGCCGCCCGGCGCGGAACGGCATAGCGCGGAAGATCCAGTTGGCGCGCAGATCGAGCGGCAGGGAGAAGACCACGCGCGCGCCCACGACCCAGAAGCCCATCATCGCAATGGTGGAAGCAAGCAGCGGCACCGACGGCTGATGCCATGGGTCGATATCGGACGGTCCCGAGATCTCCCGGGGCACATTCAGAAACAGGATCGCGAAAGCCAGGCCGACACCCAGGTAGAAGGCGAAGATCATGCGATGCTGCCGGCTGCGGAGCAGGCTTCGAAGGCTGAAGTGGGCGATGGCGGTTTCGAGCGATCCGCCGAAGCGCGGCAGCCAGGCGTTCTGGAAGCCGGGAGGCACGTCGGGCTCTTCGACGATTTTGCGGAGAGTCCGGAGGTACGAAGCTGCGTAGGCCACGGCGGTAGCGGCAATTGCGGCGATCAGACCAATCCACGCGCGGTGTGCGAATGGCGCCAACGCGGGATGCAGCGAGCCGCTCAACTGCTGATACAGGCCGACGAACCAATACGAGGGGATCCAGGAGATCCAGGATTGGCGCGGGCCGGCCACCAAGACCGTAACGGGCGAGCGCTGCAGGAAATAGCCGCTGACGAACAGGCAGAAGAGCGCAAGCTGCAGGAACGCAGAAGCACGCAGGAACCATCCGCGGGGAAGGAATACTGCCGCGAAGCCCTGTAGCGCGAGCACACAGCAGAAGATAAAAGTACCGGCCACGATCATCGCGATCCAGTAAGCGAAAAAAGAGCGGATCGGACCGGCAGCGGGGACCGAGACGGGCGCGAGCGACAGAGCCGCTTCGCCGGAGAGGCGTTGGCGCACGTGCTCGCCCAGGAACTCGATAAAGGGAAAGCTGACCGGAGCGGCATTCAGGAAAACCGCAGCGGCGAAGTCGCGCCGCGGGTTGAAGCAGGCATAGCTGCTGAATCCGCCGGTAGCGCCATTGTGGCCGTAGACGCCGGTATCGGCGTTGTAGACCCAGGCAACGGCTATGCGCACGTTTCCGGCGACGTAGGCTCGGATCTGCTGCGACTGAATCAGGGCGGGGGAGAGCGGCGTTTTTTCGGGATGCAGTTGAGCTTCCAGATAAGTGAGCATGTCGCCGGCTGTGGAGCGGAGGCCGCCAGCGCTCGCGAACGCGTCCAGATCCCAAGGGGGAGTTGGAAGCCTTTGGCTGTCGTAGCCCTGCAGGAATCGGCTGCGCTGCTCGGGCGAAAGCGTGATCACCGTATCCTTCATCCCCAGGGGACCGGTGATCTCGCGTTGTAGAAGTTCGGGATAGCCGGCTTGCGCGCGATTGGCCAGCGCGGCCCCCAGTATGGTGAATCCGAGATTGCTGTACAGGAATTTCGTGTTGTTCGGTTTTCCGAGGCCGTGCCGCTGGATGAAATCGTAAAGGTCGGGGGCGTGATAGTTGGTGCACTTCTCGCGCAGGCTGCCTGGGCCCGGATTGTCGGGCGTGAGCGGCAGGCCGGAATGGTGCGTGGCCAGATCGAGCAGGGTGATTTCCAGCCCCGTGGGAGCGGGCGCGGCGCCTGGGGGTAGAAGATCGCGGACGGGATCCCGAAGGTCCAGTTTCCCTTGTACGGCCATTTGCGCCAACAGCAGTCCCGTGAACGTTTTGGTAATGGAGCCGATCTCGAAGAGGGAATCCGGCCTGGCGGTCCCGTAGGTCAGGATGCGGCGCACGCCGTGCTCGGAGACGCCGATGACGATGCCCGCGCCGCCGTCGGCGGCAGCAAGGTCGAGCCGGCGCAGCATCGGCGCGATATCGCGATCCATGACGGAGGGGAAATCGGCGGCTTTCACCGGCGGGAGGGGTGGGTCGAAAATGAGGGCAGGAGCAGGCGCGGGGTCGAACTGCGCGAGCGCGAGGGGCCAGAGGATGCCTGCCGCCACGTGAAGCGCGGCGATGGTGAGGCCCAGTGCGCTGGCCACAGCCGCTACTTTCGCCAGGAACAGGGAGCGGGCCGGCACAGGGAGCGGGCCGAGCACCAGGATGTCACGGCGATCCGGGAATGTGGATTCCCAGCTCAGCACCGCGAACAGACCGACCACCAGCATGGTGGTTGCGATCAGGAAGTGCTGCATGGTCCAGCCGCTGATCACATGCATCAGAGGGGGCAGGCGGCTATCCTTGACATGCGCGGCCCACAACCCGGCATACAACGCGAGGATCACGCTGCAGAAGACGAGCAGGGAGGCGAACTGGCCCAGCACGGTACGGCTATCGCCCTCCGCATGAGCCGAGAGGAGTTCCAGATCGACGATCCGGAAAAGGAATTCGTGATAGAGAGCGCGGAATTGCAGTTTTTTCAAGGTGATGCCTCCTGCTGTCCGGGGTCCATGGTAGAAGTATACCTATGTAGTAATCTACATTCAAGGAGGAAAGCATCGGTCAGGCTGCGTGATTTGGCCCTATTGAGTTCGTGCTGCGTGTTTTGACCTCAGGCGAAATGTGGCATCCTAGGGGAGTCTCTACTCGAAGTTATTGATTTCATGAGGCTACCGCAGGGCGCGGTGGCGGTATGGGAATTGCGATCAGGATTTATATTAGAAAGGAGTCGGAGATGCCAGACATCCGGCGGATCCTGTTTCCGGTGGATTTCTCCACGCAGTGCACGGAGGCTGCGCCTTTCGCGCGGGATGTGGCCATTCGGCTGGGGGCCGAACTGACCGTCCTGCATGTGGCGGATCCTGTCAGCTTCCGCTACAGTTCATTCGAGCTGAACGTCCGGCCGCTTCAGGAGATTCTGGACGACAGGATGGCGCAGCGCCGCCAGTGTTTCCTCAACTATGTCCAGAAGCTTTTCCCGGAAGATCCGCCCCGCCGGGTGATGCTGAGTGGGAACCCGTTGGAGCAGATTGTTGCGTACACCAGGGCGGGGAACTTTGACCTGATCATGGTTCCGGAGCATCATCATGGGGCGTTGCGCACGATGGTGTCCGAGTCGCTGGCAGCGAAACTGATGGAGCGAGTTTCGGCGGCGGTGTGGACCACGGAGCACTCCGTACGAGAGGGCGTTCCGCTCGACCCGCGCATTGTCTGCGCGCTCGATTTCCATCGCGACCGCGAACTGGACAAATCCAATCCGGAGATTTTGAACACCGCACGGTTCCTGAGCCATAAGCTGGGCGGCCATCTGGTCCTGGTGCATGTGATCGCGGAATCGGAGATGCAGTGCTCCGCGGGAATGACCGGATTGCGTGTTCACCCCAATATCGAGGAGCAGTTCGTGCGTGCGCGCCAGGTGACCGGCGCAGAGGCCGAATATCATCTGGAATCGGGCGACGTGACCAGGAGCCTGATGCAGTTCGTGTGCCGCCAGAAGGCCGATCTGCTGGTGATCGGACGCAGCCACTGGGACGCCAATAGCGAGGACAAGACGCCGCACGCCTTCGAGATTGTCCACCGCGCGCCCTGTCCCGTAGTCAGCGTGTACCGGACGCGGGAGTCCAAGGAAGCGGTCGCCTGACGGCGGGCCCTTTCAGCGGGGCGGCCGCTCGCCCTTGGCAAAGCCGCCGAAGCCAAACTTCAGGGGCTGGTAGTCGCCCACCAGGTCCACATTCGTGTCAGGGCGGATCCTGTTTTCTATCCCCGTCGCCCAGTAGCAGGCATTGACCAGCATCCGCCGCATGCCGGCGTTGAGAAGATCCTCGGCCGTACCCATGGTGGTGGTGAAGACACGGCCGCGCTTCCCGCGGGCGCCAGTGTAGGTCTTGGTCCAGGCAACCGGCATCATGGGCGTATTCTGCGATCCCTGAACGGGCGGGTCGGCGGGCTGCATCCCGGTGAGCACCTGGCCCAACAGGAGCGGGCGGCTATCGCCTGGAAGCGGAAGGCGGACGGCGTAGACGTCGGTAGGACTCCAGATTTCGCCATCCCGGATGCCGCGCAGGATGGGGTGGCCGGCCGCGCCTTGGGCGAAGATGGCACGAGTGCTCTGTTTGCCGTGTTGGCCGTGATGGCGAATCCAGGTCTCGCCAAGGATCTGGCGTCCGAAACCTCCATCCCACTCTTTGCTGTTCCAACTGAAGCGGGCATAGGTGGGGCTGGTCTTGAGCGCGAAGGCGTGGGTCGCGGTACGCATGGCGACGATGGGACGGCCGGCGGCCAGATAGTCCACGAAGTGCTTCATCTGGTCGTCCGGCAGGTCGCGGAAGCGCGTAAGCAGGACCAGCAGGTCGGCATGGTCAAGAGCTTCGAGACCGGGGATGTTGTCGACCTGATTCGGGTTGATGGTGCCGTCCTGGCGATCGATGGCGTAGAGCACGGTGCAGCGAAAACCGTGATGCGAGCTGAGGATGCGGGCCAACTGGGGCAGTGTCTGCTCAGAGCGATATTCTTCATCGCCGCTGACCAGGACGATGTGTTTCGGGCCGGCGGCCAGGCCGGACACGGACAGGAGCAGGGCCAGGCCGAAGACACGGCAGAGGCTTTGCATGTGCTCATGGTAGTCCATTCCCGAATGTGGAAGAGCCTGTGCTAAGCTGACGGGTGCCAGCGGTTTCCCGGAATGGATGCCGGGAATGAAAAGGGAATCCGGTGAGAAACCGGAGCTGCCCCGCAGCGGTGAGCAGGAACGAAAGCCGTTACCAAGCACTGGTCCACGGGACTGGGAAGCGACGGCAAGTAGGGAACGAAAGGCGCCTGCAAGTCCGAAGACCTGCCGATGGACCACGTCTCCAAGAGGCGTGGAAGACTGAGGTCCACGAGGGAATGGACGTCTGACGCCCTGCCTGCTGAGCCGGCCTGTGGTCCTTCCGTTCGCCCTCGGTCACAACTCGAGAGGAGTTGAAGGACGATGGCAACTGCAATCAATCTGGGATTTTCGCGCATCGGCGCGAACCGGGAACTCAAACACGCACTGGAAGCCTACTGGTCGGGTAAATCGTCTTCGGACGACCTGCTCGACAGCGCCCGGCAAATCCGCCGCGCCAACTGGCGGATGC
Organism: uncultured Solibacteraceae bacterium; assembly: GCA_964568355.1. Lineage (GTDB taxonomy): Bacteria > Acidobacteriota > Terriglobia > Bryobacterales > Bryobacteraceae > JAJPJX01. Next base: position 18,015 of record CAZMRK010000367.1, on the reverse strand, counting down.
AGCGGGGGGCTGGAATCCCCCAAGTACCTACGGGCGATTTTTCTCTCTACGATCACGTACTCGATACTGCTTTTACGTTCGGCCTGATTCCGCAGCGCTTTCTGGATCTCCAGCTCGTAAGCGATCTGGAGCTGTACTTTTCGATGGCGCGGGGCCACGCGGGCGCGCGCCAAACCGAAGCTCTGGAGATGACCAAGTGGTTTGACACGAACTACCACTACCTGGTTCCGGAGTTCACCGGCGGCGAGCGGTTCCGGCTGGCGCGGAACACGGTTGTCGATTGGCATCGGGAAGCCGCCGAACTGGGGTACGAAGCGCGGCCGGTACTGTTGGGGCCGGTCTCGTTTTTGCTCCTGGGGAAAGTAAAGAGCCAGGAAGGAGAAGCGCTCCGGCTGCTGGACAGCGCAATCGAGGCCTATAGCGAACTGTTGGAGCGCTTCGCGGAAGCAGGCGCCAGTTGGGTGCAGATCGATGAGCCTGCGCTGGTTCTCGATCTGGGCAGCGAGTGGCGCGGCGCCATTACGCAGTGTTTCGAGCGCTTCGCCCGGCTCGTTCCGCGGATCCGGATCCTGCTGGCGACTTACTTCGGCCCGCTGCGGGAGAATCTCGACCTGGCCCTGCGCCTTCCGGTGAGCGCGATTCATTTGGACCTGGTTCGGGGCGCGGAGCAACTGGAGCCGGCGCTGCGCCAAGCTCCCGAACATCTGGCGCTCTCCCTGGGCCTGGTGGACGGGCGGAACGTCTGGAAGTCAGACCTCGCCAAGGCGCTGGAGATCGCGGAACGGGCTGCCGACCGGCTTTCCACCGATCGAATTCTGGTCGGCCCTTCGTGCTCTCTGCTTCATGTGCCGGTGGATCTGGCAGCGGAGCGCTCGATTGCACCGGAGGTCCGGGAGTGGCTGGCATTCGGGCGCCAGAAGCTGGAAGAAGTCGCGGTGCTGGCCAGGGGGCTGAACGACGGCCGCGAGGCGATCCGGACGGAACTGGAGGCTAACGCGGCAGCGCTGGCGAGGAGGCGATCTTCGGAAGCGGTTGCCAACCCCGCGGTGCGCGCACGGCTTGCGGCGATCGCTCCTGAGGCCCTGGCACGGCGCACGAGCCATGCGGGCCGGCATCGGCAGCAGCATGCCGCGCTCGGACTCCCGCTATTGCCGACGACCACCATTGGATCGTTTCCGCAAACCGGGGAATTGCGCCGGCAGCGGCTGCGCAAAAGGAAGGGGGAAATCACCGCGGCGGAATATGAGGGCTTTTTGCGCCGGGAGATCGAGCATGCCGTACGCAAGCAGGAAGCGATCGGGCTGGACGTGCTGGTGCACGGGGAAGCCGAACGGAATGACATGGTGGAATACTTCGGCGAATTGCTGGACGGATTTGCCTTCACGGAAAACGGCTGGGTACAGAGCTACGGATCGCGCTGTGTAAAGCCGCCGATCTTATACGGTGAGGTGGCGCGGAGAGGCGCCATGACCGTATCGTGGTGGCAGTTCGCGCAGTCGCTGACGCCGCGGCCGGTGAAGGGGATGCTGACCGGGCCGGTGACGATCTTGCAGTGGTCGTTCGTACGCGACGATCAGCCGCGGCGCGACACCTGCGGGCAACTGGCCCTGGCGATTCGGGACGAATGCCTGGACCTGGAGGCGGCGGGGTGCCGGGTCATCCAGATCGACGAGCCCGCGCTGCGAGAGGGACTACCGCTGCGCCAGGCTGATGCCGCGGAGTATCTGACCTGGGCCGTGGATTGCTTCCGGCTGGCGAGCGCGGGCGTCGAGGATGCGACGCAGATCCACACGCACATGTGCTACGCGGACTTCAACGACATTGTGGACGCAATTGCGGCGATGGATGCGGACGTGATTTCGCTCGAAAGCGCCCGATCCCAGATGGAATCACTGCAGGCGTTTGCGAGAGAACGCTATCCCAACGAGATCGGTCCGGGCGTCTATGACATTCACTCGCCGCGCGCGCCGAGCCGGGAAGAGATAGCCGGGCTTTTAAGAAAAGCTCTCGCCGTGATTCCCGCGGAGCGATTGTGGGTCAATCCGGATTGCGGATTGAAGACCCGACGCTGGGAGGAGGTGACCGCCGCACTCGAAAACATGGTGGCCGCGGCGCGCGAGATGCGCGCGCTGGATGCGGAGCCGCTCAGGAGATAGGCATGAGTCCAAATGCAGGGGAGGCGCCGGCCTTGGCTGGATACCTCCGCCATCCTCCGTGTGGGGCGATTACCGGCATCGGAAGTTTGCCGATGACCGATGCGGCCGCGGCCGTCGAGTTTGTCCGCGAGTTTTCCCCGCAGATTCCCTTCTGGCCGCAACTGCCGCAGCTCTCGGAACGGGAGCGCGTGATCGGCCAGGGGCTCGGCGCGGTGCGCGATCTCATCGAGCCGCGGCGGGGTGCTTATGGCTACCGGGTGAAGCCGGGGTTGCTGGATGAGGTCCTGGAGCGATTCTGGCACGGCAGTGGAGCGCTGGCGGCTTCGCACGCCACCGGCTTCTACACGTTCGAACGCTGCGCGAGTGGAGGCTGGTTTCCGCAGGCAGTCGCAGTCAAGGGACAGATTGAGGGGCCAATCACGTTGGCCTCCTATTTGTTTGACGGCAGCCGGCCGTTCGCCAGCGATCCCGTGCTGTTTGACGCTGTGACGGCACATGTGAGCCGGCTGGTGCGGTGGCAGAGCACACGCCTGGCACGCCTGGGGCTGCCCGTGATCCTCTTCATCGACGAGCCGGGCTTATGCATCACGCCTGGGCGGCGCCCCAGGGGAGAAGAGCAATGGATCGCGGGGCTGGAGACTGCCATCCAGGCAGGACGGAACGGCGGGGCGGTGGTGGGGCTTCATTGCTGCGCGCAGCGGCCTTTTGCGCGCATGTGCCGGGCCCGGCCCGACATCCTTTCGTTCGACGCTCATCGCGAACTGAATGCGTTCTCGGCCGATGCCGAGGTGCGAGCTTTCGTTTGCCGGGGAGGCTATGTTGCCTTCGGCTTGATTCCCACCGCGCAGCGGCTGGACGGGCTGGCGGGGGAGGTCATCTTCAGCCGGTGGCTGGAGGCGGCTCTGGCGCTGGGCGATCCTGTCGAGATTGCCCAGCGGTCCTTCGTTACGGCGACCTGTGGCGTGGGGTTGCTGGATGACGCCGGCGCCAAGGCATCGTTCCGGCTGGCCCGCAGGGTGAGCGCGCTGATCGGGCGAATCGCGCGGGAGGGTAGGGCGTCAACTGCATCACAATTAGTTGTTGACAAGTTTCGTAAGTACACCGTATATTGATTTTGCTGTCGGTCTTCCGAGAGGGAGCGAAGAGGGAACCCGGTGAAAATCCGGGGCTGCCCCGCAGCGGTAAGCAGGAACGAAAGCCACGAGGACGCACTGGCCGGAGGAACGCCGGCTGGGAAGCGGTGGTGAGTAGGGGGAGAAGTTGATGCCTGCGAGTCCGAAGACCTGCCGAGAGCCGGCGCAGGAGTGCGCCGAATTTGTCACGAGCCTCGAGGGAATGGCTGGTGCCAGCGCTTCCACGGAACGTCCACACGTGGGGAGTTGATGCCGTGCGCCCTGCCAGGCAGAAAGGCGCAACATGGCGAACCCCGCAATCGCAAAACCCGCAGAACTGATTCCCGGCGTTTACGCCGAAACCCCGCCCACCAGCATGAGGGTGCGCAAGCGCAACGGCTCGTTCGAGCCCGTGATGGTCGAGAAGATCATCCGGGCGGTGGAGCGATGCTCGGTCGGGCTGACTTCGGTCGATCCGATGCGCGTGGCGATTAAGACGATCGGGGGGCTGTACGATGGATCGACGACCCGGGAGCTGGACTCGCTGTCGATTCAGACCGCGGCATCGCTGATCGCCGAAGAGCCGGAGTATTCGCGTCTGGCCGCGCGTCTGCTGACGCGCTTTATCGAGAAGGAGGTCCAGAATCAGAACATTTTTTCGTTCTCGCAGGCGATTGAGGCAGGCTTCCGGGAGGGCCTGATTGCGGCGGAGACGGCGGCTTTCGTCCGATCGAATGCCCGCAAGCTGAACAGCGCCATCGATGATTCCTGGTCGGACCGCTTCGAATTCTTCGGGATTCGAACCGTCTATGATCGCTATTTGCTGAAGGACCCGGCGACGCGGGCGGTGATCGAAACACCGCAGTATTTCTTTTTGCGCGTGGCTTGCGGGCTCTCGCGGACGGTTCCGGAGGCGGTGGGGTTTTATCAGCTTCTGGCGGCCCTGGAATACCTGCCCAGCTCACCGACGCTTTTCAACTCCGGTACGGCTCATTCGCAGATGTCGTCCTGTTTTCTGCTGGATTCGCCGGAGGACCGGCTGGAATCGATCTACGATCGCTACAAAGACGTAGCGCTGCTGTCGAAGTTTTCGGGCGGGATCGGGCTGGCGTATCACCGCGTGCGTTCGCGCGGCTCGCTGATTCGAGCTACGAACGGCAATTCCAACGGGATCGTGCCCTGGCTCAAGACCCTCGACTCCTCGGTTTCGGCAGTGAACCAGGGAGGCAAGCGCAAAGGCGCCTGCTGCGTCTACCTGGAGTCGTGGCACGCGGACATCGAGGAGTTTCTGGAGCTGCGAGACAACACCGGCGATGAGGCGCGCCGGACTTACAATCTCAATCTTGCGCACTGGATCCCCGACCTGTTCATGGAGCGCGTGGAGCGGGATGAGACCTGGTCGCTGTTCGATCCGGCCAAGGTCCCGCATTTTCCGGACCTCTACGGTGACGAGTTCCGCCGCGCCTATCAGGAGGCAGAGGAGGCGAGCCTGTTCGAGCGCCAGGTGAAGGCGAGAGACCTCTACTCGCGCATGATGCGGACGCTGGCCGAGACCGGCAACGGCTGGATGACGTTCAAGGACACCTGCAACCGCAAATCGAACCAGACCGGCCTGCCTCACAATGTGATTCACCTCTCCAATCTCTGCACCGAGATCACGGAGGTCAGCTCGCAAGCGGAGACCGCGGTATGCAATCTGGGTTCGGTGAACCTGGCGCGTCACGTGAATGGCGATTCCTTCGACTTCGAGAAACTGGCGGCGACCGTTCGCCGTGCCGTGCCGTTTCTCGACCGGGTGATCGACATCAATTTTTACCCCACACCTGCCGCCGCGGCATCGAACCGGCGCTGGCGTCCCGTCGGGCTCGGCATCATGGGATTGCAGGACGTGTTCTTTCAACTGAAGATCGCGTTCGATTCACCGGAGGCTCTGGCGCTCTCCACGCGGATCCAGGAAGAGATCTACTATCACGCGCTGGCGACCTCCTGCGACCTTGCCGAGATCTTCGGAGCGCACGAATCCTTTGGGGAGACGCGCGCGGCCACGGGCGATCTGCAGTTCGATGCCTGGGGCATTGCGCCCGTAGACGGGGAGCGATGGGATCGCCTGCGGGAGCGAATCCGGCACATCGGCCTGCGAAATTCGCTGTTGATCGCGATCGCCCCCACGGCGACGATCGCTTCGATTGCCGGCTGCTATGAGTGCATCGAGCCGCAGATCTCCAATCTGTTCAAGCGGGAGACGCTTTCCGGCGATTTTATCCAAGTGAATCGATACCTGGCGGCGGATCTGAAAGAGCTGGGGCTGTGGACCGAGGAGATGCGAAACCGCCTCAAGCTCGGCGAAGGCTCCGTGCAGGCGATCGGCGAGATCCCGGCCGAGTTGCGGAAGTTGTACCGCACCGTTTGGGAGATCCCTATGCGCGCGCTGGTCGATATGGCAGCGGCTCGCGGCGCGTTTATCGATCAGAGCCAGTCTTTGAACCTGTTTCTCGAAAGTCCGAGCATCGGAAAACTTTCTTCGATGTACATGTATGCGTGGAAGAAGGGGTTGAAGACGACGTACTATCTGCGCTCGCGTCCGGCTTCGACCATCGCCAAGGCGACGGTTCCGGTCTCGAGAGAGGCTGCCGTGAAATCCGTCGCGTGCTCGCTTGAAAATCCGGAATCTTGCGAGGCATGCCAGTAATGCGAAAGGAACCGTCATGATTCTCGACCCAGGCTTCAATCTTACGCTGCGTCCCATGAAATATCCGGCGTTCTTCGAGATGTTCAAGACCGCTATCAAGAACACCTGGACCGTGGAAGAAGTGGATTTCTCGACCGATGTCACCGACCTGCGCTCGCGGATGAAACCGGCGGAGCAGCATTTGATTAAGCGGCTGGTCGCCTTTTTTGCGACCGGCGACAGCATTGTGGGGAACAACCTTGTTCTCAACCTGTACAAACACGTCAACGCTCCCGAAGCGCGGATGTATCTCTCGCGGCAGCTTTATGAAGAGGCGCTGCATGTGCAGTTCTACCTGACGCTGCTGGATACCTATCTGACCGATCCGCAGGAGCGAGCCGAGGCATTCGCCGCGGTGGAGACGATTCCCTCGATTCAGAAAAAGGCCCAATTCTGCTTCAAGTGGATCGATTCCATCCAGGATCTTGCGCAACTGCGGACCGATGAGGAGAAAAAAGCCTTTCTGTTGAATCTGGTGTGTTTCGCCGCGTGCATTGAAGGGCTGTTTTTCTTTGCCGCGTTCGCTTACGTCTACTATCTGCGATCCCGCGGGCTCCTGCAAGGGCTGGCGACCGGTACGAGTTGGGTGTTCCGCGACGAGAGCGCGCATATCGAATTTGCGCTCGAAGTCATCGCCACCGCGCGGCGGGAGCGGCCGGAACTGTTCGATGAGAGCTTTGGAGAGAGTGTGACGGAGATGCTTCGGGAGGCGGTCGAGTGCGAGCTTGCCTTCGCCGAGGATACGCTGAGCCTGGGAGTCAGCGGCCTGTCGATCGCCAACATGCGCGAGTACCTGCAATACATCGCGGACAGAAGGCTGGAGGCACTCGAGCTACCGGCTATCTTCGGGTCGAGGAATCCGTTCGACTTTATGGAACTGCAGGATGTCCAGGAGTTGACCAATTTCTTCGAACGGCGGGTGTCTTCGTACCAGGTGGGGATCACGGGCGATGTAGCGTTCTCCGAGGATTTCTGAGGGCGCTATTCGGGGCAAAGGCACCCGAAATCTACGGTGCTACGAATTTTATATTCGTGCTATCATCGTAGCCTATGTTTCTCCCGGTGCGTGGGGGTGTCCTGCTCCTGCTGGCTTTTGGCGCCTGTGGCCAGGACCAGGGCGACTCAACGGCGAACGATTCCGGCGATCCATTCCATCCCAAGACCACGATTGTGGTGACGGCCACCCGGGCCGAAGAAGAGTTGCGCGAATCCCCGGCGTCGACCAGCCTGGTGACGCGTCCGGAGATCGAGGCGCGCAAGCTCCAGACCGTCGACGACGCGCTCTCCATGATGGAGGGTATCTACATCCAGCGGTCAAAAGGCCCCGCCGATACTTTGACACGAGCAACGCTGCGCGGTTTCAACGGCGCCAATCGCACACTGGTCCTTCTGGACGGCCATCCGGTAAACGATGCCTACAATGGCGAGGTTCCGTGGACCACCTTGCCGATCGAGGAAGTGGATCGAGTGGAGGTGGTACGCGGCGCTTATTCTTCCCTCTATGGCGGCGAAGCGCTGGGCGGCGTGATCAACGTGCTGACGCGGCCGATTTCCCGTCGCGAGTTTGAGATCGACGGCAGCTACGGCAGTAACGATACCTCGCAATACTCTGTGCGGTTCGCCGACCGCTTCTTCAACCGTCTGGGCATTTCTCTCAGCTATCTTCGCCTTCAGAGCGGCGGCTACTACTCGCGAACCATTACGACATCGGCGGCGCCGGCTTCCACCGGGACGCCGGTAACGGGGGTAACGCCGCTGCTCACCAATAGCGGCGCCGCGACCTATGGGGTCGGCCAGGCGGGCCGAAACTGGTACAACCAGCATGCCTACCGGGTGAAAGGCGACTATGCGTTCGGCGACGCAACGACCGTGAATTTCCAGTACATCCGCCAGGACTACGGCTATGGCTACAACGCCTATGTCAGCTCGCTGCGCGATCCAGCGGGTAACGTTGTGGATAATGGGACGTTTCTGTTCAACCTGGGCGGCGTGCTCCGCAGACTGACGGTGACTCCGGGCAGTTTTCTGCAAGGACCGGGAAGCGGATACTCTCATTTCTTCAGCGGCAGCGTGCAGCGCAAGCTGACCCCCAGGCAGTTTCTGCGCCTGGACGTGAGCTACTACAACCAGCCCAGCTATAGCTATCGCACGCCGGGCGCGGCGGCGACGCCGTTCGGGGGCGCCGGAACCTACAACGACCGAACCAGCCGGAACTACCACGGCAATATTCAGGACAACTGGCAGAAGAGCAGCCGCCACAGTTTCGTATTTGGGGCGGAAACGCGGCATGATCTGGCGAACAACAACGTCTTCGCCACGCCAGACTGGACTTCGCGGGATTCGAAAGCCGGGCAAACATACTACGCATTCGGCCGCACGGTGAACCAGGCATTCTATGCACAGGATCAGGTCCACTTGGGAGAGCGATTCCAACTTGTCGCCGGTGGACGGTACGACTACTGGAAAACCTACGACGGAAGAGTCAATACTTATAGCGCCTCGGCGCCGTTGACTTCGTATCCGGATAGAACGAGCAACTCGGGTTCCGGCAAGCTGGCTCTCGTCTATAGCGCGCCGCGGGAGTGGGTGTTTCACGCCAGCGTAGGTACGGCGTTCCGAAACCCGAACATTTACGACCTATACAATACCAGCCTGATCGGGACGGTGCTCTATGAGGCCAATCCCAATTTGCAATCGGAGAAGCTCAAGAGCTGGGAGGCCGGATTCCGAAAGCGCTTTGGGGATCGCATGGATCTGGAGGCCGCCTACTACGAGAATTACATTGACGGATTGATCTACCGCAAGACGATTACCCCCACGGATCGGATCAGCGTCAATGCCGGCGCCGGGCGCACGCGCGGATTCGAGATGAGCGGAACAGAACGCCTGGTCAACTGGCTGCGGCTGCGGGGCACGTATGCCTACACCAATGCGATCATCACGAAGAACCCCGCGGTCGAGAGTAGTGAAGGCAAACGCGTGCCCTACGTGCCGGCGCATACTGCGACCGGTGAACTGCTGGCGTTCCGCAAACGCTGGACCGGATCGCTGACGGCGCGTTATCAGAGCCGCGTTTTCAGCTCGGATGCCAATACGGATACGACGAAAGGCGTTCCCGGCGGGTACGATCCGTTTTTCCTGATGGGGACGACACTGGGCTACTCGGTGAACGCGCACCTGGAGGTATACGGCAGCGTTCAGAACCTGCTGGACCGGCAGTACTACCTGTATTACTTAGCTCTCGGCCGCACAGCCACGGCTGGGTTGAAGATCAGGCTTTGAGGATTTCATGAACGGTCTTTATTCCAGTACGACGCAGCTTTTTTATCAGCTATCGAACGCCTTTTTCTGGCCGGTTGCGATCGCCCTGCTCTGCCTGTTTGCGATCACGATGGTAGATTTCGGATCTCTGCTGATCGAGGCGTGGCGGAAGAGAGGGCAGGTGCACACGGACCTGGCCGGCATCGCGCGTGTGCTTGCGGGGCGGTCGGACGGCATGAATGGGGACGAGAGCCTGGGGCTACTGGGCGGCGTTCGCCTCTCGCCCTCATTGGCGCGCTTTTGGCGGCGACTGGAGAGCCGCCTTCGGGAGGCGGGCTCCAGCGAACATCTGGATCTCTGGCTGGAAGAGACGCTCCAACAAGAGGAAATGGCAGTAACGAGCCGCCTGGACCGGACGCGTGCTTTTGTCCGTCTTGGCCCGATGCTGGGCCTTGCAGGCACGATCATTCCTCTAGGTCCGGCGCTGCAATCCCTGCTTGGCGGCGATCTAGCCGGCATGGTGAGCCACCTGGTAATCGGCTTCGGCGCGGTGGTGTGCGGCCTGGTGATGAGCGGAGTCTCCTATGCCATCACGCTGGTGCGCGAGCGATGGGCTCGCGTGGAGCTGAAGGAAATGGAAAACCTGTGCGAACTGGTGCTGCGCGCCCGAAGGGGCTGGCGTCAGGTGGAGGACGGCACGTATGAGAGCGTTCGAGAGGCGTAAGCGGGGATTGGGCGCGTTGACGTCGATTCATGGCGAGGATCCGCTGAGCGGCGTCGCCAATCTGTTCGATGCCTCGATTGTGTTCGCCGTCGGCCTAATGGTGGCGCTGATCCAGGCATTCAGCCTGACGCAGCTTCTCAATCCCGACTCGGAGTTCACCATCACTCGCCGCGACGCGCGGACGGGTCAGATGGAGATCATCGAGAAGACCCGCCAACAGGTCAAAGTGCGCAAGGTGACTCCTGAGAAAAAAGCGGGCGAGGGCGTGCGTCTTGGCGTGGCCTATCGGCTGCCGGACGGTAGCGTGGTCTACGTGCCGGAAGGTGCGGAAGTTCCGAAATGAAGCGGCTGCCGGCGCTGGGTCTGCTGCTCTGCTGCGGATGTGCTCTGGAGGCGCGGGATCCGGTGCGCGCTCTGGTAATCACGCGCAGTGGCCGGGCTCTTCCGCAGGCGCAAGCGGCTTTCGAGAAACAATACGGCAAGGGGCTGCTGGAGCTGGAAGTATCGGGAGACCAGGTGCCGAAGGAGCGTATCGAGAAGGCGCGGGCGATCTTTCTCTATTACATTCCCAACGTGGTTGCGGGCCAGATTCGTGAAGAAATCCGGGCTGCTCACCGCCGCGGGGCACTCATCCTGGGCGTACCGCAGGAGACCAACGAGCGGTACTTCGGGCTGAAATTCGACTCCAGGCTGATGGCCAGGATGGGCGAGTACTGGAAGTACGGCGGTGTGGAAAACCTGACTGCGGCCCTGGCGCTTCTGTACCAGGCTGCCGGCGGGGAGCGGAAGGTCGATGTTGCACCGCCGATCGTGCAGGCAACCAGCGGCATCTACTATCCTAAGGCGCCCCGCGTTTTCCGCTCGCTGGCCGAGTACCTGGAGTGGTACGGGGGACAGGCGATTGTGCCGGCCGGTGCGCCCCTCGCGGGCATCAGTTTCTTCACCGACAATGTCCATTCGCGCGACGTTGCGCACATCGACGCGCTGATCGCCGCATTGGAGAAGCGGAGGATTGGCGCGGTGCCAGTGTTCGGCTGGCCAATCAGCTCGCTCGATCCACTGTTCACCGAGGGCGGGAAATGCCCGCTGCGTGTACTTTTCGCGCTGACGCTTGGTTTCGGCAAGCCGGACGATGCAGTTGCGTTCGAGCGGTACGGGGTTCACGTCATCAATCTCATGGTGACTCGCGAATCGAGCGCGCAATGGCACGCCAATATGCGAGGTGTGACGCCGGACCGGATCGGCATGTTCCTGAATGCGCCGGAGCGCGCGGGAGCCAGCGAGCCTATTTTGTTCGCCACGTCGGAGCTGGTGAAGGGCACTGAGGTGACCGCAACCATGCCGGTGGAAGAACGGCTGGAGATGGCGGTCCACCGGGCACAACGCTGGATTACCTTGCAAGAAAAGCCGAACCGGGATAAGCGTATCGCGATTCTCTATTACAACAATCCACCGGGGAAGGGAAACCTGGGCGCGAGTTATCTGAACGTATTTCCCACCATGTCGAATCTTCTGCAAAGGCTTCAGCGCGCCGGCTACCGGACCGGTGACCGTATCCCCACGGAGCAGGAATGGGCTGCTGCGCTGGAAGCGAGTGGGCGGAATATCGAGCTGTGGGCTCCCGGCGAGCTCGACGAGATGGTAGCCCACGGAGTGGCGGCGCTGGTGCCGGTATCGAAATATAAACGCTGGTTTGCAAAGCTTCCCGAAGCGTTTCGCAACGCGGTCAACAAGGATTGGGGGCCACCGGAGCGGGCGCGGCTCATGACCGTAGAAAGCAAGGGCCGGGAAAGATACTTCGTAGTACCAGGCATCCGCGTAGGCAACATCTACCTGGGCCCGCAGCCGCTGCGGTCCACCTTCGAGCGCGTGCAGAACACTGCTCACGATACCTTAACGCCGGTGCCGCATTCGTATGTGGCTGCGTACCTCTGGTATCGGAATGAGTTTCAGGCTGACGCGGTGGTCCATGTCGGTCGGCACGGCACGCTCGAATGGCTGCCGGGCAAGCAGGTGGCGCAGGAGGGGACAGACCACTCGGAAGTTCTGCTGGGCGATCTCCCCAATGCGTACTACTACATTGTCGATGGGGGAGGCGAGGCCATCCAGGCTAAACGCCGCTCGGCCGGGGTGATGATCAGCCATCTGACACCGATGCTGGTATCCGGGGGACGGCTGAAGGAGTTCGAGAAGCTGCATGATGCCTTCGAAAACCTGGAGAAGACGGATGCGTCGGCTCCCGAACTGGCCGATGAGTATCGTTCCTCCGCACTCGCCGAGATCCGCAAGAACAAGCTTGACCGGCAATTGGGGCTGGATCTCGAAAAGATGCCGTGGTCCGAAGTGGAATCCCGCGTCCACCAGTTTTTGCATGACACGGAGAACGATCCGATCCCGATGGGGATTCACACAGCCGGACAGTTGCCGGCGGAATCGGTGCAGCGCGAGGCTTTGCGGGAGTTCATCAAGTATGGTTTTGCCGATTCCGAAGCCGCGCAGTTCGCGGGAGATTTGAAAGGCTGGGCGGATGCGATCTTCGATGGACGCACGCCGGAGGTGTCCCGCCGGTATGCGCCGGCATTGCGCGACAAGGCCCAGACAGCGCTGGGGGAAGCCGCGACGTGGCTCGCCAACCTGCGGCGGTCGCCGCAGATGGAGCTGGATGCGCTGATTACGGTGCTCAATGGCCGGTATCTCCCCACGGGTCCTCTGGGAGATCCGATGAAGATGCCGGCCGGCCTGCCGACCGGGCGGAATCTGCACGGGTTCGATACCGCCCTGATACCCACCCGGGCCGCTTGGACCGTGGGCAAGCGGATGGCGGAGCAGACGCTGGCGCGGTACCGGAAAGATCGCGGAAGATTACCGGAACAGATGTCCATGGTGCTGTGGTACGGCGAGACGGAGCGGCACCAGGGGGCCATGGAGAGCATGGCGCTGTACCTGATGGGCGTGGAACCGGTTTGGAATCCACGTGGTGTGGTCGATAACCTCCGATTGATTCCGGATACAGCATTGGGCAGGCCACGTGTGAACGTTATCTTTACGATCTCCGGAATCTATCGCGATGGCATGAGCGACAAGGTGCTTCTGCTGAATCGCGCCGCCCGCCTGGCCGCGGCGGCGGGCGATAACGCCATCAGCCGCCACGACCGGCGCGTTGCCGAGTCGTTGCAAAAAAGCGGTATCGACCGGGAGACAGCGGAGAAGATTGCGCGCGCAAGAGTCTTTGGCACCAAGCCGGGCCACTACGGGGTCGGTCTGGATAAGATGGTGGAGCAGAGCAAGGATGCCGGCAATACCAAGGGGTTGGCGGATGTCTACCTGCACTACATGAACTTCGCGTTTTCGGGTGACGTTTGGGGTGAGACGGCGCCGAAAGCACTGGAATCGCATTTGCGAGGGAATGAGACAGTGCTCTTCAGCCGGTCGACCAATCTGTACGGCATCCTCGACAACGACGATACTTATCAGTACGTGGGTGGGTTGAACCTGGCCAGCAAGGTGGTCAACCAGGGAGCGGCTCCCGAATTCTACATCCACAACTTGCGCAAGCCGGGCAGCGCATCGCTGGTGGACGTGAAGACCTGGCTTGCGAATGAACTGAACGCGCGGGAGTGGAATCCGAAATGGCTCCAGGCGATGAAGGACTCCGGCTATTCTGGGGCTCGCCACATCTTCAAGCAGATGGAGCATCTGTACGGGTTTCAGGCGACCGCTTCCGAGAAGATGGACGGCACCTTCTGGCAAAACAGCTTCGATGTGTACGTGGCGGACAAACACGGGCTCGCCATGGAGAAATTTTTCCAGAAGGAGAATCCGCATGCGTATCAGTTCCTTCTGTCGCGGATGATCGAGGTCGATCGCCAGGGCAGCTACCGGTTTTCCGGGAAAGACCGCGCCGCCCTGATCGAAAAGTACGTGCGCTCGGTGGATGTGAATGGAGTGTCCTGCTCGGCGAACACCTGCGGCAACGAGCGGGTACACCAATACATTGCCCAGCAGGCCGCCACGATTCCCGGACTGGAATTACGGACATTCGGGCAGCGGATCGCCCGGGCCACACGGTGGTCGCCTGCGGATTTCCGCTCCGCGCCGGCAGCGTTGCGAGCAGGTATGAGACATGGCCTCAGGCCGGCGGGTCCGGCGGCAGCTATGCGGAGATCCGCGCAGGTGGGCGCGCAGGCTTCGACAAGGCCGTATGTGAGCGGCTATCGAATTCGCGAGCAGGTGATGCGCTTGGGAAATCCGGCAGCGCCCCGCCGGCCGCTTTCGGCAGGGTATTTGGCAGCGATTGCTGTGCTGATCGCCGCGGGAAGCGTGCGCGAGTTACTCCGCAGTCCCCGAAAACGACCGGAACACTCTTGAAGGTAGGCACCATGAAAATCACCGAATCCGCTTCGATTCTTTTTCGGGTGGTGGTTGCGCTGGGCGTAGCGGGGATGCCGCTCGTCTCCCAGGCGCCCACCCGCCAGTCTTTCACGCGTAGTCTCGAATGCCCCAGCGGCGATTGCTCCTTGTTGCGCGGCGCCCCGCAAACGGCCGGTATGCGGAGCGGCTTCGTCCGCCTGAAGCCGGGCCAGTCGGTGGGATGGCACACGACTGGACAAAACGAGGAATCGCTCGTCATCCTGCGCGGCAAGGGCGATGCCTTGATCGAAGGTCAGCCCAATCGGGGTTTTGCCGGGCCGGGATTCGTCTACATCCCGCCGGCGACACGGCACAACGTCTCCAATACCGGCAGCGAGGTGCTGGAATACGTGTACGTCGTGGCGCCGGCCAAAACGCCCTAGCCGCCGCTATTGCAGGAAGCGGCGCAGATCGTCGGGGCGGAAACAGTGGGCAAATGCCGTCTCGCGCTTGATGCGGCCGGCTCGCTCGAGTTCCGCCAAAGATTGTTCCATGGTCATCATGCCGTCATTGCGCCCCATGGTGAGTTGCGAGTGCAACTGGTGGTCGTCGCCTTTGCGGATCAGATTGCGTACGGCGTCGGTTGCCATCATGATCTCGACCGCGGGGTAGCGGGTGAAGCCTTCGGCGGCGGGCACCAGTTGCTGCGAGATGATGGCCAGCAACGCCAGCGAGAGCTGCTGGCGCATCTGCGGCTGGTTGGCCGTGGGAAAGGAGTCGAGAATGCGGGAAACGGCCTGCGCTGTGTCGTTGGTGTGCAGGGTGGAAAAAACCAGGTGGCCGGTTTCGGCGGCGGTGAGCACGGTGGCCATGGTCTCGGCGTCTCGCATCTCGCCCACCAGGATCACGTCCGGCGTCTGGCGTAAAATGCTGCGAAGCGAGTTCACGAAATCGGGTGTGTCGTGACCCACCTCAATCTGTTCAATGATCGAGTTGCGGTTGAGGTGCTGGTACTCGATCGGATCCTCGATGGTCACGATATGGTCGCGGCGCTTGGTGTTGATGAGATCGATCAGCGCGGCCAGCGTAGAGCTTTTGCCGCACCCGGTCGGGCCGGTGACGAGGACCAACCCCTGGCGTCGTTCGGCCAGGCGGGTCAGGACCGGAGGCAGGTGCAGCGATTCGATGGTCGGAATGCGCGCCGGCAGCAGCCGGATACTGGCGGCCAGCGTGCCGCGCTGGTGATGGATGTTGGCGCGGAATCGCCCGATCGGTTCGCGCACAAAGCAGAAATCGATGGACTTGGTTTTGCGGAGATCCTCGTGCTGGCGGGTGTCGAGTAGGGGCAGGACCAGATTGCGGACGTCCTCATTGTTTAGCGGCGGACCGCTAGGAGGACCCAGCGAGCCGTTGATGCGAAGAGAGATGCCGGCACCGGCGATCAGAATCACATCCGACGCATTCTGACCGGCGGCAAAGGTGAGCACCTGGTCGAGCGAGGCGGAATTCGCCGGAGGCCGGATCGGGACGGCCTTTTCCGCGCGTACTTCGGCGGAACGCGCTCCAGGGGCGGCGCGATTCAGCTCTTCTACAATGCGAGCGAGTTCGTGGTCGTATTCCGCCATCCACCTTCCTGTTCAGACACGCGCGTCTATCAGGAATTGACGCGATCTTTGCCAGATGTGTGGCAGTACATTGAGCAATTGATGGTCGGAATCCAACACTTCCAGGCAGACCTGGGGATGCTGTTGAGCAAAGGTGCGGGACAGTTCCACCGGGACCACCGTATCATGGACCCCGTGGAAGATCCGGCACGGCTGACGGAGGGAGGGGAAATCCTCATAGGTGGATCCGTCTTCGACCAGGCGGTAGCTCAGACGGCGCATCCGGTGGTCGCCGTAGTGGTAGACCTCGAGAAACCCGGTGTGCTTCCACGTTTCCACCTGCTCGGGGCCGAACGAGTCCGGCCATCGTTTGGTGAATCCGAAAGCCGGCGCCAGCAGCAGGATGCGCCGAACGTTGGGACGACGGGCAGCGTAGAGCGCCGCCAGATAGCCGCCCATGCTGGAGCCGATCAGCACGGTGGGCAGGCCGGCCGCCAGGCGATCGATGACGGCCAGTTGTCCGGTGACGGTCAGGTGCTCGAAGTCGCCTTCTGCAAGATCCGGGATCGCCAGATCGAAACCGGCTTCGGCCAGGCGATCGCGGAAGTAGACGGCTTTCTGCGAGGCCGGACTGGAAGCGAAGCCGTGCAGGTAGATCAGGCGCTCACTGCTCACGGTCGCGGCTCCGACAGGGGCTTGAACTGAATTTCAGTATCCGCTTCAAACTTCTTGAACGGGGTGTAGTGGAAGACGTCTTCCACGGTCAGGGTGTCGTCGTAGTAGCTGCGGTGCACGACCGATACGGGGGTGAGACAGCCGTGGGGGTTGGGCACGTAGTCTACGCTGGCTTCCTCGCGAAGCTGATGCGATCCCTGAGTGCGGTTGGCATTCATGGTGACGCGCAACGGCATGTTGTCCGAGGGCCTTATGAAGATTTGCCCCTGCATCTGCTCGCGAATGATCTGGCGTCCCTGAAAGACCAGGAGCGCCTCATCTCCGGCTACCTGCTCATAGGACATCACCACAACCGGCTCGGCGCCGATATGGCCGCGCCCCCGCAGTTGGAAGCGATAGTGGTCGGCCTGGCTCTTGGTGAACAGCAGCAGCAGCGGGCCGAAATCAACCACTGCGCCCTGCAAGCCGTGCTTCTGAAATTCTTCCAGCATGCGCTTGCGATCGCGATCAGAAGGGGAACGAAGCCCGAGGCTGAGGGCCTGGCGGGCGGCGCGGGCGGCGGAGACTTCCTTGCCGTCCACCGATACGACTTTGCGAAATTCATGCAGCGCTCCGGGAGCCGTCTGAAACGCTCCCAGGCTGTATTCGGAGATGATCTGGCGGGTGCGGTAGGAGGGGTCCGGCGAGCTGTTGTTCTCTCCGCGAGCCCGGAAGCGGCTCCTGGGCTTGAGGGCGCGCTGCTCGAAGGTTTCTTCGGCAACCAAATGGGGGGCAATTTGCTTCAATTTTTCCGCCTGTTCGGCGATATGAGCCAGAATTGTCTGCAGATCCGGCGTGGCCGGAGCTTGCAGAAAGAGCGCGAAGAGCAGCCCTCGGAGCATGTCGAACCCATTGTATCGAAAAGAGATGGCGTTGGGCTCGGCAGTTCCTGGAAAGTCCATCAGACGGTGTCTGAAGGGGAACAAATGGCCCAGAAAAAAATTGCTTTCAGGGCTTGCGCGTTTGTAAAGCTTCTGTTACTCTGGGGAAGTCGCCAATTGAGGGTTGCCGTGCGGGCTGGAGCAGGTTCTTGCCTGCGAAGCCGAATCGGTGGTATAAAGGTAACAGATCAGGCAACTCTTTGTAAGGAATGGTAACAAAACTCTGCGCAGGCCACTGCGTGGGGCGGAATACGGCCTTCCTGGTGGTTCTTTTTATCAGCTTTTATTTTTTCCCGGGGTAAGGGTTTGTGCGCGCTTGAAAAAGGCGGCGTCGCGCTTGCTCTGGACCAAGTTTCGAGGCCCGCAGGGGCGCCTGGTATCGGAAGATGCGAGGTAGCCGTTGCGCAGATCTTTGACAATCTGGTTGGACGTACGAAAAAGACAACTGTCAGAACTCTGAGTAAAAAGCGGAGCGAGAACAAACT
>CAZMRK010000366.1:0-3433 GCA_964568355.1 uncultured Solibacteraceae bacterium | reverse complement strand
AGAGGCGCGAGGCGACTCGCGTGAAAGGTCTCACTCCGCTCGATTATTCGGTCATCGGTTTGTATCTGCTGACGATCGCGGCGATCGGCAGCTCGTTCTACCGCCGGAAGAGTACGGCGCGGGAATATTTCCTAGGGGGCCGCTCGATGTCGTGGCTGCCCGTGGGCATTTCGATCATCGCGGCAGACCTGAGCGCCATTACGGTGATGGGCTCTCCGGCCTGGGCTTACAGCCACAACCTGGAGCTGGTATGGATGGCGGTGGGCTATCCGCTGGCGGCGCCGCTGGTGATCCTGGTGTTCGTGCCGTTCTATTCGCGCCTGAATCTCTACACGGCCTACGAGTACCTGGAGCGGCGCTTCGACCTGCGGGTGCGCGTGGTGACCAGCCTGCTGTTCCAGATTCTGCGCGGGATGCACGTGGCCGTGGTGATCTACGCGCCGTCGCTGGTGATCCACCTGATCTCCGGCCTGCCGGTGTGGCAGTGCATTTTCCTGATGGGCGCCTTCACCACGATCTACACGACGCTGGGCGGAGTGAAGGCAGTGATCTGGACGGACGTGCTCCAGTTTACGGCGGTATCGGTGGGAGTGCTGGTAATCCTGTTCCTGGCGGTGTGGGGTGTACCGGGCGGGCTGCCGGCGGCGTGGAAGGCGGCTGCGGCGGGAGGCCGGCTGCACCACCTGAACCTCTCCACCGATCCGCGCGAGCTGACCTCGCTGTGGGCCTGCGTGATTGGCGGGCTGGTGCTGTGCATGGGGCCGCTGACGACCGATCAGGCGGTCCTGCAACGGCTATTCACGACCAAATCAAGCAAGGATTGCCGCCAATCGATTATCGTGCAGGCGGTGGTGGTAGTGCCGCTTTCGGTACTGCTGGCGCTGGTGGGGACGGCGCTGTACGCGTTCTACCACTTCCATCCGGAGCGGCTGGCGGGGGTGCTGCAGTCGGATGCAATCGTGCCGTTTTTCGCGATGCGCGAGATGCCCGCGGGACTCTCGGGGCTGGTGATCGCGTCGCTGTTTTCGGCGTCGATGGCGGTGATGTCGGCGGGGATCAACTCGTTGACAACGGCGACGACGATCGACTTTTACCAGCGGCTGTTCCGTCCGCACGAAGAGTCCACGCACTACGGCTGGGTGGGCCGGCTGGGGACGCTGGGGTGGGGCGCGATAACGACGGTGCTGGCGCTGTTCGCGGAGCGCCTGGGCGAGCTGGCTCTGGCCTACAACAAGGTGAGCAGCGTGATCACGGGACCGATGCTGGGCATCTTCCTGCTGGCCACGCTGACACGGCGCACGACGTCGCGTGGGGCGCTGGTGGGCGCTGCCGCGGGGGGCGCGGCGGTATGGCTGGTTTCCTCGACGACCAACTGGACCTTTTTTCTCTACGGGCCGATCGGGGTAGCGGCTACGCTGCTGTTCGGCTATGGGGCCAGCCTGCTGGAGGCGCCGCCGGTGGAGCACCAGGTACGCGGCCTGGTAGTGGGGTATGGAGATCCCGCTTCGCTATGAATCGACGATTGTTTCTGCAAATGGGAGCGGCTGCTCCGGTGCTGGCGGTTTCGGCACAGGCGGCAGAGGCCGGCGCGGTTTACCTGACGGACATGAGCCAATGCAGGCCGGCCGCGGCGCTGGCGCGCAAGCCCCTGCACGGGCACTGGCACCTGATTCCCTATGAGGCGGAAGGGTTCGCAGGCACAATGCTGGTGGCCGGAAGGAACACGGCGGCGCCGGAGGTCACGCTGCCGGTCCGGCGCAAGGGCCGCTATGCCATCTATCTCGGAGTGCGCTCCTATGGCGAGGGCGAGGAGGCCACGCGGCTGCTGATGCGGCTGAAATCCGACCGCACGTTCAGCATGCTGACCCACCGGGAGACGGCGCCGGACCGCATCGACGAATATTTCTGGAAAAACGCAAACCTGGACGAGGAAGACCTGGTGTTGCGGCAGTTCCGGCTGCAGACGGTGCCGGAGAATGCGGAATCGGCGGGCAACCCATGCAACGGCGCGTGGCTGGCTTACGTGAAGCTGGTGCCCTTGAGCGCGGCGGAGGCCCGGGAGGAGAGCGAAGAGCGGCGCGGCGGACGCCACCGGCGGCTGTTCGCGCATCACGATGCCTGGAGCTACACCTTCTCGTTCCGGCCGGCAACGGCGGACGATATCCGGCGGGAGCTGGAGCCGCTGCGGGACACAGATTTCGCGCGGATCTACTGGGAATCCGGCATGGGCGACCGGATGTACTATCCGACCAAGCTGGGCCTGACGCCGGTGGATGACTGGTTTGACGATCCGTATCGCACCGGCGACCGCCTGGCGGCGGAGACGTGGCGCATCTGGCGGCGGGACGGCATCGATCCGTTTCGCACGGCGCTCGAATATGCGCACCAGATCGGCCTCGAGTTTCATGCAACGTACCGGCCGGCGGGGTTCCATTTTCCGTTTCCGGAGGACGAATGGAATCGCGGCGGGTTTTACGACCGGCATCCGGAGCTGCGCGGACGGGACCGCGAGGGGAAGGCGACACCGCGGCTCTCTTACGCCTATCCGGAGGTACGGCAGAAAGTGCTGGAGTTTTTGCGGGAGATGGCGCAGTATCCGGTAGACGGCATCTGTCTGGCCTACAACCGGCGGCCTCCGTTTGTGGAGTACGAGGCACCCGTAGTGGATACGTTCCGGCAGAAGTACGGCCAGGATCCGCGCAAACTGGACGCGCGGGATCCGCGCTGGCTCAAACACCGGGCGGAGACGCTCACGACTTTTATGCGCGAGGTACGCGCGGCGCTGGCGGACGAGGCCGCGCGGCAAAAGCGCAAGCCGTTCGAGCTGACGGCGATCGTGATGAGCACGGAGCAGGAGAACCTCTACCAGGCCATGGATCTGGCGGCGTGGGTGCAGGCGGGACTGGTGGACACGCTGGTGCCCTATACGTCGGTGCCGGCGCTGAAGAGCACCGGACAGTCCTGGGTGGATCCGAAGCAGGCGGAATTTTTCGTGCGGCTGACGCGCGGGAGCAAAACCAGGCTGGCTTTGAACCTGATGCCGCGGGTGCAGCCGCCGGAGCAGTTCCGCACGCGGGCGCATGGGCTCTACCAGGCGGGCGCGGAATATCTATTCTTCTGGGATACGAATGCGCGGGATGATTTCAGCCCGTCCTGGAGCGCGCTGCGGCGGCTGGGGCATCGCGAGGAACTGGCGGAGTGGGCGCGGCGGGGGTCGCCGGAGTTTCCGCGGCCGCATCGCAAGCTGCGGAAGATGGCGGATTGGGATTTCCGGTACGATACACCGGGGTAAGGGCGCCAGGCGTCGACACAAGTCTCGACGCGGCACGCTGAGAGCGTGCGCTACACCGGGAGGGTGAAGCTGGTGAGGTTGGATTCCACCCAGGTCATGATTTTCTTCAGGTCGGCGGGGCGGCTGTCTTCGCCGGTATCG
>CAZMRK010000365.1:0-4550 GCA_964568355.1 uncultured Solibacteraceae bacterium | reverse complement strand
TGGCCCTGGCGCAGGGCGCTCGAATCTCCCAGATGCAGAAACGGCAGGTTAACGGCCTCCACCTTGACTACCGCCAGATCGCTCTCCCGGTCGAGCCCGACGATTTTGCCGTCATAGACCTTGTCCGGACGGGCGTGATGGGTTCGTCCCGGCGAAGAGAGCGCCAGTTGTACCCGAATCCGCCGGCCACCCAGCACCACGTGTGCGTTGGTCACAATGTAGCCGTTCGCCGAAAGCAGCACGCCGGAGCCGATCGCCCGCTGCTTGGTCAGGAGACTGGCATTGGTGTTCTCGCTCTCTTCGCCCAGGCTGTACCCGGTCGACACAATCTGGACTACCGCCGGGTTGACATGCCGTGCCAGAGCTTCCACAGATGTACTCAGATCGCGCAGGGAATCGGCTTTGCGGGCGGGCGGCACGGTTGCCGTCTGTGCCGCCAAATGCGACAAAGTGCCAATGATCAGGAAAATTACCGCCAGTCGCCTCATCACCTATCTGGATGCGCGGATTCCGCGCCCGATCCTGCTTTCTTTAACACTTGGACTATCCATAGGGTTTCTATGAGTAGCCGAACGGTTAGAGACACCGCTTCGAGCTGCTGGTCTTGTGATGAAAACAAAGGGCGTGCTGATTTGGTTCGAGGCGTGCACAATCGAGGAACAGTAGTCTTCTTCCTGCCCGACCCGACACCTCGGGCGAAAGCTACAAGAGGCGGTAGCGGGTTCTTGTGCATAAGAGCCTGATTCCGCCTCGCTTTTTTTTCATCAAGATGAACGCTCGGTGTATATATAATAGACACCAAGTATGCAAGGGATGCGTGGGGCCCGGATTGTCGCCGGGCTGGTGGCGGTTGCCCTCGGTGCGGGAGCCTGGATCGATAAAGATACTGCTTCGGTAATAGCGCGCCGGCGCTACTGGGCGTTTCAGCCGGTAGTCCGGTCGGAAGTCCCGCAGGTAGACAGCAAGTGGGTTCGCAACCCGATTGATTCCTTTATTTTGGACCGCCTTCAGGCCAAAAAACTTACCCCCTCCAAACCCCTTGATCGCGAGCGGCTGCTGCGCCGCGTCACCTTCGATCTGACCGGTTTGCCGCCCACTCCGGGCGAGATCGATTTCTTTCTGCGGGATACCAGCCCCGACGCCTACCAGAAAGTCGTAGACCGGCTGCTGGCTTCGCCCCACTATGGCGAGCGCTGGGGGCTGCGGTGGCTGGACGTCGTGCGCTACGCCGACACCAACGGCTACGAAGCCGATGGCGAGCGCCAGCAGGCATGGCGCTATCGGGATTACGTGGTTCACGCCTTCAATGTGGATAAACCCTACAACCGGTTCGTCGAGGAACAGATCGCCGGCGACGAGCTTTGGCCCGGCAACCAGGAAGCTCTGATCGCCACGGGCTTTAACCGCTGCGGTCCGATCCACATCGTGGGCGGCAATCAGGACAAGGAGGCCGCCCGCCAGGAGGTGCTGGTCGAGATGGCCAGCTCCATCGGGTCCTCTTTTCTCGGCCTGACGATGGGTTGCGCCCGCTGCCATAACCACAAATTCGATCCCATTCTCCAGTCCGACTATTACCGCCTGCAGGCGCTGTTCGCCTCAACCGACTTCCAGGACGTCGAGATCGCCACCAAAGACCAAAAGGCTGCGCACTATTGGGCGATGAAGGCCTGGGACGAGAAGATCAGCCCCATCAAAAAAGAGATCGCAGAGCTGGAAAAGCCTTACATCGAAGCGCTGAAGGAAAAGCGAAAGGCCAAGATCGAACTCAAGTTCCGCGAAGCTCTGGAGATCCCCGCCGCGAAACGGACCCCGGAACAGAAGGAGCTCGCCAAAGACGCGGAAACGCAGATCAAGCCGATGTGGGACGAGATCGTCGGGGCGCTGTCTCCGGAGGATCTGAAGCGCCGTACCGCTTTGCGCGAGCGGATGCACGAAATCGAGATGGAGAAGCCCGATCCGCTGCCCGCCGCCTTCGCGGTCCAGGACATGGACGGTGCGGCTCCGCCCACGTATATCCTGCGGGTCGGCGACGTGAAGCATAAAATCCGCCAGGTGGAGCCGGGGCTGCCGCTGGTGCTCGACCCCCGCGATACACCTGTACCCGGTGCTTCCCACGGCCGCCGCGCCGTTCTGGCGAAGTGGCTGGCCTCGCCCGACCATCCTTTGACTGCCCGGGTAATGGTCAACCGCATCTGGCAGTTCCGCATGGGCACGGGTCTGGTGGGGACGCCGAACGATTTCGGAGTGCTGGGTCAGCGGCCTACCAATCAGAAACTGCTCGACTGGCTGGCCTCGGAATTTGTGGAAAATCGCTGGAGCGTCAAGACCATCGATCGTCTGATCGTCCTCTCCAACACCTACCAGCAGATTTCCACAGACGATCCGGTGAAGGCTAAGATCGACCCGGAAAACAAGCTCTACTGGCGCATGAACCGCAAGCGCCTGGAGGGGGAGATCATCCGGGATAGCGTCCTGGCAACGACAGGAGCCCTCAATCCGCGAATGGGCGGTAAGGCCGTGCGGGTGCCGCTGGATCCGGAAGTCTACGATCTTCTGTTCACCGAAGGCGAGCGGGATTTCCTGTGGCCGGTGACGCCCGGGAAATTCGAGCAGGACCGGCGCAGCCTCTATCTGTTGAATAAGCGCACTTTACGGCTGCCGCTGATGGCCGCCTTCGACCAGCCCGACACCATGACCTCCTGCCCGGTGCGGCCGGTCAGCACGCATGCGCTTCAAGCGCTAACCCTGTTTAATTCCAGCTTCATGCACGACCAGTCGGAGGTTTTCGCTGCCCGGCTGCGGCGGGAGTGCGGCAAGGACAAAGATTTTCAACTGCGGCGCGCCTATAAGCTGGCGCTGGCTCGCGCACCTAAACCGGTCGAGATGCAGATGGGCCGGGAATTCTTCGCCCATGGCGGCAACCTGGCGGATTTCTGCCTGGCTTTGATGAATCGCAATGAGTTCGTTTACATCCCCTGATCATCTTCGTCCCGCGCTCACGCGGCGCGATATCCTGGTGCGGGCAGGCCACGGCTTCGGCGCATTGGCCCTGCAGACCCTTCTGGCCCGCGACGCGGCGGCCAAAGCGCGGGTGAACCCGCTGGCGCCCAAACCGTCGCATTTTCCAGCCAAAGCCAAAAATGTCATTTTTCTCTACATGGTCGGCGGGCCCAGCCACATCGATACCTTCGATCCCAAACCCGCGCTGAAGAAGTTCGAGGGCCAGAAGTTGCCGGACAGCTTCGGGAAGGTGCCCAGCCAGTTCACCAGCGGTGATACGCCCCTGCTCTCCTCGCCCTGGAAGTTCAGCCGGCACGGCGAGTCCGGAATACCGGTTTCCACCCTTTACCCGCATCTGGCTGAGTGCGTAGACGATATTTGCTTCGTTCGGTCCTTCTATACGGAGAGCGTCGTGCACGCTCCGGCGATGTACCAGGTGCACACCGGGCGTATTCTGATGGGCTATCCGAGCATGGGCTCGTGGATCACCTACGGGCTCGGCAGCGAGAGCGAGAATTTGCCGGCCTATGTCGTGATGCCGCAGCCGGAAGGTACACCCGAAGGCGGTGCTCCGTGTTGGGGCGCCGGATTCCTGCCTGCGGTCTACCAGGGCACTCTCCTGCGCAGCGGGGTGAACCCGATTCTGGACTTAAAGCCGCCGGCCGGGATGACGGCGGAGCGGCAGCGCGCGGCTTTGGACCTGCTCCAGAAGATGAACGACCTGGATACGCTCGACGGCGATTCCGAGATGGCGGCCCGTATCAGTTCCTACGAGCTGGCGTTCCGGATGCAAAGCAAGGCTCCGGAGGCGGTGGACCTCTCGAAAGAGAGCGAAGCCACCAAAAAGATGTACGGCCTGGACCAGAAGCACACGGCTGACTTCGGCACCCGCTGCCTGCTGGCGCGGCGGTTGGTGGAGCGCGGCGTCCGCTTCGTACACCTGTATTCGGGCGGTGGCCCCATTATCATGCAATGGGACGCCCACAAGGACCTCGTGGCAAACCACGAAAAGATGTGCGGGCATACCGACCAGCCCATCGCCGCCCTGCTCAAGGATTTGAAACAGCGGGGTTTACTGGAATCGACACTGATCGTCTGGGGGAGCGAGTTCGGGCGCCTGCCCATGTCCCAGGGTGGCAACGGCCGCGATCATAATCCCCACGGCTTCACCATGTGGTTCGCCGGCGGAGACGTGAAGGGCGGCCGGATTGTGGGAGAAACCGACGAGTTCGGACTGCGCGGCGTGGGCGACCGTTACCATATGCGGGACTTCCACGCGACCATCCTCCATCTGTTGGGCCTGGAGCAGAATCAGCTCTGGTACCTGCACAACGGGCGCAACGAGAAACTCACCGATTTCGGCGGCAAGGTGATCGAAAAGGTCTATTCTTAGAGCAAATTATTGCTGCTTGCCGAAGGTGATATTCGATTCGCCCGCGTACTTGTGATAGTTGCGGAAATCGATCGTGTTGCGGCTGCAGATGTTGGTGCCGCGCTGACACATCAGCGTCTCGGCATGAACCGGGAGCAGGAAAAGCTGCTCGCTGCTG
>CAZMRK010000364.1:0-3447 GCA_964568355.1 uncultured Solibacteraceae bacterium | reverse complement strand
ACCTCCGCGGAGACGGAAGCTTCCGCCACGCTGGCGGAGGCCAATCGCTGGCTCGACTTCAAGCGCCATCTGCCCGATCAAATGCGGCAGATGCAGCAGGACTACCAGGCGCTGCACGCTTTCCAGTTGGCCGCGGTCTCTTCCGCGGTGGATCGCGCCGGGACCGACTGGCCCGAAAAGAAAGCGGATCTCGCCTCGCGCCTGGCTGCGCTCGGTTCCTACCCCGCCGAAGCCGATAAAACCTGGCAGGCAATCGAACCCCTGCGCGCGCGCGTCGCGGCTAACGATCTGGCCGGGCTGGATTACGACGCCCTCTATACCGGCGCCCAGTCGATTCATGCCGCGGCGCTCGCGCTCCCCGCCAAGAGCGCGGAACTTCAGACGCTGACCGGGCAGCTTTACGATTCCTGGGACAAAATCCTGGTCGATCTCGAAGTCCGCCGGGGCGGCGAGTCGCGGGATTACAACGAGAAAATCCGCACCATTCGCAGCCATCTGACAAATGTCGCGGCTAAACAGAGCCAGACCACCACCGACGAAAAGTGGATCCAGGTGGATCGGGCGACATACCAGGCCGACGAGAAAAATCTCGGCATGGCGATCGAGCACAAGTCGGCCGGGAAGTACGACTCGGAAGCCGATCGGGTTGCCCAGCCGGCCGGTTTCGCCTATATCGCCCCACCCTCGCAACAGTCGAACCAATACGGATATTGGGAGCATCGGGACGGCGGCAACTTCTGGGTCTGGTACGGGCAGTATGCGCTGCTCCGCGATCTCCTGTTCCGCCGCGACTACCGGCCGCTGAGCACCGACGAGTATCGCGACTACCGCTCCACCCAGAGCCGCGGGCAGACCTACTACGGGCGTGACCAGAGCGAAGGACGGCAGAAGTATGGCACCTCCGGCTCGGTCACCGCGTCCCGCTACAAGGACAGCAGCTACGCTCGCAGCGGCGGCTTCAAAGATTCGCCTTATGCCACCTTACCCGGAACCTATCGAGGGTCCCGCTATTCCAGCCCGTCGGCGCGAAGCTCCGGACAGGACTCATCGCCGCGCCGCTATGGCGCCAAGCCGTCGAGCCCGCCCTCGTCCGGGCGATCCTGGAGCGCGCCGCGTTCACCCTCTCCGCGCAGCTTCCCCTCCGGAGGAGGAGGACGGCGCTTCGGCGGCCGGGGCCGCCGCTAACGCGCGGATTTCACCAGTTTGCTGACCGGGTGATTCGGTTCGTCCGCTTGCTGGTGCGCGCGGTTCCGTTCCGCCACTGAACCGCGACCGTCAGGGAGCGGACTTCACGGCCCCCTGGACCGCCCCACAGCCTACACCAGCAAGGCAGAAGAGCGGCTGAAGTATAATGGCCACATTCGACGGTTCAATCGCCGTGCAACCTCTCTTCTCTTTTTCCCCCGGTGCCGTTTCCCTCGCGGGCCCTGCGCATCTCGCGCTGATCTTCTATATTTTCGGCCGCGATCCCACCCTGGTGATCCTGCTCAGTATCGTCACAGCGGGCGGCGTGGTAGCGGTTGCGATCGGCCTCGCCGTGATTTTCAAACTGCTCGCCGCGCTCCGCTACCGCCCGTCCGGAAAACAGTGCCCGCGCTGCCATAGTTCCGATCTGCGGCCCTCCTGGCCCAGCGGCATCCTGGACATGCTCCTCCGGGCGTTCTCGTGCTTTCCTTATCGTTGCCGCGCCTGCCGCTTCCGCTACTATCGCTTTCGGGAAGCGGATGATCTCATTCCGCCCGATGCGGAGGAGATTGCCGCCGCCCGGCCGCAGCCGGCTCCGCCTCCGGTTCCTGCGTCTCCAGCCGTTCCCGCCGACCGCGTGATCGCCATCGACAGCGGAGCGCTGCCGTGGGAGGAGCGTTTCAACGAGAAACTGGGACGGTCGCTCTACCGCAAGAACCTGATCACCGATCCGGACACCGGCATGGAAGTGCGCCTGGTGCGCTATCCCGCCGGCGTGGTCAATCCGCGCCATACACATCCTTGCGCTCATGGCATGTATGTCCTGGAGGGGACGTTGTTCACGCAGTCGGGCACTTACGGACCCGGCAGCTTTGTCTGGTTTCCCGAAGGAAATGTGATGGAGCACGGCTCCGCCAATAACCAGGATGTTACGGTCCTGTTCATCACCAATAAGCCTTTCGAAATTCACTACCGTTAATTCGGCGCGCCCAAAACCAGCAATTCCGTTGACTCCCGTCCGGATTCGTGATAACTAAGCTGTCGTCACTTTTCTGGGGGGATTGTAAGCATGAGGACTTGGGGTATCCTGGTGCTGTTTGTTTGCGCCGCTTCTCTCTGGGCTCAGAGCGAGCGCGGCAACATTACCGGAGTCGTAACCGATTCAAGCGGCGCAGCCATTCCGGGCGCCGACGTCAGATTCACGAACCGCGCTACGAATCTTGCTGAACATGTAGTCACTACGTCAGCAGGCGGCTATAACGCGCCTAACCTGACACCGGGTACTTACCGGGTGGAAGTGACTGCTCAGGGATTCAAACGTTTCTTACAGGAGAGCGTCACCCTGACCGCGGCCGGCACACTGCGCGTCGACGCCGTGCTTCAGGTCGGCCAGGTCAATGAGACCGTCGAAGTCACCGGCTATGCCGCGCAGATTCAGACCGAGAACGCCAAGGTCTCCACCTCGGTGGAAAACAAACTGGTGGATGACCTCCCCCTGGTGGTGGGTGGCGCCATGCGCAGTCCTTATAGCCTGGTGGCCATCACACCGGAATCCAAGGGCAGTGGCAGCACCATCTCCCTTGGCGGTGGACAGGCGGCGGCCTGGGACGCTACGCTCGATGGGATCTCCGCTACTACGAACCGTTCCGCCGACGCCGGGGAAATCGCCCTCCTCAGTCCGTCCGTCGAAGCCATTACCGAGTTCACCGTCGATACCAACGGCTTCAAAGCCGAATACGGGCAGGCCGGCGGCGGCGTGATGACGTTCGTCTCCAAGTCCGGCACGAATCAGTTTCACGGCGTGGCCTACGACTTCCTGCGGAACGATCACCTGGACGCTCGCGGCTTCTTCGCCCCCACTCGCTCGGTCTATAAACAGAACGATTTCGGAGCCACCTTCGGCGGTCCCGTTGTCCTGCCCAAGATCTACAACGGCCGTAACAAAACGTTTTTCTTCGTCTCGTACGAAGGCTTCCGCAATCGCGTCGGCTCCAATGGTGTAATCAGTTCAGTCCCCACGCCGGAGATGTATCAGGGCGATTTCTCCAAGTGGGTGGATCAGGCCGGCAAGCTGCTTTCCATTTATGACCCCACCACAACGCGCGCCAACCCCTCCGGCGGCGGCTTCATCCGCGATCCCTTCCCCGGCAACCAGATCCCCGCCTCGCGCTTCAGTGCGGTCTCCAGGCAACTCATCCCCTACGGGCAGGCTGTGACGCCCAATATCCCCGGCCTGGCGCCTGGAACCAGCGCCTATGTCCG
>CAZMRK010000363.1:0-17206 GCA_964568355.1 uncultured Solibacteraceae bacterium | reverse complement strand
CTGGAATAGCACCACGGCCATCGCTGCTACCACCAGCAGGCTGTTGATCGCGCTCAGCCGCCCGAGCTTGCGGAAAAGGCCGCCTTTCCAGCCGCTCACTACGTACGAGAAAACACCTCCGGCGCCCAATCCGAACAAGGCGATCGAGATGGCCAGGAAAGCGAAATGGTAGTAGAACACTACCGAGAAGATGCGGGTCAGGGACAATTCCAGAAGAAGTGTGGCCAGGGTGGTGAGCGCCACGGCTACGTAGAGGTGCGGCCAATGCAAGGCGGGGGATTTTTCAATGCGAGACAAGACACCATTTTAGCAACCCGCTACAACCCGCTACAGCGAGAACAGGAACGGCTTTCCATGCTCCAGTTGTTGATAGCGCACCTCCGGAGCGCGCATCGTCAGCGACGCGCGAAACTGTCCCGGGTCCACGGAATTGTCGGGAAACATATCGTAATGGCACGGTATGGCGATCTTCGGCTTCACTTGCGCCGCCAGGTAGGCCGCTTCGTAGTGGGACAGATTGTTGAACCCGCCGTTGATGCAGGTGATGAGGATGTCGGGTGAGTGCCTGGCGGCGGAAGCGAGCAGTTCGGAATAGTCGGTGTCGCCGGTGATGTAGACGCTTGGCCCTTTCCCGAATTGCAGCACGAAGCCCATGTGGTTCAGATCGCTGTCGTCGGTGGGAAGCGCGAATGCGCCGCGAATCTTGACATCGCGAAATTCGATCTCGCAGTCCGGCCACGCGGGCACGATGCGCCCCGTCTCGATTCCTTTCTGGCGGTAGACTTCGCAAGTCGGATGCGGCCCCACAAACTGCATTGTGTCTTTATTGCGCAGGCGTTCGATGGTCTCCGGATCGGTGTGATCCATGTGGTTGTGCGTGCAGGTATACACATCCACCTCGACCTCTTCCGGAGGGAGCAGAATCGGAATACGCCGGTCCAGATTGATGCCGGAACCCGCGTAGGCCTCCGCGCAACTGTTCGTCAGGTAAAGATCGGTGGAAACCAGCGTTCCTTCCGCGCTTTTGAAGATGTATCCGTTCTGGCCCAGCCACCAGAGGGCCATCGCGTTTCGCGGCACCGCATAGCTGCGGATTTCCTGCATCAGGCTCATCCCGGCCATTGTGTCACAACCCGCCGCAACCGGCGCGCAGCTTGCAAACCTGCGGCACTTGAGGGAGATTGAAACCATGCCCGTCCCGATCGAATTTCTGCGAGGTATTCTGGGCGCGCTCTGTATCTTCTTTGCGCATTTCCTCGGCCGCTCCGTCGTGCGGGTCTCGCAGGGAAAGCAGAAGCAGTCGAAGGCCGTGGGTTGGGCGGTTCGCACGCTGATCACAGGTGCTGCCATCCTGTTCCGGCATCCCGTGGACACCGTCGCGGTGATCGTCTTCGTGTTGGCCCTGGTGTCGGCCGGCCTTGGCGCCTGGGACGAATACCGCCCCAAACCGGAGCCGGAAGATCTCACGAAGAAAATGTTTTCGGAGTAGCTACAGCGCGGTCTTGACGGCGGCCTGGAGCGACTCTTCCGGAGTGAACCCCTCGAAGCGCTTGAGAGGCTTCCCGTCGCGATCGAAAACCACCGTGGTCGGCAACTGGTTCACCTGATAGCGGGAGCCGACCTGTTCGTTTCCCAGCGCCACCTGGTACGTCATCGGATGTTTCTTCAGGAACGACTTCACCAGCGGCGCTCCATCTTCGTCCATCGAGACCCCCAGCACCACCACGCCCTTATCGGCCAGTTCTTGATGGATCCGATTGAAGCTGGGAATCTCCTGGATGCAAGGCACACACCAGGTAGCCCAGAAGTTCACCACCACGACCTTGCCGTTGAGCCCGCTGGTGTCGAAAGCTCCGCCTTCGAGCGACGCCAGGCCGCCCAGCGGAGCACTCTCGGGGCGCTTCACGTCCCGCACCGGTGCCGCTGCCGTTGTGGCGGCGATGGGCCTCGCTTCCATGCCTTTTTGCAGGAAGGCCAGATACTCCTTTGGATCGGTGGTGCGGCTCGGGAACGTCGCCACCACATTTTCATCCGGATCCAGAATCGCGTAGTAGGGGATCGCGATGGTGTTGAACTTGGATTGCTCCAGTTCCTGGTTCAGGCGCGACTCTTCATCGGTGCCGTCGGTATAGAGCTCCACCAGCACGTAATTCTTCATGACCCCCGCGATCTCAGGCCGGGTAAACATATTGGCCTTCATCCAGTGGCAATTGGAGCAGGCGTACCCGGTGAAGTTCACGAAGACCAGTTTGCCTTCGGCGCGCGCTCTGGCCAGGGCCTCGCGTAGCTGGTTCTTCATCCACACCAGCCCGCCTTCGGAACTCGCCGCGCCACTGCCGGGCGAGATCGGGTTCGAGGCCAGCGGCACGTACGCGTCCAGATCGCCCAACCTTCCTCCGAACATGCCCGGAATGAGGCTGATGGCGAAAATCAAAAACGCGACCCCGGAAAGCAGCCGGCCTAAGCCCATGTTTTCGTCTTTCCCGATGCCTTCCAGCCGCACGAATCCCAGCAGATACAGGCCGGCCATAGCGGTCAGTACGATCCACGCCGCCAGAAAGCGCTCCCGCGTGAGGAGTTCCAGTTGCAGCGCCTGGTCCACGCTGGCCAGATACTTGAACATCACCGCCAGGATGACAAAGCCCATTACGACCTTCACGCGCGCCAGCCACCCGCCGCTTTTGGGCATGCGCTTCAGATAGGAGGGGAACAGGGCCAGCAAAAAGAAGGGCAGGGCCAGACCGGTGGAAAAGCTGACCATCCCCAGCAGCGGCCGGATCCCGCCGCTTTGTACCGAAGCCGCCAGCAGAGTGCCTACGAACGGACCCACGCAGGCGAACGAGGCCAGCGAGAACGTCAGCCCCATCAGCAGCGTTCCGAGCGTCCCGCCCTTTTGCGAGGCCCGGTCCAGTTTCGTCAGCAGGGCGGATGGGATGGTGATCTCGAACGCGCCGAGCAGGCTCAGGCCGAAGGCGAGAAAGATCAGGGCGATGAATCCATTGATCCAGGGGCTCGATCCCAGTTGCACCACTCCGAACGGTCCCAGCACCGCGGTCGCCATCAGTCCCATTCCGGAAAAGAGAACGATGATGCCCAGGCAGAAGACAGTTGCCTGGAATACGCTGTCCCGCTTCGAGCCGGCCTGCCGGTTGAGAAAGTAGGACATCGTGATGGGGATCATCGGGAAGACGCAGGGCGTGAAAATCGCTGCCAGCCCGAAGCCGAACGCCACCACCAGAAAGCCCAGAAATCCCTGCGAATCTGCCGTCGCTGGAGCGCCGCCCGTGGCGGCCTGTGCGGGGCGTACTCCCGTGAACTCGCTATAGCCAGCCGGAATGGCAACCGTGGCGCTCTTCGCGCCAGGATCCACGGATAGCGTGGCTTGGGCGTTCCGCCGTATGGGAGGAATGCAGAGCCGGTCGTTACAGGTCTGGTAGCGCACTTCCGCGGCGATTACGGCCGGCCCTGCCGCGGCGTCCTTCTTCAATTCGAGTTCGATCAGGAAATCCACCCGGTTCTCGAATGTCTCGGTTTCCTGCTGGAAGCTGTTGTCGAAAGCCCGTCTGGGGGTGGGTTGCAGGACCCGCCAGCGCTCGATTGCCTCTGACGGGGTGACCTTGATGGTCGTCGGGTTGGCTGCCGCGGTGGTCATCGAATAGAGATGCCAGCCGGGCTCGATCTGGCCTTCCAGGTGAGCTAGGACTTTGGACCCGGGTGCCGCCTGGCTGGGATCTACCCGCAGCGACCACTTCACATAATCCGGTTTTTGGGCCGGAGCCGCGCCGGCGAGAATGAGGAACGAGAAAAGGGCGGTTGCAAGTCGCATGGGAATCCAAAGCTCCATGTATGGGATGGCGGAACCAGGCCCCCGGTGACAGTTTACGTTAACTTTAAGGTCACTCGCTCCGCCTGAAATCGCCGCAATTCGTTTTCAATCCGCTGATTGATATTCCCGTTATAAAACTCGGCCGCCACCCGGATGGCATTCTTGATGGCATTGCCATTGGAACGGCCGTGGCAAATAATACATACGCCTTTTACGCCGACCAGCGGGAATCCGCCGAATTCGGAATAGTCTACGCGCTTCTTGAAGTCCGTAAACGCCGTGCGCGAAAGCACATAGCCGATTTTTCGAGTGATCGTGGCCGCCAGTGATTCCTGGAGCATCTGCTTGACCATCTCCACCAGCCCCTCGCTGACCTTCAGCGCCACGTTGCCCGTAAAACCATCGCACACAATGACATCCGCTTTGCCGGAGTAGATGTCGCGTCCTTCCACATTGCCCACGAAACGAATCGGCAGGCTTTTCAGCAGGGGTGTGGCCGCGCGGGTGGTCTCGTTGCCCTTGTGCTCCTCTTCGCCGATCGAAAGGATGGCGACCCGAGGTTCGCGCGTGTGCAGAATCAGGCGGGAGTAGATCTCCCCCATGACCGCGAACTGGGCCAACTGCCGGGGGGAGCAGTCCACGTTGGCGCCCACGTCCACTACAACCACCGGGTTTCCCGCCAGGGTAGGGAAGATTCCGGCGAGAGCCGGACGGTCCACGCCCTGTACCACCCCCTGCACCATCTTGGCAGTGGCCATGACCGCGCCGGTATTTCCGGCCGAAACCAAGCCCTGCGCCTGGCCATCTCGCACCAGGCGGGCGCTGACCCGCAAGGAGCTATCGCGCTTGCTCCGCACGGCGCGGGCAGCGCTGTCGTCCATCGTCACCCGTTCGCTGGCGTGCAAAATCCGAATGGGCAGCTCGCGGTGGTCGTTGTATTGCTCGAGCTCGCGACGGACGAGGTCCTCTTGGCCAACCAGAATGACTTGAACCCCGAGCGTCCTGGCGGCTTGAACCGCCCCCTCCACTTCTGACTTGGGGGCGTGATCTCCGCCCATTGCATCTACGGCAATGGTCACCATGACTGGACTGGGGATTACTCCTCAGCGACTTCGATCACTTCGCGTCCCTTGTACTGCCCGCAGTGGGGACAAACACGGTGCGGGAGTTTCGGCTCGTGACAATTCGGGCATTCGGACAGACCCGCCTGCTTCAGCCCGTCATGTGCGCGACGGTTCTGCGTGCGGCGATTGGAGTGACGTCGTTTCGGATTCGGCATTCTGGTACCTCAAAAAATATTACCCGCTTGCGCGGTGAACTTCCAAATTTCTTTGGATCATGGCCGCCAGCGGCTCGCGCTTGGCGCCGGAACCTTAAAGATTGCGAAGGGCTCGCCAGCGGTCGTCCGCCGGCGCCGCCGAGCAATTACAGGGGTTCTCATTGCGATCTTTGCCGCAAATCGGGCAGATCCCCTGACAATCTTCCCTACAGATCCGCTGCATGGGCAGCAACAAGAGAATCTGTTCCCGGAGGAGGTCTTCCAGCTCCATTCCTCCGCCCTGATAAAACCCGATTTCGGCTTCGCCCTCATCGATTTCGACCTCACCTTCGGGGCTGCGATCGGCTACCATCGGGCGATAAAACAGATCCAGTTGGGGCTCCAGACGGAAACGTGCGCGGCCCAGGCAGCGGTCGCATTCCCCTTCCATCTCCACGGCGAAACTCCCCATGATCCGGACCTCTCCCTCGGTATTGGCCAGCAGCTCCGCTGTGCCTACCGCCCGTAAGGGACCCGCCTGCTCCACTCCGGCGTCTGAAAAGTCAATCTGGCCCGGGGCGAAAGTCTCGTCGAAACGAACCTTCCGCACTTCCATCTCTTTGATGCTAAGGAACATAAACCTACCGGGGTGCCGGGGAGGGCAACTGCTATTATAACGCAGAAGAAGGCGTCCGTCCGAGAGCTTTAGGACTTAGGACTTGGGAGGAGCCGGGGGAAGAAAGCGGCAGACTCCCCACTCCCAGACCGCGGCGCCCAGCAGCCCGCCCGCCAGCGGACCGACGATCGGCACCCAAAAGACCATACTTCCATCGGTCAGTCCGTTGTTCCGGAAGCCGGCCAGAGCCGTAAACAGCCGCGGGCCAAAGTCCCTGGCCGGATTGATGGCGTATCCGTGCATTCCGCCGAACGAGATACCGATCGCCACTACCACCGCGCCGATCATCACCGGTCCCAGGTTCGAGCCGGGAGCTTGGTTGCGTTCTTCTACAATTGCCAGGATCAATAGCAGCAGTAGCGCCGTACCAATTACTTGGTCCAGCAGGCCGGCGGAGGGGACCTGCGGGAAAGCGGGAAACGTGGCAAAGACACCCGCGGTATGCTCCAGGCTGGGATCGGCGGCGTGAAAAGCCGGCAGGTAGTTCCAATAGACCAGGGCCGCTGCCAGGAACGCACCCGCCACTTGTGCCACGCTGTAGGGAATCACCTTACGCCAGGGAAAACCTCGGAAGACGGCCAGCGCCAGCGTTACGGCCGGGTTCAGGTGTGCGCCGGAGATGCGCCCGGCAATGTAGCAGCCCATCGTCACGCCCAGGCCCCATCCCAGTGTGATGTTGGTATATCCGCCGTGCGTGACCTCGCCGGGAATTCCATGGCCGAACAGGACTACCATTGCGACCACGCCCTCGCCAAACAGCATCAGCACCAGAGTACCGACGAATTCGGCCACCAATTCCGCCGTAAGTGTATGTGTCTTCATGGACACGGGAATTCTATCACGGCCGGAGACGCTGGAAAGGAGTGCGGCTTCAACCGGAAAACGCCCGGCTGAGTTTGGCGTAGGTTGTGGCCATGTCTTCCGGTAGTACCCGCGTTTCTCCCACCGTGGTCATGAAATTGGCATCGGCGTCCCAGCGTGGCAGCACGTGCATGTGGACGTGATCCGCTACGCCGGCGCCCGCCGACCGGCCGATATTCATGCCGACATTCAGCCCGGAGGGATGATAGATGGAGCGAAGGTGCTTGACCGAGTCCCGCATCAGCCGCGTCATTTCCAGAAGCGCCTCCTCCGGCAGATCTTCCAGGGTCGCGATGTGCGCATAAGGCACGACCATCAGGTGGCCGCAGGTGTAAGGATACAGATTCAGAATGACAAAATTATGTCTGGCCCGGTGCAGGATGTAATTGGCCCGGTCATCCGTCTCACTGGCTTTCACGCAGAAGATACATTTCCCGGCTGCGTCCGCGTTGCTGACATACTGGTAGCGCCACGGACTCCAAAGATGATCCATGATGGCGGGATTCTAGGACGTGGGGATCTGGTCCGAGGGAGTTGGCTCCGGCGCCGGAGTTGTGGCCGAATTGTTCACGACGTCCTTCAATTCCTTGCTGGGTTTGAAATAAGGAATCTTCTTCGCGGGAACCTCAACCCGCGCCCCGGTCTTGGGATTGCGGCCGATGCGAGGCTGTCTCTGGCGCGTGCGAAAGCTCCCGAATCCCCGGATCTCAATCTTGTCGCCGGAACGCAGGGAGCGCACGATGCTGTCGAAAATCGCCTCCACGATGACCTCGGATTCCTTCCGGGTCATCTCCACGACGCGGGAGACCTCTTCAATCAGATCGGCCTTGGTCATTTAATCGTCTCCTTGTACTCTCAATCGGTTACAGACCAAAGTATCGCGTGAACGGGAAAGATTTGCAAGTTATTCCAGGTTTCGATCCTTGAGGCTCATGACCTCCTCGATGGTCGTAGTGGCAGCGGCAGCCTGCCGCTGATAGTCCTCCAGGCGGTTCTTTTCCTCGTCGTCGCTAACCGCTTTCAAGCTCAGTCCGATCTTTTTCTCGGCTTCGCTCATCTTGATGATTTTGAAATCATACTCCTGATTTACCGCCACTGGAGGCTCTTCGCTCCTCCGCCCCGAATATCCGGGAACTTCGGAAAAGTGGCAAAGGCCCTCTACTCCCTCGGCAAGCTCGACAAAGGCGCCGAAGCCTGCCAACCGGCAAATCCTGCCATGCACGATGTCGCCCACCTGGTGCGTCTGGAAATAGCTCTCCCACGCATCCGGCTGGAGTTGCTTGATCCCGAGCGAAAGGCGGTGGGCCTTGGAATCGATATTCAAAATGACCGCCTGGACCAGTTGCCCCTTCTTCAGGACTTCGGAAGGATGCTTGATCCGCTTGGTCCAGGAAAGATCGGAAACGTGCACCAATCCGTCGATTCCTTCTTCAATTTCGATGAAAGCGCCGAAATCCGTCATGTTCCGGACACGGCCCTCTACGACTGAGCCGACGCTATAGCGGCTGTCGATGGTGGTCCAGGGATTGGGCTCCAGTTGCTTGAGACCCAGCGAGATCCGCCGGTCCTTGGGATGCACTTCCAGGATTACCGCTTCTACCTGGTCGCCCGGTTTCACCACCTTGGAGGGGTGTTTCATGCGGCGGGACCAGGTCATTTCGCTGATATGAATCAGCCCCTCAATTCCCGGTTCCAGTTCCACGAAGGCGCCATAGTCAGTCACGTTGACGACCCGGCCGATCACTCTGCCGTTGAGCGGGTATCGTTCCTGGACCGTCTCCCAGGGGTCGGGCTCCATCTGTTTGAGCCCGAGCGAAACCCGCTCTTTCTGGCGATCGAATTTGAGAACTTTTACCGTGACCTCGTCGCCCACATGGACGATCTCCGAGGGGTGGGACACACGCCCGTAAGACATGTCCGTGACATGTAGCAGCCCGTCGATGCCGCCCAGATCTACAAAGGCTCCATACTCGGTGAGGTTTTTTACCACACCAGTTACAATCGCGCCTTCTTCCAGGTGGCCTAAGGTGCTAACCTTACGCTCATTGATTTCTTGTTCGACCGCCAATTTGCGGGAAACGACGACATTTCCGCGCCGGCGATTGAGTTTGATAATTTTTACCGGGATATCCTGCCCGATAAATGCGTCCAAATTATGTGCCGGACGGGGATCTACCTGGGACCCCGGCATGAAGGCCTTGATCCCAACATCTACGGAAAGCCCGCCCTTTACGCGGCCCAGCACCCGCCCGGATACAATCAACTGCTCCTGAAAGGCTTTTTCGAGATTTTCCCAGACCTTCAGGCGGGCTGCCTTGGCGTGCGACAGCAGGACATAACCCTCCTGCGGCTCTCCGTGGTCGATCATCACATCGACGACTTCGCCGGGGTGGATCGTGACCTGCCCATCCGCGCCGACAAACTGCTCCAGCGGCACAAGTCCTTCAGATTTAAAGCCAAAATCGACGATAACGTCCTTCGCCGTGATCTTGAGAATCGTACCCTGCAGGATTTCCCCCTCCGACGGAGGGGCGAAGTGAGTATAGTCATCGAGCAGATATTCGTAGCTCTCGGGATCCGGCGCGAGCGGACGATCCTGCGGCTGGTTATTCTGGTCGACGGCCATGGACGATGCCTCCGGAGGTCGCTGATTCGCGCAGCCTAAAACTCTGCTGCGGCGAGGCACAAAAAACGGCGAGGAGCAGGCGCGATAATGAGCCCTGAGCACCTTTTTGATCTAAAACGCTGCGCCTAGTCACCAGCAAACCACTGTGAGATCAGTATGTTAGCAAATATACGCCGACCCGGACAACTTGTCAATGTCCCTCTCGGGCGGGGTTGCGGGGCGCCCGGAAGACCGTCAATTCAGAGATTCGAGTCCGGATATGCCGAAACGAAAATCGGCACCGCAACAGTTGCCTATTTTCCTTTTTTCTGTTCAGCGATACAATCTACTCAGCAAGAAGTTCTTTATAGTATCGATTGCCTAATCCGGGTGTTCATTCGGCCTTATGGAAGGGAGGACAACTCCATGTTTGATAGCCTCGCTGACCGGATCAAGTACGACGAACATCAAGAAGTCAATGCGACCGAACGCTTCTTGAGGTTAGCCGCGATTGTGGTGCTTTCGATATTGCTGTTTGGTGGCCTGTTCCTGGGAGTCAAGTTCCTGGAATAGCGCTTGGGACAATCACTCGAGGGTTTCCGTGGGTGCGATCTGTTGCATCACGGACTTCACTTTGCGAGCGTAGCTCGCGTCCGGATTATAGGTGTGAAGAATTCCGTCCAGTTTCTTGTTCCGATAGAGACTGGAGTTCGCTAGCTGATGCGCCACCTCTTGAATAGCGGCCACGGGCGTGGAGAAGGCAGCTTTACCGGAGTCCCATCCGAAAAGGTTATTGTTGCGGGCCATCTTGCCGCCCGTGGACTCTATAAAAGAAATGCTGGGAAGCAGGCGCCAGTCCAGGTTGTAGGTATCCGCGACTTGAATGAAGATGTGGGAAAAACGCTCAATGGGGCAGGCTGCCTGTTGAAAAAAATGTTGTAAGCACGCCAAACGGGGATCTTCTTGGAAATCAGGAGTCGGGGGGTAGTGCGGCACACTGTGCGCCATGGGTGCAGCTAAACATAGAGTGCCTGCAACGACTACCAAACCATTGGAAAATAGTTTTCTCATCGTACCTTCCTCGCAACTGAAAATTTCGTGGGTTCAAAAAGAACCGGAGGCTGATCGCTCAGCCTGGGGGAGTTACGGCGGAAAGCTCTAGAAGCCCTCCCGCGGCGGGAAGTGGCTTACGGGACCGACATAGTTGGTCATTATAGCAGCATCTGTTCGCTTTTCAACCCTACTCCGGTTACGGCGGTACTTATCGCACACACCACCGACTGGTGGGCACGCCTTGCCCGGCCTTGCCCGCAACCGCCAACAGATGGGCACCGGACGTGAGAAAAAGTAGTATAATTCCGCAAGCCTGGGATGCTGCTGACGTGACGATACTGCGCGCGGTGATCGGAACTACCTTGGGGCTGACGGCGAGCCTGTTCGGGGCAGATACGCCGGTAAGTTTCTTTCAACAGATTCGCCCGATCCTGGTACGCAACTGCCAGGGCTGCCATCAATCGGCCAGCAAGCAATCGGGACTGGACCTCACCACTTACAAAGACTTTCTGGCAGGCGGGCGCAAAGGGCCGACGCTGGTTGCGGGAAACCCGGAAAAGAGCGTGGTCATCGCTTACCTGACCGGAGAAACGAAGCCGCAAATGCCTTTTGGCGGCAAGCCTCTGCCGGAAGAAGAGATCGGCCTGCTGCGCCGCTGGATTCGCGAAGGCGCGAAGGACGATACCCCTTCCGACGTTCTGACCGCGGCTCCGACAGGACCGGTGATCTATCACGCGCAGCCCGTGATCACCGCCCTGGCGATCTCTCCGGACGGCCAGATGATGGCGATCTCGGGCTATCGCGAGGTCCTGCTGCACAAGAGCGGCGGAGGGCTGATTGCCCGTCTGCCGGGCGTTTCCGACCGGATTCATAGCCTCGTTTTTTCACCCGACGGGAAGATGCTGGCAGCCGTCGGCGGCAGTCCGGCACGCTTCGGCGAGGTGCAGTTCTGGGATGTCGCCTCGCGTAAACTGCTCCACTCGACCGTGCTTTCGAGTGATACGCTGTTCGGCGCCTCGTTTTCCCCCGACGGGAAGACGCTGGCTCTGGGCGGCGCGGACAAATCGGTGCGGCTGTTTGATGTGGCCAGCGGCAAGGAAGCTCGCAAGATCGATCTCCACGAGGAATGGGTATTCGGAACGGTTTTCGGGGTGGACGGAAAGCGTCTGGTTTCGGTAAGCCGCGACCGCGCCGCTAAACTGATCGACGCGCACACCGGGGCATTCATCGAAAATGTCAACCTGCTGCACGAGCCTCTGAGTGCGGTGGCGCGGCATCCGCGCAAGGACTGGGTGGTCATCGGCGGCGACGAGGGCATTCCGTACCTCTATATGATGGACCGGCCGCGAGCCATGCGCATCGCCGACGATTCCACATTGATCCGGGCATTCGAGAAACAGGAAGCGCCCATCATGACCCTGGCGATCAGCCCGGACGCTTCGCTGGTTGCGGTGGGCAGTGCCGCCGGACCGGTGCGCACCTACAACCTGGAGACCGGCAAGCTGGTGGCCCAGTTTACCGGGCATAGCGGCGGCATCTACGCGGTGGCATTTCCTCCGGATGGCCAGCACCTGGTGACGGCGGGCTTTGATGGCACGGTGCGGATTTACGACTTGGCGGGGAAACTGGCTCAGTCCTTCGGACCGGCCCCCGTGGAAAAAGCGGTTGTCTCTCAGAGGTAGCGATGAAGTCCTGGTTTCTGCTGATCCTG
Organism: uncultured Solibacteraceae bacterium; assembly: GCA_964568355.1. GTDB lineage: Bacteria > Acidobacteriota > Terriglobia > Bryobacterales > Bryobacteraceae > JAJPJX01. The sequence continues at coordinate 5,216 of CAZMRK010000363.1, read as the reverse complement.
GCCGGCGCGGCTCTCTACGGCGCTCCTCCCGTGCTACAAGAACTGGCGCCCCGCGGGGCGCAGCGCGGCAAGACGGTCACCCTCTACCTGCGGGGAGACGGCTTGACGCAAGGGGCTCGCGTGGAGAGTACCGTGCCTGGAACGTTCTCGCGGCTGACCCTTTCCCGGGATCCGCTCGCGCCGTTTGGCATGGCCCGCGCGAACTCGGTGCTGCCGTTTCTGCTCACCCTGAAGCCGGATGCGCCGGCGGGCGTGTATCCCGTGCGGGTGACAACGCCGGACGGCGTCTCCAACGTGCTGCTGTTCACCGTGGGCGATCTGCCGGAGATCGAAGAGGCGGAAAGCCGCGATCCCAGGCAGGTGAATGATTTTCCCGCGGAGGCGCAGAAGGTTGCGGTACCGGCGGTGATCAATGGAAAGCTTGCCGGCGCGGATGTGGATCAATATGCCTTCACTGCCAAGGCCGGGCAGAAGCTGGTGTTCGAGGTGGAGGCGCGGCGCGCCGGATCGGCCATCGACCCGGCGATCGAAGTCTTCGACTCCACCGGCCGCGAGATTGCGCGCAACGACGACGCCGCGGGGATCGGCGTGGATGCGCGTCTGGAAGTCACATTCGCCAAAGCCGGCGAGTACCGCGTCGCGGTCCACGATTCCAAGTACAGCGACCAGGCCGTAAACTTCTATCGCTTGCAGATCGGCTCCTATCCGTACGCGGAAGGTGTATTTCCGCTGGGCTGGCGCCGCGGCGAAACTCGCGAGATTACCCTGGCCGGAGGGAATCTGGGTCAACCGGTCTCCCTGAAGCCGGACCTGAACGTCCAAGGCGCCGTGGCTCTGGTGCGCGTGCCCGGATCGCCGGCTCTGCCCCTGACGTTGGCGGTCAGCGATCAGCCGGAATTGCTGGAACCGGCGGGCGGCGGGGTCACCGTGCTGCCGGAAGGATCGATCATGAACGGCCGGATCTCGAAGGCCGGAGAGGTGGACCGCTATCGCCTGGCAGTGGCGCCGGGGCAGCACTGGGTCTTCGAGGTTACGGCCGCATCGCTGGGCACTTCGCGCCTGGACGGGCTGATCACCGTTTCCGATCCGGCGGGAAAGAAGCTGGCTTCTTTCGACAGCCGGGGCGGTATGGATCCGGTGCTGCCGCTCGAAATCCCGCCGGACCTTCACGAGGTAACGGTGGCCATCGAAGATACGCTGGGGCGGGGCGGGGAATTGTTCGCCTACCGTTTGCAGGCCCGGCGCGAGCGTCCGGATTTCGTGGCGAGCCTGGCGACGCCGTACGTCAATGTGCCGGTGGGAGGGACCGCGCAACTGGTGGTGAACCTCCAGCGCCGCGGGTATGACGGCGAAATCCGGATCCGCATTCCTCATCTGCCGCCAGGCTTTCACGCCGCTGGCGGCCATGTTCCTTCCGAAGCGGCCGCGCAGAGCTTCAATAACGATAATGCCGGAAGGCGTTCGGCGCGCAGTGTCGTCACGATTACCGCGGACCCGGACGTGAAGCCTCTGCAAACGCCGCTGGAGGTGATCGCCGAAGCGCAGACTCCGGACGGCATCCTGCGGCGGGCGGTCCTCTCGCCCGGCCTGCTGACCGCCGTGCGAGGCGAGCGGCAGAAACCGGTAACCGCCGCGTGGCTGGGGATGCCGCTGATCCTGGCGACGACCAGCGCTCTACCGGCGCGGCTCGTGGCAGGTCCGCCCGTGGCGCGCTTCGCGCAGGGCTTCGAGCTGGACCTGCAATATCAGATGATGCGCAGCCAGATGATGAAGGGAGAGGTGCGCGTGCGGCAGGACATAGCGGGTGCGGTCGGAAATCTGCGCATTCTGAAAGGGCTGGACAACAAAGGCGGGGACAAGGGCAGTTTTCTGGTGAACACCAATTTCGCCACTCCGGTCGCCACGTTCGACATGATTCTGCAGGCGGAGACCGAAGTAGACGGCCGGCCGCTGACGGTCATCGCCCCGGCGATCGAGATCGAGGTGACGCCGGGGTATACCGTGGAACTGGCCGAGCCGGCGCTCACCGTGCCGCCCGGGGGCAAGGTGCAGGTGAAAGGAACGGTCCGCAGAGAGCCGACCTTCGAGGGCGGGCTGATTCGCCTGCGGGCTGACGACCTGCCGGACGGCGTGACGTGTCCGGCGGTAGAGGTGGCCGCCGGGCAGACCGAATTTCTGCTGGCCTGCGAGGCCGAAAGAGCGGCGAAAACGGGCACATTTCCGATCCGGATTTCCTCGGTAGCGCCCGAGACCGGGCGGAAGGCCAAGCAGGACTACAAGGGTCCGGATCTGAACGCCCGGCTGGTGGTGGCGGGCACGGCACAGGCAGCGAGGTAGGAGACAGATGAAGCTCACGGCGATACTCCTGTTGCTTTCGGCGGCGGCATTTGGCGCTCCCGCGAAGGTTACATTTCTGAAGGATGTCGAACCGATCCTGAATAAAGTGGGATGCACGTCGGGTACGTGTCATGGCGCGGCGAAAGGGAAAAACGGATTCAAGCTGTCTCTCCGCGGATACGATCCGGAGTTCGACTACCGTGCCCTGGTATATGATCTGGCGGGACGCCGCTTTAATCGCGTGGACCCGGCGCGGAGCCTGATGCTGCTCAAGCCCGGCATGACCCTGCCGCACGGAGGCGGTCTGCGCCTTCCGCCGGGGTCGCCCTACTACAACACGGTCCTTGAGTGGATCTCGCAAGGAGTGGAATACGGCGACCCGGTAGCCGCGCAGGTCTCTCAACTGGAAGTACAGCCGCCGGAAATCCTGATGGAGAAGCCGGGGCTCAAACAACAATTGAAGGTCACCGTCCACTATGCCGACGGAAGCACCCGCGATGTGACCAGGGAGGCCATCTACTCCAGTAACACGCCCACCGTCGCCGAAGTCAATGAATCGGGGCTGATCTCTGGCGTGCGCAAGGGAGAAGCGGCCATGCTGGTTCGCTATGAAGGCAAACTGGCGGTCATCAACGTTACTGCGCTTACCGAGAAGCCGGGTTTTCTGTGGACCAAGGTCCCCGAGTATAACTACATCGACCAGTGGATCGACGCGAAACTGCAGCGCGTGAAGCTTCTGCCCTCTGCATTAACCACGGACGCGGAATTCCTGCGCCGGGTCTCCCTGGACCTGATTGGGCAGCCGCCCACGGTGGAAGAACTGCGAGCTTTTCTGAGCGATCAGACCGACAGCCGGACCAAGCGCAGCCGCATGATCGACAGGCTGATGGCGCGCAGCGAGTTCGTCGATCACTGGTCGGTCAAGTGGAGCGATCTGCTGCAGGTGAACCGCACCCGGCTGGGCGATAAAGGCATGTGGGCGTTTCGCGAGTGGATCCGCGAATCCATCGCAACCAACAAGCCCTACGACCGGATGGTGCGGGAATTGATCACCGCCCGCGGCAGCACGTTCCAGAATCCGCCGGCGAATTTCTTCCGGTTCACGCGCGATCCGAAGGTGGAGATGGAAACCACCACGCAGTTATTTCTCGGTGTGCGCATGTCCTGCGCGCAGTGTCACGATCACCCGTTCGAGAAGTGGACGCAGAATCAGTATTACCAGTTGAGCGCCTTCTTCGCCGGCGTGGGAATCAAGGACGGCGGGGACAGCAACGAGGAGATCGTTTACGAGAAGCGCGAGGGCGCCCAGGTCAAGCATCCTAAGGACGGCCGGATCGTCAAGGCCAAGTTCCTGTTCGGCGGCGAGAAGATCCATCCGCAGGAGCAGGATTTGCGCGAGTCGCTGGCGGACTGGCTTACCGCTCCGGAGAACGAATTGTTCGGCAAGTCGCTGGTCAACCGGCTGTGGAGCTACTTCTTCGGCCGCGGAATCATCGAGCCGGTGGACGATATTCGCGCCAGCAACCCGCCGAGCAACCCGCAATTGCTCGATGCTCTCACCAAAGACTTTGTGGGGCACGGCTTCGACATGCGCTATGTGATCCGCACCATCGTCAACTCGCGGACCTATCAGCAGAGCTTTCGGAGCAATGAGTGGAACGCGGATGACGAGATCAATTTTTCCCATGCCGCGCCCCGCCGCCTGACGGCCGAGCAGCTATACGACGCGGTTTATCTGGCCACGGGTACCCGTCCGTTCGTGCGCGGAGTGCCGAAGAACTCTCTGGCGGCCCAGTTTCCGGACTCGAACGTGGATAAGGGTGGATTTTTGGACCTGTTCGGCCGTCCGGAGCGGCAGACGAGTTGCGAGTGCGAGCGGCGCTTCGATGTCAGCCTGGTACAAGCGCTCAACATGGTGAACGGCGCCACGATCGCGGATGCCGTAGGCTCGGAAAGCGGACGCGTGGCGAAGCTGATTCTGGCGGGCGCCAGCGATCGCGACACCATCGAGGAACTGTACCTGGCGACGCTGAGCCGGCCGCCGCTGCCGCAGGAACGAGACCTGGCCCAAACGTATCTTTCGGCTGGACCGAACCGGCCGGAACGGGTCCAGGATCTGTTGTGGGCCCTGCTGAACAGCAACGCGTTTCTGTTTAATCACTAAAGCGCAGAATATGCTAATACTTGCAATATGCCGATACGCCCGGAGTATCGCAAGTTCTACGGAGCGAGCTGGCGAAAGTTTCGGCTGACGGTGCTGGAAGCCGCTGGTAACGTGTGCCAGCGATGCGGCAAACCGCACCGGCTGCTCAATGTGGCGCATCTTTCGCACGATCCCGCGGACCTGAGCACGCTGACGGTGCTGTGTCCAAGCTGCCATTCCAAAAACGATACGGCGCAGCGCGTCGCCATGACGCGGCGGTCGCGATCGAAGAAGCGCGGCCAGATGTGGCTCTCCGACGAGATCCAGTTCGCACCGTTTCCGGTTCGAACCTGGCCCCTGTGGCTGCGGCAACTGGATCTTTTCCCGCGCGCCTGAGCCGAGAGCGTGGCACTACTACAGCATCCGGGCGAGCGGCTTCAGCCGGCGCGCGGGCTGAAGCCTGCCCCATCTTGTAACACAGTAGTACTCCTACAGCGCCCGTGCGCGGTTCCGTTCCGCCACCGAACCACGACCGTAAGGGAGCGGACTTCACAGTCAATTCAGATACTTCCGGATATCCGGAAAAAGCAATTTCTTAACCTCCGGCAACTCCAGGTCGGCCTTGGTAACCACTCGCGCATGCAAATCGATCTCCTTGGCGGGTGGTTTTCCATGAATTTTGTTCACCAGCGTTTCCACCGCCATGTACCCCATGCGAAATGGATCCTGGGCGACG
>CAZMRK010000362.1:0-2624 GCA_964568355.1 uncultured Solibacteraceae bacterium | reverse complement strand
AAGCGGACACACAGCCCTCAGCACGGGACTCGAAACGCCCGGAGAGCACGACCTGCACCTTGCCCCGCGTGATCAGGTCCGCAAACTCGAAGCGCGTGCTGAGCCATTCGCCGGCAGCGATAGGGATCGGTTGCTCGCAGGCCAGGCGGGCGTATCCCGTCAAGTTCATAGCATCCCTCCAATGATCGATCATTGGAAAAATGCTAGAAACTCACCACCCTGTCAACCCAGCGGCAGGAATCCTCTCTTTGTAAAGAATTCTTAAGCACCCTTCTCACTCCGTAACCCATCCCTTCCGGCGTACCTCTAAACCGGCATTAAGGTCTTTTTCGAGGTTAAAGAATGAAGCGAATTCTTTTATTAGCCATAGTGTGTTTGTGTGCGGCAAGCATGCGCGCCCAGTCTATCGCCGGCTCCGGAGTGGTGAGCGGATGGGTTCTGGAGCGCGAAGACGAGGGCATGCCGGATGCCGAAGTGATTCTCGAGAATCCGGGCATGGGTGTCCGGCGCGTGATCGTAACCAGCCTGGACGGTGTGTTTGAGGCGGTCGGGCTCGCCCCCGCTCCCGGATACCGTTTGAGCATCCGGCACAAGAATTTCCAGGATTGGCAGAGCAAGGAGTTTGAAGTATTGGCCGGGCAGCGGGTGACCTTCCGGCTCATCATGCAGCCCGCCAGTGGCGGGGCGGCGGAAACGCCCAACACAGGATTGCCGCTGGTGAACCAGACGCCCGATTCGGTCGGTACGGTGACCAACGCGGACCAGGTGAACCTGTTGCCGGTGTCCAAACGCCGCTGGGAGGACCTGGTGCTGCTCGCGCCGGCGGTCACCACAAGCTGGCCCCTCGGCACCGCGGCGGTTCGCGCCGATTCCTCTTCGAATCCCTATTTCACCGATGGCTTGCTCACCAGCAATACGTACTCGGGCAAACGGGCCGCACCGGCCGGCCGCATTGCCGAGGATGCGGTGCAAGGCTTTCAGGTGGTGACGGCTGCCGCACCGGTGGAATTCGGCCACGGTATGGGCGGCGTCATCAATACCGTGACCCGCAGCGGCGGCAATGGCCTTCACGGCAGCCTCTACGAGTATTTCAGCAACGACAGCATGACCGCCATCGATCGCTACGCGCTTGGTCAGAGCCTCTTCCAAAAGCGCAACCAGATGGGCTTCAACCTGGGCGGAGTAGTGCCCAAAAGCAAGCTATTCTTCTTTTCCAACCTGGAGATCGAGGACAGCCACGGGCAGGGCTTGAACCGCATCACCAATCCCCTGCTCGTCAACGATGGGGGCACGCTGCCGGCGGTGTGGAACTGCCACGCTACATCGGCGCAGTGCGCGGTCGCCTCCAGTTTCCTCCAGAGCCAGATGAACGTTCTGGTTCCGCGCTCCGAGCACTGGATTACCGGTCTGGCGCGGCTCGACTACCGGCGCAGCGATCGCCACACCTTGAGTCTGGCGGTACATGGAGCGCACTCGCGGGCGCCGCAGGGATTCGACAATGAGGCCGTGGCGCCCGATGGCGGCATGTTGGGTAACAGCCTCACCCGCCAGGACACGCACTGGGCCAGGCTCGAGTGGACCAGCGCACCCTCGCCCAATTCCAGCAACGAACTGCGCTTCGGCTTGTTCCACGATCGCATCTCGAACAGCGCCTCGGACTCGGGGCTCGCAACCGGCACCGCCTCGATCGTGGTGGCGGGCGTGCCGCTCGGCGAGGGCCATCCGGATCCCGGCATCCTGCGCGAGCGCCGTACCCAACTCGTCGACAATCTGCGCGCGAGCAAAGGCAGGCACACATTTCTGGTGGGAGTGGATTGGACCCGGACGCGCGACTGGCTCGACAGCCTGGCGAACGGAAGCGGCACTTACTACTACTCCTCGCTGACGGCGTTTGCTCAGGATCTGGCCGGCGGCCTTGGGAACAACTACACACTGTACACGCAGACGTTAGGGAACCCGATCCGCAACCTTCCCAGTTCGGAGATCGGCTTCTACGCGCAGGATACCTGGAAGGCCACGCCGCATCTCCAGGTGACCGGCGGGATTCGCTGGAGCAAGCCCTACCTGCCGCAGCCGACCGAATACAACGAGACCTATTACCAGACCGGCACTTTGAATTCTCCGAACATCAACGCGGATCCGCGCATTGGGTTGTCTTATCTGCTGAACGACCGCACCGTAGTGCGAGCCAGTTTCGGAATGTTCCACGCGTCACATCCGGGCGCGCTCCTCGACGCGTTGTTCCTGGGAAACGGCATCTACCAGTCCAACCTCGAGATCACCCCGGCGATGTCGCAGGCTCCGCGGTTCCCGAACGCGTTCACCGCCGCGGCCTATCCCACGGGAAGCCTGGACCTGATGTACGCGGACGCGAAACTGCGCGATCCCTATACCAAGCAGACCACCGTGGCTGTGGAGCGCTACCTGGGCGGTGGAGCGACACTCAGCGCAAGCTACATCGGCAGTCGCGGCGTCAAACTGTGGACGGCTGAGGACGTGAACCTGACGGCCACGACTGACACGGCCACCTACCTGGTCGCCGATGCCGCCGGACAGGCGGTGGGCAGCTTCACCACCCCCATCTGGACGGCCCGCAGCACATCCGACTATGCGCACATCTACCA
>CAZMRK010000361.1:0-7513 GCA_964568355.1 uncultured Solibacteraceae bacterium | reverse complement strand
CCGGCATGGCGCAGGGCTACATCGATCTCGCCGATGCCTACGAAACTGGAGCGCGGGCAAACAAGGCCGACCCCTTGAGCTTTCGCCGTCTCGCCGCCAACTACCGCAACACGGCCAGCCGCCTGGCCCAGCACTACGCGGAAACATATCAGGATTTCCAGAAGAGTCAGCAGGGCGATTCGGTAACGCTTGCCTTCCCCTATCCGGGTGGAAGCGCCACTCCCGTTGCCACGCTGGCGAAGGCGGCCAATGGAATCATGCCGCCTCCGAATGAAGCCGAGACCGCCCAGAAACGGGCCGTCACGCGCCAGGTGTTGTTGACCGCGTGCCGTGCCGCGGGTGCTCCCGACGATCTTGCCAAAACTCAGGAATTGCTCAAGGCAGGCGAAGCCAAGGTGCCGCGGCCCGTATTTCTAGCCGCCGCCGCGCGATCGCTTTACGATTATTCCCAGCTCTATACGCCCGCCAGGCTGGACGACCCCGGCAAGATGAAAATCTTCTGCGAAAGGGCGCAGGACGCCCTCAAAGCCGTCCCCGAATCCAAGGAAACCAAGGAGCTCAGCGGCAAGATCGCCACCGCCCTAAAACCCGGCAAGCGCCCGCTGTAGCGCCCGATTTATCGGGCAGCGTCGCCACTCCTGGCGACGCTCCGCCCTACGAATAAATCGGCTCCAGCTTCTTCACGATATACGCGCCCGACCGCTCATAACTCACGCGCGGCCCCTTCCGCGCCGTATCCAGGTCCACGCAGATCCATCCCTTATAGCGGATCTGCTTCAACACCCGGTGCAGCGCCGGAAAATTCACGTCCCCATCGCCCAGATCATAGATGCTATTGAAAAACTTCGCCTGGCGCGAATCCTTCGGATGAACCTGGCCGTTGTCCAGTTTCAGGTCCTCGGTAGGAGTGGTCCACCGCGCATCCTTATAATCCATGAACGTGATGCGATCTTTGTACTTCTGGAACTTCTCCACCGGATCGCTGCCGCCCAGCAGCAAATGCGCCGTATCCGGAGAGAAGTGGAACAGCTTCGGATCGGTCAGCGCCATGCACTGGTCCACTTCCTGCGGACCCTCCACCATCTCGTCCAGGTGGTTGTGCAGCCCCGCGCGGAAGCCCATCTCATTCGCCAGCGCGCCCACCTGGTTGAAGGTCTCGCACATGTGCTTGAACGCAGTCTGCACGTCCGCGCCAGCCTTCAGCCGTCCCGGAGGAAACACGCACAGGTCCTTCGCCCCGAAGATCTTCAAAAAGTCCATCGCCCGCCGCGCATCGGCCAGCACCTTTTGGCGCTGCGCCGGATCCTGCGCCGGGCCGCCGAACGAAATCGTCGCCACATGCAGGTTCCGCTTGGAGATCTCCTTCTCCATCTGCGCCGCGGTAATGTCGTAGGTCTTCAATACTCCCGGGAAGCCCGTCAGACGGATGCCGATGAACCCGGTGTCCTTCATCACGTCCAGCACATCGGGAAACGGCACCTTCCGGAAATGGCTCCACAACCCCAGGCTCAGCGCCCAGCGGATATTCTTGTTGGCCGGCAGCCGGGTAGCCGCCGCAGCTAGCCCCGCCGACAGCGTCGCCAGGAATTCACGTCGATTCAGATTCAAATGCATATCCCCTCGTAGTCTTTACGCAACCCGGTATTTGCGGATCGCCTCTTCGTCCAGTTCGATACCCAGCCCCGGCTCCTGCGGGACCTCCAGGTATCCGTCTTTGGCGCGCAGTTTCTGCTTGGTCAGCGATTCGCGCAGGTTGGTCTCTTCCTCCGCCACGAACTCGCAAATCAGCGTGTTCGGAATCGAGTTCAACCAGTGCAGCGCCGCCGCCACATTGATGTACGTCGTAAACCCGTGGTTGGCCACTGGCAGCCCGCGGTCCCAGGCCAGGGCCGCGATCTTCATGGCCTCCGTGAACCCGCCGCAGCGTGTCAGGTCCACCTGCACCACGTCCACTCGCCCCCGGTCCATCAATTCCAGGTACGAGGCGCGATTGCTTTCCTCCTCGCCCGCGGCGATGCGCACGTGCGTCGCCTCAGCCAGCTTCCGGTATCCTTCATAGTCGTCGGGACGCAGCGGCTCTTCCAGCCAGAAGATGTGGTAATCGGCGAATGCCCGCGCCCGCTGCAGCGCCGTCTTCGCGTCCCACACCAGCCCGGCGTCGATCAGGAGATCGGCGTCGTCGCCCAATCCTTTCCGGCCTTCCCGCACCAGCCCGATGTCGGTCTTCTCGTCCCGCCCCATGGGATCCCATCCGAACTTCACCGCCGTGAAGCCCTGATCGCGAAACCGCCGCGCCAGCTCTCCGGTCTTTTCCGGAGTCGGACCGAACAGCGAGCTGGCATAGCAGCGGATCTTCTCGTGAAACCCGCCGCCCAGCAGCTTCCACACCGGCAGCCCCAGCGCCTTGCCTTTGATATCCCACAGGGCCATATCGATGCCGCTCATCGCGTGGATGCCGATCCCGCGCCGCCCCGCGTAGATATTGGCGCGGTACATCTTGTGCCAGATCTTCTCCGTCTCGAACGGATCCTCTCCCACCACCACCTGGCCCAGTCCACAGGCCGTCGTATGCGAGAACGGCCCTTCAATCGCGCCCTTCACCGCCATCGGAGCGGAATCCACCTCCCCCAGCCCGGTGATGCCGGCATCGGTCTCCACGCGGACCACCAGCGCATCCTGCCCGCTGTCGCACTGGAGCTTCACCTCCGGCTGTCGCAGGTAGATCGCCTCTACGCGAGTGATTTTCATAGAAACCGCCGATCATATCACGCCCGGCCGTGGATTCTGAATATGCAGCCATAGCAGTTTCGCCCCGCCGCCGGACTGGCATACAATCGCAAGTGCCATGGCAGGAAGCACTCCCCTCTACGACGTCTGCGTCATCGGCTCCGGGGCGGCCGGAGGCGTCGTCACCAAAGAACTCTGCGAGGCCGGCGCGAAGGTCGTTCTGCTCGAAGCCGGACGCGAAGTCAAGCCCTCCGAGTTCAGCACCCACAAGTGGCCCTACGAGCTTCCCTTCCGCGGCTTCCGTTCTGAAAAGCAGCACCTGTTCTACCCGCCCGATCTCGCCAACTCCATCCGCTACCAAACCTCCGAGCAGATCGGCGTGGACCGCATCCGCGTCCTGGGCGGGCGCACCGTGCATTGGAATGCCGTCGTGCTGCGCTTCGCCGCGCAGGATTTCCGCGAGCGCAGCGTCTCCGGCATCGAAGAAGACTGGCCCATCTCCTACGAGGACCTCGCCCCCTACTACGAACGCATCGAGCAGGCTATCGGCGTCTGCGGCCAGGACGATCGCCTGGAGTTGCTGCCCGCCGGCCGCCACTATCTGCCGCCGCTCCCCTTCCGCTGCAGCGAGCACCTGCTCAAGCGCGCCTGCGCCCCCATGGGCATCCCCGTCATCCCGGTGCGCAAAGCCCTCCTGACCAGGCCGTACGACCGCCGGCCTTCCTGCCACCACTGCGGCCACTGCATGGATGGCTGCGACGTCTCGGCCATCTTTTCCAGCCCCACCGCCATGCTTCCCAAGGCCTTCGCCACCCGCAACCTCACCCTCCGCCAGAACGCCCTCGCCCGCGAAATCCTGGTCGATACCGAAGGTCTTCCGCGCGCCGTCTCTTTCATCGATCGCGTCACCGGCAAAGAGGAGGAGGTGCGCGCCCGCATCTTCGTCCTCTGCTGCGCCACCATTGAGACCGCGCGCCTGCTGCTCAATTCCCGCTCGCCCCGCCATCCCGCCGGATTGGGGAACTCCAGCGGCGTGGTCGGCCGCTATCTCCACGGGCACCTCAACGACGGCGTCGATGCCTATCTGCCTGAGCTCGAAGGCCGCCCGCCCTCCAATCAGGACGGCGCGCTCGATCACGTCTACATTCCCCGCTTTCGTGCCAAGGGTCCCGAAAACGCCTTCGGCTTTCAGGTCAACTATGCCGGCTACATGTTCCCCCGCCAGGCCAAACACCTGCCCGGCTACGGCGCGGACTTCAAAAAAGAGGTGCGCCGCATGCAGTCCGGCTATTTCATGATGGGCGGTTTCGCTAAGGTGCACGCCCGTCCCGAAAATCGAGTCACCGTCGATCCGAACCGCAAAGACGCCCACGGCATCCCCATCCCGGTCGTCGAGTTCCGCTTCGACGACCTGGACCTCGCCGCCTACCGCGCCATGAACCGGACGCTGCTCGAAATCTGCGATCGCCTGAAGGCCACCGCTTATTACAACCACGGCGATCGTCCCCGCGGTTTCGCCAGCCACGAAGTCGGCACCGTGCGCATGGGCCGCGATCCGCGCACCTCCGCCCTCAACGGTTTCTGCCAGTCGCGCGACGCGAAAAATCTGTTCGTCACCGATGGCAGCAGCTTCACCACTTTCCCGGAGAAAAACCCGACTCTCACCATCATGGCCCTCTCCCTGCGAGCGGCCGACTACATTCGCGATCAGCGCAAAAAAGGAGATCTGTAATGCGCCGCCGGACCGCCCTGCAACTGGTAGCCCTCGGAACGCTGGCCAAGACCGGAATGCCGGCAACCTACACGCTCCGGTTCTTCACCCCCGCCGAAGACGCCTTCCTGGATCAGCTCACCGAAGCCATCATCCCTGCCGACGATCACTCTCCCGGAGCGCACGCCGCCCAGGTCAGTCATTTCATCGACTGGATGGTCAGCCACGGCCCGCAAAAGCAGCAGCAAGCCTGGCGCGCGGGACTGCGCCAACTCCACGCGCAAGCCTCCCGCACCTCACTCGCCCAGGCGCTGGCTGAGGCCGCCCGCCGGCCCACCGCCTTCTTCACGATGCTCAAGGACGCCACCATCGACGGCTACTACACCTCCGAAATCGGTATCCACCGGGAGCTGAACTACCAAGGCAACGAGTACATCCTGAAATTCCCCGGCTGCACCCACCCCGAGCACCAGGCCTCGTCCAAGTAATCCTCCGCCACTGAACCGCGCGCTAAGCAAGCGGTCCTTCCCTCCCGCCTGAAACGTCCGCTTCTCTTCTTTCACCATGAAAGCGGATCTTTCCATAACGCGGAGCACAACGAGGAAATTGGCGTGGACTCACGCTCCAAAGTGCGCTGGTTCCAACTCGATCCGCCAGCAACCGACCCGCCGCCGGTGCGGCCCCCCCGCCGCTTTGCCCGAAGCCTCCATGAAGTTGGTTCCGCCTACACGCCCCACGGGAAACTACGTCGATCTCTCCCCGGCAAATGTCCGGATTTCCCGCCTCAAACCCGGCGGATCCTGGGTAGCCGTGACCGAAAAAGCCAATTTCGCCGATGCGCTCGAAGCCGCGGCGCAAATCCAGTCAGCTTCCCCCCTTCCACGAAGGAGTCCCGGTCTCCGCCCATCCCCGGGACCTCACCCGCTACGTCCTCATCATCACGAAAAAATGGTAGCGCCCGTTTCAACGGGCCGCGTCGACTTCAGTCGACGCCTCCGGATACGCCGAATTGTCGTAGATCCTCAGAAACTCAATCGAGCGTTCGCCAAGCGCCACCGCCAGGTTCTTCATGCAAATGTTGCCCAGTATGAAACGCTGCAAAACGGGGACTGGCATGAATTTTGCCGCATTTGCGAAATTCGTTGCCTGTACCCGGTTTGCCCTATCTCCCCCGTTCACAAATGAAGAAATTATTTATCCGTCCTGTTTTCAGCTCGTTCTGCGCCATCCGAGAACCCCGGGGCAAGTCGGAAGGTCTATCCTGAGGGTGAAAGAGTTGCTCGCCCGCCGAGAGGCAACCGTCGGGAAATGGGGCAGGCGCCTGACCTAGGAGGCTCTAAGTCCTGATTCAAACCCGTTTCAACGTCGAAGGCGCGACTGCCGTCCCCTGTGGCTTCGGCTAGCAGGGGAAAGGGATCGATCCCCCCAGCAGAAGTTCGAAAAACTCCAAAGCCTGGCCCCCTTTGCGGGGATCAGTGTGCCTTGGCGGCCATTTTCTTCTCCAGCGCCGCCATCAATCGTTTCTCCACGTCCCCGGGCATCGGATAGGAATCCATGCCCCGGTACACGCGGATCGTTTTCTTCGTTGTATCGCAGACCACAAAGCAATTGGGGCACTCGCTGATGTGCTTCTCCAGCGCCTCCTTGGCTTCGGGATCCAGGTTCTCGTCCAGGTACTCACTCAGCTCTTCCAGGAACTGCTTACAGGTAAGCAAAGGCATCATCTCCCTTGCGCTTAAAGTAGCGGGTCAATTTCTCCCGCAGTTGCAGACGAGCCCGCAGCAACCGGCTTTTCACTGCGGGAATGGAAAGATCCAGCGCGTCGGCGGTTTCTTCGGTCGAAAGCTCCTCTACATCCCGCAGCACGAACACCGCCCGGTAAGGCGGGGCCAGGCTGTCGATCGCCGAGTTCAAAATATGATTCATTTCATCCCGGGAGTAGCGTTGCTCCGGGTTTTCGTCCCAAGCGGCGATCTCGCGCACTACGGTGTCTTCGCCGGTATCGATCGTTTCATCGAGCGATACCGACTTATCCGTTTTGCGTTTGCGCAGCTTCATCAACGCCTGGTTGACGGCAATGCGCACAATCCAGGTATAAAACTTGGAATTGCCCTGGAACTGGTCCAGATGCTCGTAAGCCTTGAGAAACGTCTCCTGTAAAACGTCCTCGGCGTCCTCACGGTTCTGCGTTACGTGCTGCGCGAGCCGAAAAATCTTGTTCTCGTAACGCCGCACCAATGTGGAGAAGGCCTTCGCATCACCCTCGCGGGCTTGGGACACCAGTACCGCTTCGTCCGATATATCGGGCTGCTGACTGGCAACGGTCATGTTCTAGATTTCATGATATCGCATACCGCAAGGGCCCGTCCCCCGGCGGGCTAGGCGCCTTTATCTCTATGTGTTACGCTGAAATTTCCCTATGTCGAGTATTGAAATTACTCTGCCCGACGGCAGTAAACAGCCCGTCGAGGCGGGGAGTCGCCCCATCGATATCGCCAAGGCCATCAGCCCTCGCCTGGCCGACGCCGCCATCGTCGCCAAAGTCAACGGCGAACTCTACGACCTGACGCGTCCCCTCGAGTCCGATGCCTCGGTCCAGATCCTGACCCCCAAGGATCCTCAGTCGCTGGAGGTGTACCGCCACTCGACCGCCCACCTGCTGGCGGCCGCCGTGCTCGAACTGTTCCCCGAAACCAAGCTGGGCATCGGCCCTCCCATCGAAAACGGCTTTTATTACGATTTCGATCGTCCGACTCCGTTCACCCCGGAAGATCTCGAAAAAATCGAGAAAAAGATGATCGAGATCCGCGACCGCGATCTGCCCTATGAGCGCGTCCTGACTCCTAAAGAAGAGGGTCTGCGGAAATATTCCGACGCCTGGATGAAATGCCAGCTCATCAGCGAGCGCGCCGGAGAGGTCTTCACCGAGTACACCCTGGGGCCGCATTTCATCGATTTCTGCCGCGGGCCGCATGTGCCCTCCACCTCCCGGATCAAGGCGTTCAAGCTGCTCTCCATCGCCGGTTCCTACTGGAAGGGCGACGAGCACAACAAGCAGCTCCAGCGCATCTACGG
>CAZMRK010000360.1:0-19698 GCA_964568355.1 uncultured Solibacteraceae bacterium | reverse complement strand
GGCAAGCTGTCGGGTCCCTGGGTGGCCGAGCTCGAATCTTGCTGGCGTACCGTAGCATCCACCATGTCAGGACGTCGCCTGGCCGTCGATCTCCGTGACGTAACCTTCGTGGACAATGCGGGACGCTACTTGTTGGCGCTGTTGCACCACTCCGGCGCCGAGTTGGAAGCCGGCGATCCGATGATGCAGGCGCTGGTCCGCGAGATTACGCAACCGAGTGGCGCACCCCGTTGATTCTCGCAGGGGTTTCCGAGCCACGACCGTGAGGGAGTGGTCTTGGGTGCGTCAAACATATACGCAACAGAGAGGCAAGCGCAGCATGGAAACCTACGTGGAAGAAGTCGAGCTGTCTGAAGCACCTCAACGTGCCGCAGAACCGGGCGGCCGCAGCCGGAGGAAATCGAAAGCTCTGTTTGCTTTGGCAGGCGGACTCGCGGTTCTGGCGGCTGTCGGCACCGGTCTGTGGCTGCACTATCGCTACCGCGTCTCGACCGACGACGCGCAGGTAGATGCCCACATCGCGCCGGTCGCCCCCAAGATCTCCGGCAACGTAATCGAAATTCTGGTCGACGACAATCAGCAGGTCCGCGCCGGCCAGGTGCTGGTCCGCATCGATCCGCGCGATTATCAGGCCAAGGTGGACCAGGCCAGAGCCGCCCTCGCCTATGCCGAAAGCCAGGCCCGGGGCGCCCACGTTACCGTGCCGCTGACCGGCGAGACCAACACCAGCGAGACCTCCGGCGCCGCCGCCCAGTTGCAGGCCGCGCAGGCCGAGTACGACCGCGCCCGCCTGTCCTACGAAAAAGCGTCCTCTTCCGAGCTGGCCTTCGAGCGTGCCAATGTCGAATCCGCCCGCGCCACCCACGAGCGCGCCGCCGCGGATCTGGCCCGCATGCGGCCCCTGGTGGCCAAAGCCGAAATCTCCCAGCAGCAGTTTGATGCCTACGTGGCTGCCGAGCGGGTCGCCGACGGCCAGTGGCAGGCCGCCCGGCAGCGCCTCGCCTCCGGCGAACAGGCGGCCCAGGTCAGCCTCGCCGAAGTCCACTCCGCTCAAGCCAAAATCGAGGAGGCGCGTGCCGCTCTGGCCCGTTCCCACGCCGGCCGCAAACAGGTCGATGTAAGCGTCGCCCGGGCAGCCTCCGCAAATGCATCTGTTTTACAGGCTCGCGCCGATCTGGAGGCCGCCGAACTGCAGCTCAGCTACACCACCATTCGCGCCGCCGTCGACGGAGTCGTGACCCGCAAGGCCGTACAGTTGGGCCAGATCGTTCAGCCCGGCCAGGATCTGCTGGTCATCGTTCCACTCGACCAGGTCTGGGTCACCGCCAATTTCAAAGAGACCGATCTGGCTGCCGTCCGCAACGGCAACGCCGCGGAAGTGCACGTGGATATGTACGGCGCCAGCTTCCCCGGCCGCGTGGATTCCATCGCCGGAGCTACCGGAGCCCGCCTGAGCCTGCTGCCTCCCGAAAATGCCACCGGCAACTTCGTCAAGATCGTGCAGCGCATCCCCGTCAAAATTGTCCTGAACCGCTTGCCTCCGGGCTATGTCCTGCGGCCCGGCATGAACGTGGACGCAACCATCCTCACCAGGTAGCCGGTCTCCCTGGCGGATTCGAATAGCAGAGGCATTCCAATGCAAACAGAAGTGTTGCAATCGCCGGCAGCCGGGCGTGAACGCATCGTCAATCCCTGGGTCATCGCCCTTACGGTCATGCTGGCCACGTTCATGGAAGTGCTCGATACCAGCGTCGCCAACGTGGCCCTGCCGCATATCTCCGGCAATCTGTCCGCTACGGTGGATGAGTCCACCTGGGTGCTGACCTCTTATCTGGTCTCCAACGCCATCGTGCTCCCGCTCAGCGGCTGGTTCTCCAGCCTGTTCGGACGCAAGCGCTTTTACATTTCCTGCGTGATTCTGTTCACGGTCAGCTCCGCGCTCTGCGGTCTTGCCCCCAGCCTCGGAATGCTGATCCTCTTCCGCGTCCTGCAAGGCTTCGGCGGAGGCGCGCTGCAGCCGGTTTCTCAGGCCATTCTGGTCGAAAGCTTTCCCCGCGAAAAGCAGGGCATGGCCATGGCCGTCTACGGCATGGGCGTAGTCGTAGCGCCGGTGATCGGTCCCACCCTGGGCGGCTGGATCACCGACCAGTACAGTTGGCGCTGGATCTTTCTCATCAATATTCCCGTCGGCATCCTTTCCGTGCTGCTCACCACGCTGCTGATTTCCGATCCGCCCTACCTGGTGCGCAAGAGCTTCCGCAACGGCCTCAAGATCGACTACATCGGACTGGGCCTGCTCAGCACCGGCCTGGCTTTCCTGGAAATCATGCTGGACGAAGGACAGCGCAAAGACTGGTTCGGCTCGCAGTTGATTGTGTGGTCGGCGGTGACCGCGGTGGTCTGCCTGATCGCGGTCGTGATCTGGGAACTGCGCCAGAAAGAGCCCATCATCGATTTCCGCATGCTCAAGGACCGCAATTTTGCCATCTCCACCGGCACCATGTACATGCTGGGCTTCGTACTCTATGGCAGCACCACGCTGCTGCCCATCTTTCTCCAGACGCTGCTCGGATACACCGCGACCTTAAGCGGCCTGGTGCTCTCTCCCGGAGGGGTGGCAATTGTGATCATGATGCCGTTGGTCGGAATGCTGCTCGGCCGGTTTCAGGCGCGCTGGCTGGTGGTCTTCGGCCTGGTCGTCTCGGCCCTGGGGCTGTTCCGCATGGCCCACTTCAACCTGGAGATCGACTACCATACCGCCGCTCTTGCCCGCGTGGTGCAAAGCGCCGGCCTGGCCTTCCTCTTTGTGCCCATCAATACCATGGCGTTCAGTTCCGTGGCCAAGGAAAAAACCAGCTACGCCACCGGACTCATCAACCTGGCGCGCAACATCGGCGGCAGCGGAGGAATCGCCCTGGTCACCACGATGCTGGCGCGCCGCCAGCAATTTCACCAGCAGGTTCTGGTCAGCCACCTGACCCCACTCGATGGTGGATACCAGGCAGCCTTGCAGGGTACCGCGCAGCAGATGCTGGAGCACGGCGCGAACTCCGTGCAGGCCCTGCACCAGGCTCAGGGAGTCCTCTATGGTTTGGTGCAGCGTCAATCCTCCATGCTCGCCTTTGTCGATACGTTCTGGTTCCTCGGTGTCATCTTCATCGGGCTGGTTCCCCTGATGTTCCTGATGAGGAAAGTCCGGCCGCACAAAGGCGCCATCGTCATGGAGTAAGTGGGAGTGCTGGAACTCGCCCGGGCGAAAGAGGCACGGGCGATTCGGTACTACGAAAGCAGATGCTGGTACTCCGCGGAATCTAACCCCAGGCGCTCCATCTGTCTCGGCAGATCTTCCCGCACCGATTCCGGTGTATTCCGCACCCAAGCCGCCACCACGGTCTCCACCCCCACGCGATTGCGCCCGTCTTCCTCCGCCATCTGTTGCGCAATTCCGCGGATCTGGTGCTCCGCCTCCTCGCGCAACGGGCGCGGCGTCTGAGACAGGATCTGTTGCAGGAGATCTTCAGCGGCATCATTCCAGTTCATTCCTGTTATCCTAACTGAACCGCGCCCTAAGTAGGCGGACCTCCCCCAATCGTGGTACTCCGCCCGTGATTTTAGCTTTGACAAACGGCCCACTCGCGTTATCATTTGGTTTAACTCCCCCGATCGGATCCCGGAAAACCTGTGAGCGTTACCGACAAAAACAACATCATTCTGGAAACGGAACTGCCTGGAATCGAGCGCTATGCGCGCGGCAAAGTGCGCGACGTATACGCTGTGGACGGTCATCTGCTCATCGTGGCCACCGATCGCATCTCCGCGTTCGACTATATCCTTCCCACGGGCATTCCCGACAAAGGCAAAGTCCTCACGCAGCTTTCGATCTTTTGGTTCGACTTCCTGCGGGAGATCACACCCACTCACTTCCTCACCGCGGCGGTCGACGACTATCCCGAACCGCTGCGGCGATACCGCGGGCAATTGGAGGGCCGATCCATGCTCGTGAAGCGGGCCAAAATGGTCGAGATCGAATGCGTCGCCCGCGGCTATCTGGCAGGCTCGGGCTGGAAAGAATATCAGAAGAGCCGCACCGTTTGCGGGATTCCCCTTCCCGCTGGCCTGCGCGAAAGCGACCGCTTGCCGGAGCCGATCTTCACGCCTTCCACCAAGGCGCAGAGCGGCCATGACGAGAACATCTCGTTCGACGCCGCCTGCTCGATCGTCGGCGCGGATCTCGCCGGCCGCCTGCGCGATCTGACGCTCGCAATCTACACCAGCGCCGCCCGCTATGCCGAAACCAGAGGCATCCTCCTGGCCGATACGAAATTCGAGTTCGGCTTCGTGGATGGCACGCTCGTTCTGGGGGACGAAGTGCTTACGCCGGACTCCTCGCGATTCTGGCCCCTCGAAACCTACCAGCCGGGCGGTCCGCAGGCCTCTTACGACAAGCAGTACGTGCGCGACTACCTGGAATCCATCCATTGGAACAAACAGCCGCCCGCGCCTCCTCTGCCCGAAGACGTGGCCCGGCGCACCAGTGAAAAATATCGGCAAGCCTATCGCGCCCTCACCGGAAACGAATTATGAACTGGCTGGACCTCTTGCTGCTGGTCCTCATCGCGGGATCGGCGGCAGCGGCCTTTACGAAAGGAATTACCCGGGAAGTCGTGGGGATCCTTTCGTTGATCGGCGCGGTCGTCCTGGCAGCCTGGTTTTATGGAACCGCCGGCGGGTGGCTGGAGCCCTTTGTCTCCTCTCGAGGTGTAGCGAATCTCTGCGGCTTTTTGATCGTTTTCTTCGCCGCCCTGCTGCTCGGCGCGCTCGTTGGAGCTTTGCTTGCCCGGTTGCTTCATCTTAGCGGTCTCTCCGTCATGGATCGGCTTCTCGGCCTGGTCTTCGGAGCCGCCCGCGGCCTGCTGTTCGCCGTCTGCCTGGTGATGGCGTTCATGGCGTTTACGCCCGGAACTTCACCTCCCGCGGCCGTGGTTCACTCCCGGCTGGCCCCCTATGTCGTGGAAGCGGCCGACCTGATGGCGGCCATCGCGCCGCACGAATTGAAGAATGGATTTCGCAAAAACTACGAGCAGGTCCAATCCAAATGGAAGGATACCCTCAAGAAAGGGATATAGGACCCGCCGCCTGAAGATAGAGAAGGGACCGCATGAAAGAGAAATTTGAGAGTCTGGTGGAGCATCTGATGGGCAATGGCTTCTTTCTGGAAGAGGCCGTCGAGATCCTGGAACGATCTTTGATCGGACGAGCCCTCAATCAAACCACTGGAAATCAGTCTGCCGCAGCCAAGCTGCTCGGCATTCATCGGAATACCCTCCAGCGCAAGATGGTGCAGTATGCCCTGGAGCCCGCCGCCAATCGCCGCAAACCGGCGCGCTCCGAGCTGGCTGCGCGAAAACGCACCAAGCGCGCCTAGCTCACGATTCACGGTAGTTGCGAATGGCTACTTCTCGTCGCCCGGTACCGGAGGCTTTCCTCTGCCGGCGCGCTTGAGTACATCCTTGGCCTTCTTGATGTTGCTCCGAGCCGCGCGTTCGCGGAAATAGTCCTCAGTCCGCAATGCTGACAACTTTTCCGCCACCGCCACGTTGATCAACTGATTTAGCGCGACTCCCTCTTTTTCCGCCACACGGCGCGCCTCGTCCAGAAGGGCAGTCTGAAGTCTGAGTGCAACATTACTTCTTCTCATCTTTGCCTCTCCACTATCTTCCGCCACGCTTCGCCCAGATGCTTCAGGTTAAAGATTACCAAGTCAGCGCGCGGGAGCAATGAGTCAAAGTGCGTACGTTCCGCGCCCTCGCCTTGCGCTGCCGCCTGATATCATCAGGTTAATGGTGAAAAGGGCCTTATTCCTCCTGCTAGGGACTTGCTCCGCGTTCGCGCAGTCCGACCGGGGCACCATCACCGGCCGCGTCCTCGATCCTACTGCTGCCGCCGTGCCGGACGCCAAAGTCGAAGCGCTCAGTCAGTCGACCCGTGTCCGGTACACCGCGCAAAGCAACCAGACCGGTGTTTACTCGATCCAGCAATTGCCCGTGGGACGCTATGACGTCACCGTGGAAGCCCCCGGATTTACGCGCTACCTGCACAAGGACGTCGATATCAGCATCGCGCAGACCGTCACGCTCGATATCTGGCTCTCGGTGGGCGCCGTCGATCAGACCGTCGAGGTCTCGTCCGCGCCGGCTGCCGTCGAATCTTCGACCTCGGATCTGGGCACCGTCGTCAATCGCAATCTGGTCATCGATCTGCCGCTCTCCGTCTCCGGCAACATGCGCAACCCCGAGAGCTTCATCTTCCTCGCTCCCGGAGTCACCGGAGACTCCGGCAATACCCAGATCAACGGCTCCCAATCGCGCGCCAAGGAAGTCCTGCTCGACGGCATCGGCTCCACCAGTCCGGAAAGCGGCGGCATCCTCTTCACCTATCCTTCCGTCGAGGCCATCGCGGAATTTAAGCTGGTCAGCTCGAACTTCAGCGCCGAATACGGCCGCACCGGTGGCGGATTCGAGGTCTTCACCACCAAGTCCGGCACCAATGATCTGCACGGCACCCTCTTTGACTATCTGCGCAACAATGTCTTCGACGCGCGCGGCTTCTTCGCTTCTACAACCCCGGTGAATCGCCAGAATGAGTATGGCTTCGCGCTGGGTGGTCCCGTCTTCATTCCCAGGCTCTACAACGGCAGCAACAAGACCTTCTTCCACGTGGTCTATAGCGGCTTCCGTTTCCGCCAGGGCGCCACCAATCAGCTCACCAGCATTCCGCCCGAAGCCTTTCGCCAGGGCGATTTCTCCAGCCTGGTGGATCGTGCCGGAAATCAGGTGCCCATCTACGATCCGATGACGACGCGCCCCGACGGCGCCGGAGGCTTCCTGCGCGACCCGTTCCCCGGCAACGTGATTCCCTCCTCGCGCATCAGCAGCGTCTCCCAGAAGATCGCCGCGCTCTACCCGGCCACCATCAATAACTCGCCGTTCAACAACTTTCTCACCGTAGGCGCCAAGCGCTTTGATCGCGATCAGGTCGATGTCAAAATCGACCATTCCTTCAGTGATCGCAACCGCCTCAGCGCCTTCGTCTACATCGGCACGCAGACCACCCACGCTCCGGAACTGCTGCCGTTGCCGCTCTCCCCCTCCAAAGACGAGGACTATCGCTCGCGCTGGGTCCGTCTCACCGACGACCACATCTTCAGCCCCACCGTGCTCAACCACCTGGCCGTCGGGTTCACCCGCGAAGGTCAATACTGGGCCGATCTCTCCGCCAACCAGGGCTGGCCCGAGAAACTGGGACTCCAGGGCGTGCAGTCCGGCGCCGGCGATGCCTTCCCGATCGTCACGTTCAGCAACGGCTACAACGTCCTCGGCGGCGGCGATATCACCACGCTCACCACGCCCAACCAGAAATCCGTGGGAAGCCAGGTCAATAACGTCTGGCAGATTACCGATAACGTAAGCTGGGTGCACGGCAGTCACAGCTTCAAGTTCGGCGGCGAAGTGCGCTGGCTACAGACCAATGGCGCCGATTTCTTCCTCTCCCAGGGCCAGTTCGCCTTCAACTCGCTCGAAACCGCGTTTCCTACCGCCGCCGGCCGAGCTTCCACCGGCGATGCCTTTGCCAGTTTCCTCCTCGGAGCCGTGGATAACGCCGCCCGCAACGTTCTCGCCGTGGTTCCCGGCAACCGCTACCGCTCGCTGGCCGCTTATATCCAGGACGATTGGAAAGCCACCCGCAAGCTCACCCTTAACCTCGGCTTCCGCTACGACCTGTTCTTCCCCCGCGCGGAAGCGCACAGCAACCTGTCCGGCTTTGATCCTTCCATCCCCAATCCCTCCGCCGGCAATCGCCTGGGCGCCATCTCCTTCCTTGGCAGCGGTTCCGGCCGCAGCGGCATGAGCAGCTTCGCCGATACCTACTACAAGAATTTCGGCCCCCGCTTCGGCTTCGCTTATGCGTTCAAGCCCTCCACCGTCTTGCGCGGCGGTTACGGCATTTACTATGCGCCCGGCAATGCCACCGCCGGTCTGCGCAGTTCGCAAAGTTTTGGCTTCGGATTTAATGCTTCGCCGACCCCCAGCAGCACCGATGCCGGCGTGACTCCCGCTTTTTATTGGGATTCCGGCTTCCCTCAGAACTTCGTCCAGCCACCCGTCATCCGTCCCGATGTCGCCAATAATCAGAACGTCAATTACATCGGGCGCGGTGATGGCCGGCCGCCCTACTTCCAGAACTGGAGCATCGGCATTCAGCACGAACTGCCCGCGTCCGTCGTGCTGGAAGCCAACTACACCGGCAACAAGGGCACTCGTCTGGGAAACGGCCTGTTCAACATCAATGAGGTGGATCCGCGTTATCTCTCGCTCGGCTCTCTGCTGACACAGCCGGCTGCATCCGCGCAGGCCCGGGCCGCCGGCATCGCCTTGCCCTATGCCGGCTTCCAGGGCTCGGTGGCCCAGGCCCTGCGGCCCTATCCGCAGTACCTGGCCATCTCGGAGCGCTCCAATCCCAACGGCAACTCCACCTACCACGCGCTGCAGGTCAAAGCGCAGAAACGCATGTCCTTCGGCCTCACCTACCTGGTCGCTTACACCTGGTCCAAAACCCTCTCCGATGGCGATGTCCAGGCCGGCGGCGGACCAAACGGCCAGACCTATTACAATCGCGCTCTGGAAAAAGCGCTCAGCACCAACGACGTACCCCACAACGTCGCCGTCAGCTTCCTCTATGAACTGCCCTTCGGCCCCGGGCGGAAATTCCTCAACCACGGCGGCGTAATCGGCAAGCTGGCCGGAGGCTGGACCTTCAGCGGCATCCAGCAGTACATGTCCGGCAAGCCCATCGTCCTCTCCGCCAACAACACCTTGCCCATCTTCAATGCCACGCTGCGGCCCGATGTGGTCTCTGGCGTCGCCCGCCAGGCCGATTTCGGCAGCTTCGATCCGGCAGCCGACCGCTACATCAACCCCGCCGCCTTCGCCGTCCCGGCCGCCTATCGCATCGGCACCTCGGCCCGCTCCTACGGCGATCTCCGGAGCTTCCCTCTATTCAACGAGAGCTGGGGACTGATCAAACGCACCGCGCTCTGGGAGCGCATGTCGCTCACCTTCCGCGCCGAGTTTTTCAATGTCTTCAATCGTGTCGTCTTCGCCGCTCCGGCCGCCAACGTCAGCAATGCCAACTTCGGCCGGGTCAGCGCTCAGGCCAATACTCCGCGCCAGGGCCAGCTAGCGCTTAAACTGGAGTTTTAACCCCTCATCGGATGAAGGATCTGGTCATTTTCGATCTCGACGGCACGTTGATCGATTCCAAGCTCGATCTCGCCAACTCTGTAAATGCCATGTGCCGGCATTTGGGCATGACACCCCTGTCCAACGAGCGCGTCTACTCCTACGTCGGCAACGGCGCTCCCGTGCTGGTTCGCAGGGTCCTCGGTCCGCAGGCCGCCGAGGAGGAGGTCCAGGAGGCCCTGGAATATTTCATCGAATACTACCGTGAGCATTGCCTCGAGAATACGCGCTTCTATCCCGGCGTTCTCGAATCGCTCCTCCGCCTGCGCGATGCCGGCGTCGCGATGGCGATCCTCACCAATAAGCCCGTGAAGATCAGCAAGACCATCATCGAAGGTCTGCGCGCGGCCGGATACTTTCACGAGCTGTACGGAGGCAACAGCTTCCCCCACAAGAAGCCGCATCCCATCGGCGTCCAGACGTTGATGGAGGAGTGCGGCGTGACCCGCGAGCACACCCTCATGGTCGGCGATAGCAGCGTCGATATCCAGACCGCGCGTAACGCCCAGGTGCGCTCCTGCGGGGTCACCTATGGCTTTCAGCCCGAGACCCTCGTGGATCCCGCCCCCGATCTGGTGGTGGATCACATGGAAGAAATGGCCGCCTGGGTCCTCGCCCGGCGCAATGGAAATCCGTCATGAATCATCAACCCGGCACCGCCGTCCCCGCCACGGGCGTGTACTGGTGCACCGTCTGCAAGACGCCGCAAACCTTCCGCGAAGGCGACACCTTCCCCACCTGCCCCAACCTGTGTGGAAGAGGACTCTGGAAACTGGTCAAGCCCCTCCCCAAATAACCGCCGTGGCGCCCTGTGAAAAAATGCGGGGACACTGCGGGCAAGCGTCTCGAACGCGTTCCCTTGCAACGCTGGCAGCCGTGTCCCCGCATTTTTTCAACCCCGTCGGCAAGCGGACACCATTCCGCGTCAACCGGTTGTCTCCTCCGCCGGCCTTCGGCTATTCTAAGCATTGACCTCGTGACTCGACCCGTCCGCAATCCCCTCGCCGACCTGGACCACCGCGAGCTGATCTGGCTGTTCGGAATCCTCAAAGAAGCCTGTCAGGAGCGCCTCGAAAAAAATCTGGTCACGCAGGCCCTGGAAGACCGCCTCCACCAGCGTCACGGCGATATCCCCGGCCGTGTCGACCCCCGCCCCACGCTCAAAGAATGGGAGCCGCGTTACCGCCGCCTCCTCGCCGCCGCTACCGAACTGCACGACCTGCTGCGCGCCACCGAAACCAGCCTGCTCGTCGAAGCGCTCGCCGAACAGTTCGCCACCGTCCGAAAGGCTCGCTAGCTTGAAACGACGCTGCAAACCGGGGACTGGCATGAAATTCGCCGTATTTGCGAAATTCGTCGCCTGTCCCCGCTTTGCCCTGAAGGCAGGTATCCCGCGTGGAATCTGCGGCGCGCTACGCTAGCTCTCTCCCTCGTGCGCGACTGGGATCAGCACTACCGCAATCCGGAAAACATCCAGACCGAACCCGTGCCGCTGCTGGTCCGTGCCGTTGCCGGCCTGGCGCCCGGAGCCGCGCTCGATCTCGCCTGCGGCCCCGGACGCAACGCGCTCTTCCTCGCCCGCCACGGGTGGAGTGTCACCGCCCTCGATGCTTCCACCGTTGCCATCGCTGCACTACGCGCACAAGCCGCCGCCGAACAAATCACGGTGGACGCCCGCGTCGCCGATCTGGAACATCCGTCCTTCCTCATCCGGCCCGATGCCTGGGATCTGATCTGTGATTTTTTCTATCTCCACCGCGATCTCTTCCCCGCCATCCGCCAGGGCATTCGTCCCGGCGGCCTGTTTGTTGCTACGATTCACTTGTTCGACGATTCCCGGCCCGGCAACCCGAACTTTCTGCTCCATAGCGGAGAGCTCCAGTCGCTCTTCTCCGGCTGGACCCTGCTGCACTACGCGGAAGTGGGCCAGCCCGAACACCGCCGCCGGGCCGCCGAGCTGATCGCCAGGAGAGAAAAATGACTGCCGTTGAATGCTTCGTAAACGGACTTCGCGAACGCGGAGTGGAATGGATGGCCACCCTCTGCGGCCATGGGCTCGATCCGTTGTTCCACGCTGCCAGCCGCGCCGGCATCCGCCTCATCGATACGCGCAATGAGCAGACCGCCGCCTATGCCGCCGAAGCCTGGGGCCGCCTCACACGCCGGCCCGGCGTCTGCGCCGTTTCGAGCGGTGTCGCTCACGCCAACGCGCTTACCGGCGTCGTCAACGCCTGGTTCGATGGCTCGCCCCTGCTGCTTATCACCGGGGCGGGCGCGTTCGCTACCAGCGGCCTGGGCCACTTTCAGGATATCGACCAGGTGGCCATGGCCCGCCCCGTCACCCACTATTCCCGGGTCATCGACCGTCCGGAGCGCGCCCTCCAGATCCTCGACGAAGCCTGGCACATCGCCGCCTCCGCGCCCGGTCCCGTCCATCTGACCTTCCCCATGGATATCCAGCGCGCCGAGGTCGCCGAAATAGTCCGGCCCCTGCCCGCCGCGGCTCCAGCCGGGCTCGCGCACGAGAACGCCGACGTCTCCCGCTGCGAGCGGCCTCTGCTGATCGCCGGCAGCGGCGTCTACTACGCCGGAGCCGGCGAAGAGCTCATGCGCTTCTCGGAAGAGTACGCCGTCCCCGTCGTCGTGCCCATCTGGGATCGCGGCGTCATCGATCGCCCCATCCCCACCTTCATGGGCGTCGTCGGGGCCGCCAGCGGCGGGCCTCGCCTCCTCGCCGATGCCGATTGCATCCTCCTCGCCGGAGCCTCCATCGATTACCGACTCGGTTTCCTTCAGCCCGATGCCATCGCTCCCGGAGCGCAGGTCGTGCGCGGATGGCGCGGCTTGCGCGGCCTTCAACCCTCCACCGCCTGGCTCGCCGAAGCCTGCCGGCGCCGCGACCAGTTCCGCCAATCGGTGGAACACACAGCAGCTTCGCAAGCCACGGTTTCCCAACAAGTGGGCGGCCTGCACGCCCGCGACCTCATCGCCGCCCTGCGCCAGGTCCTCCGCGACGATTCCCTGCTCCTCATCGACGGCGGCAGCATCGGCCAGTGGGCGCATCAACTGCTCTGCGATCATTATCCCGGCCACTGGCTGACCTGTGGCCGCTCCGGCGTCGTCGGCTGGGGCATCGGCGGAGCCATCGGTGCGCGCATGGCCTGGCCCGGCCGCCCCATCCTCCTGCTCTCCGGCGACGGCAGCTTCACCTTCACCGTCTCCGAACTGGAATGCGCCGTCCGCCAGCGCCTCCCCTTCGTCGCCGTCGTGGCCGACGATCAGGGTTGGGGCATCACCCGCGCCGGACACCTGCGCCAGTTCGGCGAAGCCATCAGCAGTTCGCTCGGCCCCATCGCCTTCGATCGCCTGGCCGACTCCCTGGGGGCACGCGGCCTCGCCGTCACCCGCGCGGAAGATCTCGCGCCGGCCATCACCCAGGCTCTCTCCCAGCCCGCCGTTACCGTGATCCACGTGCCCATCGTCGGCGGAAATCCGTAGTGGAACATCTCTCCCGCATTTTGCGTTACCCTTTTCGACGGAGGTCTGGAAATGTTCTGCACCAAGTGCGGAAATGAACTCACCGAAAAGGACCGGTTTTGCTCCCAATGCGGCCGCGCGCTCAACACCGGGGCCGCCGGGCCTGCGCCATCCTCTCGCCGCCTGGCTCTCGACGTGGAACATAAGAAAATCGCCGGAGTCTGTGCCGGATTCGCGCGCTACATGAACATCGATGTGATCCTGGTGCGTATCATCTGGCTGGTGCTGGCCATCTCCGGCGGAGTCGGGCTGATCGCGTACCTGATCGCCTGGATTCTCATGCCCAAGGACCGGCCCTCCGCCGAGCCCGCCGGGCAATACGTCAACCAGAACAGTTAATCGCCCGGATTCCTGATACCCTGTCACGGTATGCGATACACGTTTCTGCTGCTCTGTGCGTTCGGCGCGGCTGCCCAACCGTCGTATGATCTCCTGCTTCGCGGCGGCCACGTGATCGACCCCAGGAACCACATCGACGCGGTTCGCGACGTCGCCATCCGAAGCGGGAAGATCGCTGCCGTGGCCCCCAACATTCCGCCGGCGCAGGCGCACAAGGTGGTCGATGTCTCCGGTCTTTATGTCACGCCCGGCCTGGTCGATATCCACACCCACGTCCTTACCATGAGCGGCCTGCGCGGATCGTTGAAGGAGGATCAGAACGTCTGGGCCGACAGCCACACCTTCCGCAGCGGCGTAACCACCGTGGTGGACGCGGGGACCTCCGGCTGGCGCAACTTTGAAGCCCAGAAGGCGCGCATCCTCGACCACTCGCGCACCCGCATCCTGGCGATGCTCAACATCGTCGGCGGCGGGCAGGGGGGCGGGGCCATCGAGCAGAACACTGCCGACATGGATCCCCAAGCCACCGCCGCCATGATCCGGCGCTATCCCGGCATCCTCGTGGGCATCAAGACCGCCCACTATCGCGGTCCCGAGTGGACCCCGGTCGAGCGCGCCGTTGAGGCCGGCACCCTGGCCCACGTCCCCGTCATGGTCGATTTCGGCGACTTCCGCCCCGAGCGGCCCTACCAGGATCTGGTGCTGAAGAAACTCCGCCCCGGCGACATCTCCACCCACACCTATCTCGCCCGGGCACCCCTGCTCGACGACCAGGGCCGCGTCCTGCCCTATCTGTTCGCGGCGCGGAAGCGCGGCGTCATTTTCGATGTGGGCCACGGCGGGGGCAGCTTCGTCTTCCGCCAGGCCGTCCCGGCCATCCGCGGCGGCTTCCTTCCGGACTCCATCTCCACCGACCTCCACACCGAAAGCATGAATGCCGGCATGAAAGACATGCTCAACGTCATGTCGAAGATCCTCAACATCGGCGTCCCGCTTCCGGATCTGGTGCTCCGCGCCACCTGGAATCCCGCCCGGGAAATCCAGCGCGACGACCTCGGACACCTCTCCCCCGGAGCCCCCGCCGATATCGCGGTGCTGCGTCTGGAAACCGGCCGCTTCGGCTTTGTAGATTCCTTCGGAGCCCTGCTGCGAGGCACGCGCAAGCTCGGCTGCGAGCTCACCCTCCGCGAAGGCCAGGTAGTTTGGGACCTGAACGGCCTCACCCGCCAGGACTGGGAAAAGCTAGGATCCTACCAAAGCCAGGACGTCCCGCGCTAGTTCCCTGACCCCGCAAAGTCCGCTCCCTTGGGTCGCGGTTCGGTGGGGGAACGGAACCGCGCGCGTCAGCAAGCGGACAAAATCGAATCACCCATCTGCGTGCATCCGCGTGCATCGGCGGTTCCTTCCTCCCCTACGACTTCCGCATCTCCTTCTTCAACTCCTCCACCACCTCCACCCGGCTCGACGACAAATCCCGCTCCAGCCGCCGCAGCGCCAGCCCCACCACATCCCGATGATGCAGCCGCGAGCCCAACTCCTCGGCCAGCCGCAGCCACAACTCGTGCACGCGGTCCAGATCCTCCGGCCAAAGACGCGGCGGATGCGGCCCCAGGTTCACATAGAAAGAAGGCCGCCCGGAACAGATCACTTCCAGCGAGAAGGCATGCCGCGGCTCGGGCATCCGCTCCCAAGCCAGCCCGATCTGCCGCGCCAGGTCCTCGGAATCCATGCGCGGCGAGACACCCGTCACCAGGCGCGTCGCCTTCAGTTGCGCCGCCGTCTGCACCATGGCGTCAAATGGATCCACCGCCGGCACCACCAGCAGGTCCACCGTCTTGCCTTCCTTTTCCGCCATCGCTACCACGTGGGTGAACAGGTCCCGCTCGTAGTCCGCAAAAATCTGGTTTTCAGCCAGATCGTACTCCCCCGCTCCCGCCGATACCGGGCGCACCGTCATCACTACGATGTCGTGCCGGCGTACGTTGGTTTTTTGCAGGATCTTGTGCAGGTGCTCCATGCGGTTGTATTCGCGCACCGCCACCAGCACACAACCGGGACGGGCATGTACCGTCGCGGCGTTGATCTCCGGACGCAGGTCCAGGTTGAACTGCTCCAGCCCTGAGTCGCCGTGCATCTTCCTGGCGTTGATCCGCTCGGAAATCGTGAAGATCAGAAACAGCGATACAGTAAAACCCACGCCGTAAATCGTGGCGATCTGCTTGGAAAACAGGTTGGCGATCGCCACCAGGAACAGGACCAGCGTCGTGCCGATCAGTCCCAGCGGTATCTCCACGCCGCCGATCTGAAAATTCAGCGGCGTCTTGTATTCCTGGTCGTGGCGCCGGTATCGCAACACCAGCACGCCCAGGGATTTCATGAAGAAGCTCCACACCACGCCGAAGGCGTACGCCTCACCCAGCACGTACACGTTTCCGCCGCTCAGGATGATGGTGGCAAGCTGCAGGATGGCCACCATGTTGATCATCCGGTAAGTCGTGCCGTAGCGCTTTTGCGGCTTGCGGAACCAGTCCAGCAGCACGCCGTCTTCCGCTACCCGGTTCAATACCCCGTTGGCGCCGATGATGGACGTGTTCACTGCGCCGGAAAGGATCAGCACGCCCACCATCACCACAAAGACGTGGAACGTCAACAGCAGTAGCGGAGGCCCGGCCAGGTTCATCGCCAGCCCGCCCAACAGATTCTCGGCATACTCGGTCCGAATCCGTTCGGACGGAATAATCATGCCCGCGAACACCGTGATGACGCCTGTACTGACCAGGGCGTAGAGGCAGACCAGGTTGCCCGCGCGGCGCAGGTTCTTGAGCTTCGGAGAAGCAATCTCGCGATAGACCTGCGCCAGCGTTTCGAATCCGCTCATCGAAAGCAGCGCGTGGCCGAAGGCGATGATGATCGCCACCGCCCTGATCTGCGGCCAGAAGGTGCCCTCGAACCACCCCAGCGCCTCGCGGCTGAACTGTAAATTGGCCGCCACCGGCGCCGGTGGGACATAGATGTGGCCCCGGATCAACATCGTCAGCGGGCACCAGATCAGGAAGGCCACTACCATCACCGTGGTTACCTGCATGATGCGCAGCGCCTTCCCGCTCGATTCATGAATGCCTTTGATGTTGCTCCACCAGAAGTACACCGTCACCAGCACCCCGAAGCACGCGGCGAAGGCGCTCGGCGGCACCACCGTACCCATGTGCAGCAGCGCCGCAATCTCGTTCAATAACCGGCCCAGGTATTGGCCCGCGCTGACCACGCTGATCGGCCCGGTGAGGATGTAATCGAAAATCAGCGACGAGACCGAAATCCGCGCCAGAAACGGCCCCATCGAGTCCCGCACCACCACGTACACACCGCCGCGCACGAACATCCCGCAGCTTTCCATGTATACGGAGCGCACCGCGAAGCTGAACAGCATCACCGCCAGGATGAACCATGGGGCGCTGGCCCCGATGGCCTGCTCCGCGATGCCGCCGGCGTAAAACGCCGAGGAGGCCAGGTCGCTGAGAACGATGGCGGCTCCACGCCAGAACGAGATAAATGAAAGTGCAACCGTTGTCGCTACGACAACTTTTGAGGCGTTCCCCCCGTTCTCCGTGGCCATTCCTCCGACTATTCTACGTCCTATCAGGACATCACCGCAGAAAACCGTGCGGCAGCATAGACAACCACTCATTAGTGGTGTTAATATCGAGGCGTGAGCTTACCAGCTCACCAGTACGAGAAATGAACTTACCGGTTCAGGAGATCCCATGATTCGTAAACTTCTGGTTGTGTTCGCGGTATTGACCGCTTTCACCGCGAACGCCGCTACCTATCGTGTCACGTTGTTCCAACCCGGCGTAGTCTCGGGCACGGAACTCAAGGCCGGTGACTACCGCCTCGAGCTGAACGATACCAAGGTGACCCTGGTGAAGGGAAAGCAGTCCGTGGAAGCCACGGTGAAGGTGGAAAATAGCGACAAGAAGTTCGCCAGCACCGTTGTGCGATATGCCGACGCGGACGGCAAGTACGCCATTCAGGAGATCCGCCTGGGCGGCACCAGCACCAAGCTCGTCTTCAATCCGTAAATCTTTCTACTGCTCGTAATCCCCGGCGGCGCGCATTCCTCGCGATGCGCGCCGCTTTCGTTTTTCGCGCGGAACATTTCGCCGTCGCCTTCGTATTTCACTAGTTAGGTAAGTATATATGGCCAATGGTCGGAAAAAGCGCCGGATCGTTTGGGTGATCTGCCTCGTGCTGCCGCTGCTCGCCGGAGCAGCCCTGTTTTCCAAGAAAGCGATCGGCCGCGGGTCTCCCAAGATTGATGCGGAGAAACTCGTCAAAGCGCAGCGCATGGATCTGGCGCGTTCGGTCGTCGCTACCGGGAAGATCGAGCCCACCACCAAGGTCGAAATCAAGTCCAAAGCCAGCGGCATCATCCTGAAACTGCCCGTCAACGTCGGCGATACCATTCGCCGCGGCCAGGTCATCTGCGAATTGGATCAGAACGACCTCCTGCCTCGCCTGCGCGAAGCTCAGGCCGCCCTGGCCGTCGCCGAAGCCACGGTGAAAAGCGCACGCGCCGAGTATGAGCGCTACAAGGTGGAGGCTGCCGGCCCCGATCTGCCCTTCCTGAAACGGGATATGGAGCGCGCCCGCCGCATGTTTGAAGACAAGCTGATCGCCCAGAACGCCCGCGACGAAATGGAAAAGAACTACGAGATGGCGCTCAATCGCCAGCAGTCCGCCGCCGTCAACATGGGCGTGGCTCGCGCCGCCATCGCCAAAGCCGAGGCCAATCGCGATCAGACCCGAGCCGTCCTGGCCCGCACCGAAGAAGACGTCCGCAACGCGACCATCATCTCCCCGATCGATGGCGTGGTCCTTTCCCGCGATCGCGAAGTCGGCGACGCCGTCTCCTCCATCCTCACCATGGGCTCCGGAGCCACCCTCATCATGACCCTGGGCGACCTCTCCGAGGTCTACGTCAAAGGGAAGGTCGATGAGAGCGACATCGGCAAGGTCTACCTCGGCCAGCCGGCACGCATCAGCGTGGAATCCTATCGCGATCAAAAATTCATGGGCAAGGTGACGAAACTTTCGCCCATGGGTGTTGAAAAAGACAACGTCACTACGTTCGAAGTGCGTGTTTCGATTTCCAACGAATCTCGCAAACTGCGCGCCCAGATGACCGCTAACGCCGAGATTCTCCTCGAAGAGCACAAGAACGTCCTGACCATTCCGGAAGGCGCCATCCTCTATACCCGCGACAAGTCCACCGCCGTCGAGGTCCCCGATCCCACCCAGGAATCCGGCAAGCGCCGCGTGGCGGTCGTGACCGGCATCAGCAACGGCTCCAAGATCGAAATCCGCAAGGGCCTGGCGGAGGACCAGCAGGTCATTCTGCAATAGCCTCGGGCGTCCTATGACCTATTTCTCCGAATTGCTGGGGGATGTCGTCACCAGCCTGCTGCGCAACAAGCTCCGCAGCCTGCTGACCATGGCGGGAATCGCCTGGGGTGTGGCCTCCATCGTATTGATCGTGGCCATGGGCGACGGCTTCAAAGAAGGCCAGCACAACAATATGAAGCAGCTCGGGGAGAACATGGTGCTGCTCTTCTCCGGCCGCACGGAAAAACAGGTGGGGGGCCAGCGGGCCGGCCGCCGCATCCGCCTGGACTACGACGACATTCGCGATATCCGCGCCGAGTGCTACCGCGTCCTCCGCGTCATCGGCGAATTGCAGAACCAGGCCCATGCCGTCAGCCCCTTCAATAGCGGTTCCTTCACCGTCAACGGCGTCGAACCCGACTACGCCCAAATCCGCACCATTCCCATCGGCGAAGGCCGCTTCCTCCGGCAGCAGGATGAAACCGACGCCCTCCGCGTCTGCATCCTCGGCGACAACGTGCGCAAGCAGCTCTTCGGCCAGCGCTCCCAGGTGCTCGGCACGTCCCTGGCCATCAATGGTCTGCCCTTCCGCATCATCGGCCTCATGCCGGCCAAAACCCAGAACAGCAGCTACAACGGCCTCGATAGCGACAAAATCTACATCCCCTACAACACCATGGTCCGCGACCTGCCGCCCAAAGACGAAAACTTCCGGCCCGGCATCGTCAACAACATCATCTATGTCCCGCGCTCGCTCGCCGATTGGAAAGTAACCCGCAGCCAGGTGCTGCGCGTCCTCGGCCGCAATCATCACTTCGATCCCGACGACAAGGGCGCGGTCTACATTTGGGACACCGTGGAAAACGCCGAACTGGTCGACGGGATCTTCGTCTCCATGACCTTCTTCCTCGGCACCATCGCCGTGGTCACCCTGACCCTCGGTGGAGTCGGCGTCATGAACATCATGCTGGTCTCGGTCACCGAGCGGACCCGCGAAATTGGCCTGCGCAAAGCCGTCGGCGCCACGCGCCGCCGCATCCTCGCGGATTTTCTGGTGGAAGGCATCCTGCTGGCCGTCGCCAGCGGTCTGGCCGGCTTCGCCGGAGCCTACGGCATCTCCTCGATCGTCAATTCCTTCCCC
>CAZMRK010000359.1:0-2665 GCA_964568355.1 uncultured Solibacteraceae bacterium | reverse complement strand
TCCCCAAGATCATCCTCACCCTGAACCACGCCAGCGGAGCCGGTTACTACGCCATGGCCGGGCAGGGCTTCGATCCCAATTTCACATTCGGCTGGCCTACTGCCCGCATCGGCGTCATGGAGGGCGATTCCGCCGTGCAGGCCCTCTTCTCGGCGGAACTGGAGGAATATCGCTCCTCCGGCCAGCCGTTGCCCGCGGCCTTGCAGGAAGCCGTCGAACGCACCAAAGCCGACTATGAGCGCTGGCTCGACGCCCGCTATGCCGCTGCCCGCGGCCACGTCGATGCCATCATCGACCCCGCCGAAACGCGCGAAATCCTCGCCCTGGCCCTGGAAGTCGCCCTTCTGCGTCCCCTTGCGACGCCTCTGGTGCTGGAAACGCTATGATTCGCATCGCCAACGGCCAAGGCTTCTGGGGCGATTGGTTGGAGGCGCCCGTCCGCCTGATCGACCAGGGGCCCATCGACTATCTCACCCTCGACTACCTGGCCGAGGTCACCATGTCCATCCTGCAAAAACAGAAGCAGGTGGACCCCCACCTCGGCTATGCCCGCGACTTTCCACCGCTGCTCGCCCGGATCGGCCGCAAGTTGCTCGACCGCAACGTGAAAGTCATCGCCAACGCCGGCGGCGTCAACCCCGTCGCCTGTGCCCGGGCCGTCCGCCAGCTTGCTCCCGAGCTGAAGGTGGCCATCGTCCTGGGCGACGACGTCTTCTCCCGCCTGGACGAGTTCCTGGCGAAAGGCTACGAGATGCGCGATCTCGATACCGGCCAGCCGCTTTCCGCCATCCGCGACCGCATCCTCAGCGCCAACGCCTACATTGGCGCGTTCCGCATCGCTGAAGCTCTCGACACCGGTGCCCACGTGGTCATTTCCGGGCGCGCTACGGATACGGCCCTCACCCTGGCGCCCATGATCCACCGCTTCGGCTGGAAATCTGAGGATTGGAATCTCCTGGCCGCCGGGACCGTCGCTGGCCACCTCATCGAGTGCGGCGCCCAATCCACCGGAGGCAATTGCCAGGTGGACTGGCAGACCATCCCCGATCTGGCCGAGATCGGCTACCCCATCGTCGAAGCCGAACCTGACGGGACGTTTTTCCTGACTAAGCACCCTTCCGCCGGCGGCCGCGTCAGCACCGACATCGTCAAGGAGCAACTGCTCTATGAACTTGGTGACCCGACCCGCTACATGACCCCGAACTGCATCGCCGATTTCACCTCCATCCGCCTGGCGGAGGCTGGTCCCGACCGTGTCCGCGTCTCCGGAATCCAGGGCGGACCTCCGCCTTCTACCGTCAAACTTTCCATTAGCTACTCCCGCGGCTGGAAATCCATCGGTACGCTCGTTTACAGCCATCCCCAGGCCCGCGAAAAGGCTGAAGCGGCCGACCGCATCGTGCGGCAGCGGCTGGCTCAACTCGGCCTCCAATTCGAAAGCATCTATACCGAATTTCTGGGCATCAACGCCTGCCATGGCGCGGCTGCCCCTCCGGTCGCCTGCCCACCCGAGGTCCAACTCCGGATCGGTGTGCGCGGCTACGACCGTCGGGCCATCGAGCGCTTTACCCGAGAGCTGATCCCCCTGGTGCTGAGCGGGCCTCCCGGCGCCACCGGCTACGGCGATGGCCGGCCCCCTGTCCGTGAGATTGTGGCTTACTGGTCCGCTTTGGTCCCTCGCGAGGAAATCCAGCCCTACATCGAGGTGGTGGAATGAAGCTGCCGCTTTCCCGTATCGCGCACACCCGCTCCGGCGACAAGGGCGACACCGTGAACATCGGGGTTATCGCCTGGAAAGAGCGCCACTACCCCGTGCTGCTGCGCGAAGTGACCGCCGCCCGCGTGAAAGCCTGGTTCCAGGATCTGGTTCAGGGCGAAGTCGTGCGCTATGAGCTGCCCAATCTGGCCGCCCTCAATTTTCTGCTCCCGGGCGCGCTCGATGGCGGGGGAACCGTCTCCCTGCGCATCGATGCCCAGGGGAAAACCTTCGGCGCTTCCCTGCTGGCCATGGAGATCGAGATCGATGAGTCAGAGCTTGCTGAGTGAGCGTCAGGGCCGGGTCCTTCACTTGACGCTCAATCGCCCCGAAAAACGCAATGCCTTGAGCCTGGAGCTCTGCGAAGCCCTGGCCGACGCTCTCGATGCCGCCGATGCCGACCCGGAAATCGGCGCAACTCTCTTGAGCGCCAACGGAAAATCCTTCTGCGCCGGGATGGATCTGGCGGAAGTGCTGACCGTGGACGCAGCCCGGATCGGCGAACTGCATGAGCGCCTGTTCAGCATAGGCGTCCGTCTCAGCAAACCGGTGGTCGCCGCCGTGCACGGCGCGGCCCTGGGAGGTGGCACCGGCCTGGCAGCCGCCTGCCACGTCGTGGTGGCGTCCGATGACGCCATCTTCGGGCTGACCGAGATCCATATCGGCCTCTGGCCGTTCGTCATCCTGCGCACCCTAATACGCGCCATGGGCGAACGCCGGGCCATGGAACTGAGCCTGACCGGCCGAAAGTTCGGCGCGGCCGAAGCTCTTCGGTACAACATGATCGATCAGGTGGCGCCGCCCGCAAACGTGCTCGAAACGGCCCGCCAGATTGCCGCCGCTTTAGCTGCTCATAGTCCCGCTGCCGTGGCGGCGGGGCTCGATTGCTTTCGCCGGATTCGTGGGCGA
>CAZMRK010000358.1:0-3098 GCA_964568355.1 uncultured Solibacteraceae bacterium | reverse complement strand
CAGTGTCTGTACGAACTGGCGCAGATGTCCCGGCCCTTCTACCGGGCCTACCAGACAGAAACCATGGCCTCTCCCGCGGGCGTCACCAATCCGGCTTCCGAACGACTCAGCCGGGCTCTGCCGCATGTGAAATCGATGCTCGTCGCCATGCGCCGCAAAGATCGGAACGCAGCCCTGGCCAGCGGCCGCGGTGCTCTCGCAGCGATGTAAGGCGGTGGTGGAAAGCCAAAAGGTACAGCGGAACGGGAAGCCGGATCCGTTGGAATCAGGCCGGGCAGGCTGCGCCGCCGTGCATTTTCAGCACGTTCGGCACTGTGTCCAGCGCGGCCCGGAACGCCTTCAGTTCCGACCGCAAGGCTGCGCAGTCGGCGGCGCTCGAATTGGAAATTTTGAAGAGCAGCAGTTCTACCCGGTGATAACTGTTCTCCGCCCGGACATAGAGCGGCGACTGTTTACTCGTAGCCACGCTGGCCAGAGTCACTCCGCGCTCGATCTCCTTGCGGATGACACAGACCAGGTCGTGGTCGGTCTTGATTCGTAGCTCAGCGAGTTTCAGCATATGCGCCGTGGTGTCCATCCGGGTCCCGCTCGAAAAATCAGACCCTGGCGTATCAGCCGGTGATGTCAGCACGTTCACAATAGTTAGACGCAGGAACTCGCCCGTTGGTTTAGTCAAAAATGGTTTCGTCAAAAAGGAGAAAATCCCGGCCCGGCTTTGCTGCGGGTGGGATGTCCCAGCCCGACCCGCGGCTGTTCCCTTCCGCCGCGGGTCAGCGGGTATAGCAGGCCTTAGTGGTGCTGGTGTTGGGGGACATAATCCGGCGGCAGCGCGGCGCCTTCGCCGAAAAAGTATTCATCCATCTGTTTCAGTAAAAACTCCTGCGCCTGCGTGGTGCCCAGGTTGAGCCGGTACTCGTTCATGAGCATCTTCATGTGCTCCACCCACATTTTCCAGGCTTCCTTCGAGACGTTGTCGTAGATCTTCTGCCCCAGCGGATGGCCGTCGAACGGTACCTCTTCCAGCCCCTCCATCTCCCTCTGGAACTTCACGCAAAACACCTTCCGCGTGTTCGAACGGATTTGCACGTTGGTCGGATTGCCCGACCCGCTTCCGCAACAGCCCATAAGTCGTTGTTCCCTTCGTTTCCAGGATACTACGCCCTCGCTGGCCGCCGCGCGGCGGATGGACCGCTACGTGCTATCCTGTGTCCGGATGTTTAGTCGCCAACATCGTAAGACCCGAGTTTTGTTTGGTCTGTCCGATATTGTGCTGACCACCCTGGCCTTTGAGGCGGCCTATCAGACGCGCCTCATGCTCCCCCTGGAGCATGATTTTTATCTGACCGTCCCGCTCAAGGCGCTGGTCCTTGGCTCGGCTCTCCTGGTCTGGGTGGCCATGGCTCTCGCTCTCGGCATCTACGACCGCCTGGATTCCGGCGAC
Source organism: uncultured Solibacteraceae bacterium (assembly GCA_964568355.1). Classification (GTDB taxonomy): domain Bacteria; phylum Acidobacteriota; class Terriglobia; order Bryobacterales; family Bryobacteraceae; genus JAJPJX01. Next base: position 1,657 of record CAZMRK010000358.1, on the reverse strand, counting down.
CCGCGCATCATCCTGTTCGATTCCTTCCGCCAATGCTCCTACGGCGCCGTCTGCCTGGTGCTGTTCGAGTTTGCCATGCGGCTGGATCTCAGCCGCGCCTTCCTTTTCCTGTTTACCGTCTATGCCTGGGCCTTCCTGTTTCTGTTCCGCATGCTCTCCGGCCGCCTGGTCGGCGTGATCCGGCGCGAATTCGGAGCGCTGCGCTACGTGATGGTGGCCGGCGTGGGCGAGCGCGCCGTCAATCTGGGACATGCTCTGGAACGCTCCGCGCCCTATGGCGTGCGCCTCTGCGGCTTTCTATCCGTCGATCCCCACCCGCCCGCGGAGATCCGTCTCAGCCAGTCCTATCCCGTCCATCCCATCCAGGACCTGCCGCTGCTGCTGCGCAAGCGTGTGATCGACGAGATCATCTTCGCCGTCGGCAGCGAGCGCCTTTCCGGTCTGGAGGAAATGTTCCTGCTCTGCGATGAAGAAGGCGTGCAGACCCGCCTGGCCGTCGATTTCTTCCCCCATGTCAACAGCACGGTCTATCTGGAGCGGCTCGGCTACATTCCCCTGCTCACCTTTTCCGCCGCGCCTCACGACGAACTGCGCCTCCTGGCCAAGCGTGCCATCGACGTGGTCCTCTCCGTCGCCGGGCTGATCGTGCTCTCGCCCCTGATGCTGCTGGTGGCGCTGCTGATCAGGCTCACCTCGCCCGGGCCCATCATTTTTCGCCAGGAGCGCTGCGGGCTGAACGGCCGCCGGTTCGTTTTCTATAAGTTTCGCTCCATGGTGGAGGACGCCGAAAAGCGCAAACAGGAATTGGTCCATCTGAACCGCAAGACCACGGCGTTCAAGATCCCCGACGATCCGCGCCTCACCCCGATCGGGCGCTGCCTGCGCAAATTCTCCATCGACGAATGGCCGCAGATGTGGAATGTCCTGCGCGGGGACATGTCTGTGGTGGGGCCCCGCCCCGCTGTCCCGGACGAAGTAGACCAGTACGAGGCATGGCAGCGTCGCCGCCTCCGCATGCGTCCCGGCCTGACCTGCCTGTGGGCCATCGCCGGGCGGGACAACCTCGACTTCGATACCTGGATGAAAATGGACATGCAGTACATCGATAAATGGTCGCTGTGGCTGGATCTGAAGATTCTGGCGCGCACCGTGCCAGCAGTACTACGCGGTACGGGCGCGGCTTAGGAAATTCGCCAGCGGAATCCGTGGACTCAAGAATTTAAGGAAACGAAATGCCTGAAGAAGCACTTAGCCTTGTGAAGCGCCAGGAAGGGGAATTCGCCGTCCGGCAGGCTATTCCCGTGGAACGCCCTGCAGTGGTCCGGCAGCAGCTCACCATCGCCGATGTCTGGCACATTCTATCGCGGCGCAAGTTTGCCATCATGGCCTTCGCAGCGGCGATCTTCGCACTGACCGTCGCGTACACCTTCCTGAAGACACCGCAGTACGAGGGGGTAGCGCAACTGCAGATTGATCCTAACCGTTCGGGAAATCTCGGTCTGGACGAAAGCGACCGTCCTTCCGCCTCATCTGACGTTGACAGCCGGGTGAAAACCGAGGTGGCCATCATTCAGAGCAACACGGTGGCCAGGCAGGTTATGAAGGTACTCAACCTGTGCAGCAACCCACATTTCGCCGGGAAGGACGTGGTGAAGGG
>CAZMRK010000357.1:0-5176 GCA_964568355.1 uncultured Solibacteraceae bacterium | reverse complement strand
TTTTTTAGAAGTTCCTCCCAAAAGTAAGTAATATTACTACCAACCTCGCAGACGACGCCAACAAATCTGAAATAATGGGCACCGCACATGCCACGGAACCCCTTCTACTCCTTCTTTCTACTGCTCTGCCTCGCCGTTGCGGCAGGATGCCGGAAGCCTCCCCAAGCCGAGATACAAAGCTCTTCCGTCATACAAGCCGAGCCGGCGGTGATCGTTGCATTTACCGAAGGCCCCACCGTAGACGCCACCGGCAACGTATTTTTCGCAGAAACTACTAACAATCGCATCCTCAAGCTCGGTACCGACGGAAAGCTATCGGTATTCCGGGAGAAGAGTAACGCCGCCAACGGTCTCCTGTTCGATCTGGAAGGACGGCTGCTAGCCTGTGAAGGCGATCCTGCCGCGGCCAGGGTTACTCGTACCGAGATGCAGACCGGCAAGATTACCGTGCTAGCCGACCGCTACCAGAGCAAGCGCTTGCGCGCCCCCAATGATCTGACGATCGATAGTGCCGGCAGAATCTACTTCACCGATCAGAACCGCGGCGCGCCCGACCCCGACCGGGTGGATACCCCGGGTGTCTATCGGATCGATCCCGACGGGAGCGTCTCGCGCATCCTGGCGGCGCCGGATATCGAAGTGCCGAATGGCATTCAAATCTCACCGGACGACAAGACACTCTACCTGGTGGAGAGCAACCAGGCCGCCGGCGGAGCGCGCATGCTGCGGGCTTATGACCTGCAGGCGGACGGCACGGTGCGTAATTCGCGCGTGTTCCACCAGTTCTATCCGGGCCGAAGCGCAGACGGGCTGGCCATCGACACGCAGGGCAATGTGTATGCAGCGGCCGGTCTGAACCGCCGGCGCGGCACCAGCGAGACGCTCGACACCAAGTGCGGTGTCTACGTTTTTTCGCCCAAAGGCGAGCAACTGCAGTTCATCCCGATTCCGGAAGACACGCTGACCAACCTGGCTTTCGGCGGCCCGGACCGGCGTACACTCTACGCCACGGCGGGCAAGACGCTGTTCCGCATCCCGGTGACCGTCCCGGGGACTCCGCGATGAGGCCTGTCTCAATACATGACGAGGCCGCCGTCCACATTGATCGTCTGGCCGGTCATCCCGTCGCTCAGAGAACTGGAGAGGAACAGGCAAGCCCGCGCCACATCGAGCGGCTTCAGCCGCCGCCGCAAAGACTGCTGTTCGACGATCGCGGCCATCTGCTGGGGCGTGGCCACCAGTTTCTCGGTTTCGACCTCGATGGCTCCCGGCGTAATGCAATTGACGTACACGTTGTGGGGGCCCATTTCGCGCGCGACGGAGCGCGTCAAGCCGATGACGCCTCCCTTAGCCGCCACGTAATGGCTCAAATTGGCCATGCCTTTGAAGAACGTCACCGAGGAGATGTTGACCACCTTCCCTGCCCCCCGGGCCACCATGTGCGGAATAACCAGCTTCGAGCAGCGATAGATGCCTTTGAGGTTGATATCCTGCATCTCGTCCCATTCGGCTTCGCTCATTTCGAGAAACGCCCGCCTGGGATAGATACCGGCATTGTTGATCAGCACATCGATCGCGCCAAAGCGCTCGAGAGCCTGGTCCACAGCCGGCTGAATAGTCTCCGCGCGGCGCACGTCGGTGGCGAAGGCCAGGGCGGAGCCTCCTTTCGCGCGGATGGCGGCGGCCACCGCCTCCCCGCCCGCGGCGTTGCGGTCGAGCACCAGTACATGGGCGCCTTCTTCGGCAAACAGATGCGCCACCGCCTCCCCGATGCCCGCGGCAGCACCGGTGACGAAAGCGACTTTTTGATCGAGTAAACGGGTCACTTCGTTACTATAGGCAAGGCGCGGCCAGGGGAGCAACCAAACCCGCCCGCTGCTATTATGGAGCCGCCATGGTCGTGGATCGACGGAAATTCGTGGGAGCCTGCGCCGGAGCGGCGCTCTCCGCCTGTTCCCACGCGCGCCTGAATCTGGACGAAGCAACGATCGCCGCCTCCAGTCAATACTCCGCCCGGTCCCTGGTCGAAGAATACCTGGCCCGCATCGAGGAGACGGACCAGAAGGGGCCGGGACTCCACGCAGTCATCGAAGTGAACCCGGATGCCCGCCAGATCGCCGACGCTCTCGACCGGGAGCGCCGGGCCGGCCGCATCCGCGGGCGCTTGCACGGCATCCCGATCCTCCTCAAAGACAATATCGATACCGCCGACCGCATGAGCACCAGCGCCGGTTCTCTTGCGCTGGCCGGCTCGCCGGCAAAACACGACGCCTTCCTGGTGCGCCGTCTCCGGGCCGCCGGAGCAGTCATTCTGGGCAAGTCCAATCTGAGTGAGTGGGCCAACTTCCGCTCCACCCATTCCACCAGCGGCTGGAGCGCGCGCGGGGGGCTCACCCGCAATCCCTATGCGCTCAACCGAAATCCTTGCGGCTCCAGTTCGGGATCGGCGGTGGCGGTAGCCGCCAACCTTTGCATGCTGGCGGTGGGCACCGAGACCGACGGCTCGATCATTTGTCCCGCCTCGGTCAACGGGATCGTCGGGATCAAGCCGACGCTGGGCCTGATCAGCCGCTCCGGAATCATTCCCATCGCCCACAGCCAGGACACCGCCGGCCCGATGGCCCGCACGGTGCGCGACGCAGCCATTCTGCTGGGAGCGATGATGGGCGTCGACCAGCAGGATCCAGCAACTCTGGAGCGCCAGGGCAGGCTCATCAGCGAGTACACTCAATTTCTACGCGCCGACGGCCTGCGCGGCGCTCGCCTGGGTGTCGCCAGGAAATTTTTCGGCGCGAACCAGTTGGTGGATGACCTGATGGAGTCCGCCCTGCAGGTGATGGCGCGCCAGGGCGCGGAACTGGTGGACCCGGCCGACCTGCCTACGCATGGCCAATTCGGCGATTCCGAAATGGAGGTTCTGCTCTACGAGTTCAAAGCCGACCTGAACGCGTACCTCAGCCGCCGTGAAGCCGATGCGCCGGTTCACACGCTGACCGATATCATCGATTTCAACGAGCGGAACCGCTCCAGCGAAATGCCGTATTTCGGCCAGGAACTGATGCTGCGGGCCAACGCCAAAGGGCCCCTGACTTCCCGTGAATACCTGGAAGCACTCCAGAAGAACCGCCAGTTGAGCCGCACCGAAGGCATCGACGCGGTGTTGGCCAAGCATCGCCTGGATGCGATCGTCTCCCCGAGCAGCGGCCCGGCCTGGCTCACGGATCTGGTAAATGGCGATCACGACGTGGGCGGCTGCACGAGCCCGGCAGCGGTGGCCGGATATCCGCATATCACCGTACCGGCCGGCCAGATCGTCGGACTGCCGGTGGGGATTTCGTTCTTTGGGGGAGCCTACAGCGAGCCGGTGCTGATCCGCCTGGCCTACGCCTTTGAACAGGCCACCAAGGCCCGGCGCACGCCGCGCTTCCTCCCAACTATTTCCACAATATGATGATTTTCCATACATATACCGTTCAACCACTTACGGGTGATTTGCCCCGCCAATGGGTTAAATCGCGGACCCCGCCGGGCTATCCGATTGTATTTCCAGTTCCTGGAGCTGGAAATCCGATTGCAAACAGTGTCTTTTCATAGACAAGGGGAACCTACCAGATATGCAGAACTCGGGAATTCGTCCCAGCAGTTACGGGCTGGACCGGCATGGGATCAGCAACCCCAACGTCGTTCTCTGGAACCTGGGCACGGCTCAACTGATTGAAAAGGCGATCCAGCGCCGCGAAGGTCTGCTGGCGAGCGGCGGCGCCTTCGTGGTGCGGACCGGAACCCAGACGGGCCGCTCGCCGCAGGACAAGTTCGTGGTTCGGGACGAGATTACGGAACATACCGTGAACTGGGGACCGGTGAATCAGCCGTTCACTCCGGAACAGTTCGAAAATCTCTATGGAAAGCTGCTGGCCTACCTGCAGGCGCGAGACCTGTTCGTGCAGGACTGTTTTGCCGGGGCCGACAAGCGCTACCAGATGCCCATCCGCGTGATCACGGAGCGGGCCTGGCATAACCTGTTTGCGCGGCAACTGTTCGTGCGCCCGGATCCGCGCCTGACCGATCGCCACATTCCGCGCTTCACGGTGATCGATGCACCCGGCTTCCGGGCTGCCTCCGAACATGACGGCACGCATTCGGAGCTCTTTGTGGTCGTCAATTTCACCCGGGAACTGATCATCATCGGCGGCACAGCCTATGCCGGCGAGATGAAGAAATCCATCTTCAGCGTGATGAACTACCTGCTGCCGGCCCACGGCGTGATGCCGATGCACTGCTCCGCCAATGTGGGGCACCGCGGCGATACGGCACTCTTTTTCGGACTTTCCGGAACCGGAAAAACGACTCTCTCCGCCGACCCGGAGCGGAAATTGATCGGCGACGACGAGCACGGCTGGGGCCCGGAGGGTATCTTCAACTTCGAGGGCGGCTGCTACGCCAAGTGCATCTCGCTTTCACGGGAGAAGGAGCCGCAGATCTGGGATGCGATCCGCTTCGGCACGGTGCTGGAGAACGTCGCTGTCGACACCGAGCTCCGGCTGCTGGATTTCAACGACGCTACCTTCACGGAGAATACCCGCGCGGCCTACCCGGTAACCTTCATTGAGAACGCCATTGTGCCGGGCGTAGGGAGCCACCCCAAGAACATCGTTTTTCTGACCTGCGACGCCTTTGGCGTGCTGCCGCCGATTGCCCGGCTGTCGCCGGAGCAGGCCATGTATCATTTCCTGAGCGGATATACGGCCAAGGTTGCCGGCACCGAGCGCGGTCTGGGCAAAGAACCGCAAGCCACGTTCAGCGCCTGTTTCGGACAGCCGTTTTTGCCGCGCAAGCCGGAAGTCTACGCCGAATTGCTGGGTGAAAAGCTAAGGCAGCACAACGTCCCCTGCTGGCTGGTCAACACCGGATGGTCGGGTGGCGCTTTCGGCGTGGGCCGGCGCATCGACCTGGCCGCGACCCGGGCCCTGGTGCGAGCGGCCCTGAGCGGCGCGCTCAATGCCGCGACATATCGCACGGACCCAATCTTCCGGCTGGACGTACCGACGGCCTGCCCGGGCGTGGATGCGGCCCTGCTAGATCCTCGCGCCACCTGGGCGAACGGCGAAGACTACGATCGCCACGCGCGCGACCTGGCCGCACGCTTCCGCAAGAACTTCCAGAAGTTCGGCATGAC
>CAZMRK010000356.1:0-5632 GCA_964568355.1 uncultured Solibacteraceae bacterium | reverse complement strand
CCTAACCTGGAAACAACGGAAGAGTGACCTTCGGAAGATTGTGGAGCTTCAGAATAACGGCGACATCACGCGGATCTACACATCCGCAATGGCTCGCCAGTTCGAGGAGGATCTGCGGCACTTGAGGCGCGAGTATCGGCTCCCATAGTTTTCTGATTGATTTAATTGGTGAGCGCGGAAGGAATCGAACCTTCAACCTACTGATTAAGAGTCAGTTGCTCTGCCAGTTGAGCTACGCGCCCGAAGGTGGACCTGGAGGATACTCGGCAGCCGGTACGGTTGGTCGCGGTCTACCAATTTCGAAGTATAGCATCCTCGCGGCGCGGTTCGCTACCGATCGGGGGACAGCGATTGGGCGGCGATCTGCACGATGTCCATCAGCTTCGGCGCGGGACGGTCCATGGCTCCGAAGGCGTCGCGAAACATAGTCTGGCAGAAGGGGCAGGCGGTTCCCACCACCGCCGCTCCGGTGCCGGCCAGTTCTTCCGCGCGTACCATGTTCACCCGCTGCCCCTTTTCCTCGCCCAGAAACATCTGCCCGCCGCCGGCGCCGCAGCAGAACGACCGCTCGCGCGCGCGCCCCGCCTCCACCACATCGGCCGAGCGAGCCAGCACCTGGCGCGGCTGTTCGTAGACGTTGCGGTATCGCCCCAGATAGCACGGGTCGTGGAACACGACCGTTTCCCTGCCCGCCGCCCCGGCCGGCAGCCGATCCTGATGCCGGGCCAGCAGCTCGCTATGATGTTCGATCTCGAAGGCCGCGCCGAACTCCTTCCAATCCTGCCCGATGGTGCGCACGCAGTGAGGACAGATGGATACCATTTTGCGCACTTTTGCCCCCGAGATCTGCTCGATATTGAACTCCGCCATCTGAGAAAACAGATAGTCGTTGCCCAGGCGCCGCGCGGGATCGCCGTTGCATTTCTCCCGGCGCAGCACGCCAAAGGAAATCTGAAGGTGGCGCAGAACCTGCGCCAGCGCCAGCACGATCTCCCGGCCATGCGGATCATAGGCGCCCATGCAACCGAGCCAGAGACAATATTCCTGGCTGCCGTCATAGAGGGGAAGCTGATTCTTCTCGATGAATTTCTGCCGCTCGCTGGAGGCGAATCCGAGAGAGTTTCCGTTGCGCTCCACATTCAGGAACAGCTTGGCGCCGTGCTCATCTTCCCACCTGCCGGTATTCACCACGCCGCGCCGTAATCCAATGATCACCGGCAGGTGCTGGATGCCAACCGGGCACTGGAATTCACATCCTCCACACGTCGTGCATTGAAAGGCGGCCTCGCTCGAAATGTGGCGGCCCAGCAGCGGTTCGGCGCTGCCCGTACCTTCTTCGTTCAGATAGCGGCGCAGGCCCAGAATAATCTCTTTCGGATTCAACACCTTGCCGGTGCCATAGGCGGGGCAATGCTCGGTACAGCGCCCGCATTCCACACAGGAATAGGCCTGCAAGGCCTCCAACCGGGTCACGTCCTTGCCGGTATCGAGCCCGAAATCTTCATCGCCGGCCAGGGGCGGGATCCGGCTGAAACCGGGACGCCGGAGAAATACGGCCACAGGACTGAGCAGCAGGTGAAGATGCTTGGTGTGGGGGATCAGGGGCAGGAAAGCCAGGAGCGTCGCCGTATGCAGCCACCAGTTGCCGCGCGCCGCCAGGGTGCCCTCCGCCAGCCCATAGCCCGGCATGCCGGCCAGGTACGTCAACATCAGAATGAAGATCAGGAGGGCGATTACCCCCGACTCGGGCGAAATCGCGCCCAGCCATCTCGGGCGGGCCAGAAAGCGCCGCGCGGCGAGCCCGGCAATCGACACGGCGACCGCTATGGCAAAGACTCCCACGAAGCGGAAATAGGCCAAACCCACGCCGCCTTCACGAGACAGCAGGTGGAAACCGAATCCCTCCGCCAGGTGATTCATGCTGATCAAAGCGAATGCGCAGAATCCCCAAAACACGACGGCATGCGCCAGTCCCGGCAGCGGACGCTCTCGGATCACCTTGCCCTGCAGCAGAACCTCCCAGACGACCTGGCGCAAACGCGGTCCCAAGGGATGCAGCTCGAAATCCGCGTCCTTGCGGGCCGCACGCATGACCCTGACCGCCCCCCGCAGGCGCAGCCAGAACAGTGTGACGGAAAGACCAATCAAAAGGAGCAGGAGGAAAATCTCGAGCCAGGAGGGTTGGACCATGGAAATCAGTACTGAATGTATCACGCCTCCGCCAACCGGCTGGCTACAATAAGGAGACTATGGAGGGATCATCGATTGCGCATTGTCGTCTCTGGAGCGGCCGGATTCATTGGCTCGCATATGTGCGAGCGTCTCTTGGCGGAAGGCCACATCGTCGTCGCTCTCGACAATTTTCTGACCGGCTCTGAGCGCAACATTGCGCACCTGCAAGACCATCCGGCGTTCGAATTCGTACGTCATGATGTGACCTGTCCCGTCCTGGTGGAGGGGGATGTCGATGCAGTGGTGCACATGGCCTCGCCGGCCAGTCCCAAAGACTATCTGCAATATCCGATCGAAACCCTCGATGTCGGGTCGCTGGGCACGCGGAACATGCTGGAGCTCGCGCGCCGGAAGGAGGCGCGCTTCCTGATCACCTCGACCTCGGAGTCGTACGGCGATCCGCACGTGCATCCACAGGTGGAGACATATTGGGGCAACGTCAACCCGGTCGGACCGCGCTCCTGCTACGACGAGAGCAAACGCTTCGCCGAAGCGCTGACCATGGCCTATCACCGCACTCACGGCGTGCGCACCAACATTGCGCGCATCTTCAATACCTACGGGCCGCGCATGAAGCTCGACGACGGACGGGTGGTTCCGGCTTTCATCGACCAGGCCCTGCGTTCGGCACCGATGACCGTTTTCGGAAACGGTTCGCAGACACGCAGTTTCTGCTACGTAAGCGACCTGGTGGATGGGCTCTACCGTTTGATGCATTCCGACGAGCGCTACCCGGTGAACCTGGGGAACCCCACGGAAATCACCATTCAGGAGTTCGCGGAGCGTATCCGGCGGATTACGGGAACCGGCTCGGAGATGGTCTACCGGCCGCTGCCGGAAGACGATCCGAAGCAGCGCCAGCCGGATATTTCCAAAGCTCGCCAGCTACTGGCCTGGGAGCCGCGCGTCCCCCTGGAAGACGGCCTGGTTCGCACGATCGAATACTTTCGCGGGCTCATGGCTGCTTGAGCCAGCGGTCTACAAAGCGGTAGGCATCTTCCCGCACTGCCGGGGGGAAGTCGTGGCCGCCCTCCGGGTATTCGGCGACCAGGCGGTCGCCCGCATGAAAGAGAGTCGTGAAGACCGGCAGGGCAACCTCGACACAGCGGCGCACGCCGGACACCTCGAAATTGGTGTCGCCGAGAGGCGCGTTGATGAAGACCGGGCGCGGCGCCAGAACCGCCAGGATATCCGGAAAGTCGAAGGGCATCCGTGCCGGAGATTTGCCGTATTCACTGGCGATGCGAGGCATGTAACCGCGGTGGCTCCAACCGGTCAGGTCTCCCTTCATGTACTGGAAAAAAGAATTGAAGCCGCAACTGGTGACCAGCACGCGGACGCGTGGATCAAACGCGCCAAGAAACAGCGTGTTGTGGCCGCCCAGCGAGTGGCCGATCGCACCGATGCGGCCGGGATCCACTTCCGGCAGAGACGCCAGCAGGTCGACCGCGCGAATGTGGTTGAAGATCCCTTTCATCGTGGCGCTGACATAGCCGTGAGCATAGGGATCGAACGTGTAGTCCCCGAAATTCGGATAATCCGGTGCCAGGGTCACGTAGCCGCGCTCCGCCAGTTCCTCGGCGTAGTGGAGATTCGGCTTGCCGCCCAGCCCGGCCGGCTCGCCCTTGCCGATGCGGGTAGTCTGGTGGAGGCAGAGCATGGCGGGCAGTTTCCGCCCGGACGAGGCCGCCGAGGTGATCGGAACAAGCAAAAAGGCCGGAACGCTGTCGCCGGTTTCCGGCACATAGGTGATCTTTCGCCGGATATAGTGCGGCAGCCGAACCTCTTCCACGACGGTCATCTGCGGGGCCGAGTGATCGGTCCGGGGGAGAGGCCCCATCACCAGTTGCAGGTTGGCGAGAATTTGCTTGCGCCGCTTTTCCCAGTCCTTGGACGTACGAACCCGCTGCTCCCTGCCGCCGGCGTCGCGATAGACCAGCAGATCCGGCTGGACTGCCAAAACAATCGTGCCGGTCACGAGCGCCGCGACGCCGAGAAGCGGCCGGCTCAGGCCGGATAATCGCCCGTGATGTAGCAGCTCAATTGACGAATGGTGTGGGCCTGCGCCGAGATGATCGCTTTGATCAGATCCCCCACCGAGATCATGCCGGCCACACGCTCCCCTTCGAGCACCGGGAGGTGACGGACGCGGCGGGTTGTGACAATCTCCATGCATTGTTCGACGGTACACTCCGGGGTCACCGTGATGACCGGACTAGTCATGATCTCACGTACCTGGGTGTCCTTGGAATGCTTGCCCTGCAAGATTACCTTGCGCGCATAATCGCGCTCGGACACGATTCCAGCCAAACGGCCTTCCGCGAGAACCACCAGGGCGCCGACCCCGCGGTCGGCCATGATCGCGATGGCGTCGTATACCATCTGTTCCGGAGTTACCGACCAGATCTGGCGGCCCTTGGCCTCCAACAGCTCACGAACGGTCTCCACTAGTGCCAAGGACTGCTGGCGGACCGCCAAAGCGGTCTCCTGCATAGGGCTCGACATAGAATCCCCTCCCTGTGGAAATGTAACACGGGCCGGGTTCGCCGTCACCAGAAAAATGACGTCAAAGTCAGGTTCTAGGGGCGTGGGGGCGGAAGGCTACCTTTTCAAAGGTCCGCCGCGGTCGGTTTGGGCACCCTGGATCGTGGCGCGGCTTCCGGAACTGGACTGCGGGACCGAAAAGCGTAGCCGTTCCTCCGGGGCCAGGATGTGTTCGATCCGAATGCCGAAATTTCCATTTACGACAACCACTTCGCCGGTCGCCACCACGCAGTTATTCACGATGACCTCCACCGGATCGTTGACATGACTGCTCAGCTCGATCACGGATCCGGCGTTCAGCTTGAGCACGTCGCTGAGGAGCATGCGCGATTGCCCGAATGAGACGGTTACCGGAAGGTCCAGATCCAGGAGCATCTCGATCGATTGAGGAGGGCCGGTGGTGAAAGGCGCCACCGCAGCCGGTTCCCGCGACTGTGTGGAAGCAGGCGGTTTTTCCGCCTGCGGCGGAGTCTCGGCTGCCGGCTCTTCCGTAACCCGGGCGACCAGTTCAGGCGAGAAGGCGACAAATAGCGCCGGCAACGATGTCCCTTCGTAAGTTAGGGCTACAGCCAAGCCCTCGCTTACCGCTGGAGGGGAAGCAGGCTCGCTGCTTTTGCCGCAGGTGACCTCGCCACCCAGGCGGGAAGCAAGCGCCTGCGCCAGGCCGGACAGTGCCTGACTGAGAATTTCCAGATACGTGTCCCGCGCGTCGGCTTCTTCGACCGGATCCACCCCGGCCGCGCGCAGTGTGCGGGATCCCACTTCCAGCCAGGTATTGGACGGCGCAGCGACCCAAATGCAAGGCTGCGGCAGAAGGTTCAGGCTCTGCTCCCGCCACAGCAGCGCTTCACTGGCC
>CAZMRK010000355.1:0-3073 GCA_964568355.1 uncultured Solibacteraceae bacterium | reverse complement strand
GTTCGCTGGAATGCCCAGCAAAAGAAAGTGGAGTAACGGAACCTCGCAAGTTCAAACGGGCCGGAAGACCAACCCAGCTTTCGGAGGATTCTCAACCATGCGACGATGCCAGTTCCTATTATTCGTTGAAGCGCTCAGCGTTTTGGCGCTCTCTGCGCAAACGCTAAATACCGGAACCTTTCTGGGAGTCGTTAAAGATCCCAGCGGTGCGGGAGTTCCCGATGCCACGGTGAGGGTAATGCGGGAAGGCACCAGGTTCGAACGTGAAGCGACCACGACCAGTGACGGGACCTACCAGGTTCTCGAAATCCCGACCGGCACGTACCGTCTGGAATTCGAAAAATCCGGATTCCGGAAGGTGGTGCGTACCGATGTCACGCTGAGCGCCGGCCAGTCGCTCCGCGTGGATAGCGAACTGCCGGTGGGGTCGGTTTCCGAAACCGTGCAGGTGGAGGCGAAGGTGGCGCAGGTGGACACGGCGAGCGCCAACGTCGGCAGTACGGTCTTCGGCTCGCAGGTGCAAGAACTGGCGCTCAATACGCGCAGCTTTACGCAGTTGATGACGCTCCAACCGGGCGTGAACTCCACCCAAGCCCAGCAGCCGGGCTTCGGCTCCAACACCAGTGTGCCCTTCTCCTTCAACGGCAGCCAGCAGAGTTCCAACAACTGGCTGCTCGACGGCGGCCGCAACGCGGATACGTACAACGGCAACAACCTGACCATGGTGAACCTGGACGCCATCGCCGAAGTGCGCATCGAACGCAACGCCTATGCAGCCGAGTACGGGCGCAATTCGGGGGGCCAGGTGAACGTGATTACCCGCTCCGGCACCAACGCCTTCCACGGCACGCTGTTCGAGTTTTTCCGCAATGACCACCTGGATGCTCGCAACTTCTTCGCCACGGCCAAGCCGAAGAACCGCTATAACAATTTCGGCGGCACGGTGGGCGGCCCTATCCGAAAGGACAAACTGTTTTTCTTCCTTTCCAACGAATATCGCCGCATCATCCAGACCACCGGCACACGCACGGCGATCGTGCCCACTCCAGCCCAGATTGCGGGCGATCTGAGCGGGCTGCGCACCATCAACGATCCGCTTACCAATCAGCCGTTTCCCAACAATCAGATTCCCGCCGCGAGGCTGGATCCGAACGCCCAGGTGCTTTTGAAGAACTACTATGCTCCGCCGACCCCGGGCTTCCAGCAAGGTGCGCTCAATTTCAGCAGTTCTGCGCCGGACGGCACCCGCTACCGCTCCGGATTGGGCCGCGTGGATTACAACATCACCCCCACGTTGACGTTCTTCGGCCGCTACAACATCGACAGCACGCGCCTTTCGAGCCCCTTCGGTCTGTTCGCCAGCAACCCTATGCCGACCGTGGCGGCTTCCGAGCAGGCCCACATCATGTACACCACCAACGCCTCGCTCAACTGGACCATCCGGCCGAACCTGCTGAACCAGCTCACCTCCGCCTGGTATCACGGCTCCATGGCCATCACCACGCTGCCGTTCGCCTCGCGCACGCGTGTGCCGGGCTTCACGGTCCCGCGTGTTTTCGACACGGATACAGACTCCGGAGGCTTAATCCCCTCGATCTCGATGGCCCAAAGTTACGCGGGCATCAGCATCATCTGGCCGCAGAATATCTCTCACTACACTTACGAAGTGATCGACAACCTGAGTTACATCAAGGGAAAGCACATCTTCAAATTTGGCGGCAGTGTCGATAAAGAGAACAAGACGCAGAACAACAGCAGTCCGAACAACAACGGCATCTTCACCTTTGACGGCTCGGCCACGGGGCTTTCCCTGGGCGACTTATTATTGGGCCGCGCCTACCAATACCAGGAGAACTCCGTGCACCTGTCCGGCAGCCTGCGTTTCACGAATCTCTCCTGGTATGTGCAGGACCAGTTCCGCGCCACCCAGCGCCTGACTCTCACGTATGGGGTGCGCTATGAGTTTTTCCAGCCGGAGCACGACGATGCCGGCACGATTTCCTACTTCGATCCGCGACGCTTCGATTTCTCCAAGGCTGCGCAGGTGCAGAGCAACGGACAGATCGTCACCGGCACGGAGAATTTCGGCAATGGCGTGGTGGCGGCCGGCTCCAATTCCCCGTTCGGCTATGCCATCACCAACGCCGTGCACAATACCTTCGCGCCGCGGCTGGGCTTTTCTTACGCCCTGACCAAGGACAATCTCACGGTGCTGCGCGGCGGCTACGGGATGTTCCATGACCGCTGGTCGCAGTTCGCTTCAAGCGCGCGCAACAACTATCCCTTCAACCAGAGCATCTCCATCTTCAACACGAGCTTCAGCAATCCTTCCCAGGGCACACAGCGCCTGTTCCCCATCGGCCTGACCAACTTCAATTCCCCGTGGGAGGTGCCGTATATGCAGAAATGGTCGCTCGATGTGCAGCGCCAACTGCCCGCCGAGCTGCTGCTGGATGTCGGCTATGTGGGGTCGAAGGGCAATCATCTGATCAAAACCGTGGATATCAACCAGCCGCTGCCCAGCGCCATCGTGGCCGGCGGACAAGTAAGTCCCAACGCGGTACGTCCCTATCCCGGCTTCAGCTCCATCAGCACTTACCAGACGACCGGGAATTCGGTTTATCACTCCTTGCAGGTATCGGCCGTGCGGCGGTTTTCGGCCGGCTTGTCGGTGCAAGGATCTTACACCTACAGCAAGACCATCGACGATGCCGTAACACCGATCAATGCATATGGCTCGCCGCGGCTCGAGCGGGCGCTTTCCAGCTACGATCGGACGCACGTGCTGGTAATGAGCTATGTGTGGGAGCTGCCGTTTGCGCGGCAATCGCAGGGCTGGCAGAAGCGCCTGTTCCAGGGCTGGCAGGTTTCCGGCATCAGCAGCTTCCAGTCGGGCTTGCCGGTCACCATCGCCATTCCCGGCGACCGCGCCGGAGTCGGAGGCGGAACCCAGCGCCCCAACCTGACTGGTCCGGTGACGCGGCAGGAGACGCTCGCGGCCTGGTTCAATACCAATGTATTTGCGATACCGGCGCTGGGGACTTTCGGCAATGCCGGACGTTCTTTGGTGCGC
>CAZMRK010000354.1:0-4793 GCA_964568355.1 uncultured Solibacteraceae bacterium | reverse complement strand
CCTGGGGCCGCATTTCATCGATTTCTGCCGCGGGCCGCATGTGCCCTCCACCTCCCGGATCAAGGCGTTCAAGCTGCTCTCCATCGCCGGTTCCTACTGGAAGGGCGACGAGCACAACAAGCAGCTCCAGCGCATCTACGGTACGGCCTTCTTTTCCCAGAAAGAGCTGGACGAGTACCTCCATAAGCTCGAAGAAGCCAAGAAGCGCGACCACCGCAAGCTGGGTAAGGAACTGGACCTGTTCAGCATCCAGGACCTGGCCGGCCCCGGCTTGATCTTCTTCCACCCTAAGGGCGGCACCGTCCGGCGCCTGATCGAGGACTGGATGCGCGAGCAGTACGTTCAGCGTGGTTATTCCCTGGTCTATACCCCGCACATCGCCCGCTCCGACCTGTGGAAAACCTCGGGACACTATAACTTCTACAGCGAGAACATGTTCAAGCGCATGGAGCTGGATGACGCCGAATACCAGCTCAAGCCCATGAACTGCCCGTTCCACATCCTGATCTATGCCGACCGGCAGCGCAGCTACCGCGACCTGCCCGTTCGCCTGGGGGAACTCGGCACCGTTTACCGCTACGAGCGCTCCGGGGTCATGCACGGCCTGATGCGCGTCCGCGGCTTTACCCAGGACGACGCCCACATCTTCTGCGCTCCGGAACAGGTGGAGGACGAAGTGGTCAGTTGCCTCCAGTTCGCCATCGATACGCTGCACACCTACGGTTTCGATAGTTACGAAGCCGAGCTCTCCACCTGGGACAACGGCGTCAGCGGAAAATACGACGGCACGCCGGAGCAGTGGAAACTGGCCGAAGACGCGCTGAAAAACGCCACCAGCCGCCTCAACATGAAGGTGAAGGTGACCCCCGACGAGGCCGCCTTCTACGGACCCAAGATCGACGTCAAGCTGGTCGACGCCATCGGCCGGCTCTGGCAGCTTTCCACCGTGCAGTTCGATTTCACGCTGCCCCGCCGCTTCGGCCTGGAGTACATCGCCGAGGACGGCAAAGCCCACCAGCCGCTCATGGTGCACCGGGCGCTCTATGGCTCGGTCGAGCGTTTCTTCGGCATCCTGCTGGAGCATTACGCCGGAGCGTTCCCGGTGTGGCTCGCCCCGGTCCAGGCCACCGTCCTGCCCATTACCGACCGCCAGGTGGAGTACGCCCGCGAGGTACAGGCAAAGCTCGATGCCGCCGGCATTCGCGCTACCGTCGATGATCGCAACGAGAAGGTGAACCTCAAGATCCGCGAAGCGCAGCTACAGAAAATCCCCTACATGCTGGTGGTGGGCGATCGCGAAGCGCAGAACGGCACCGTCTCGGTGCGCAATCGTAAACACGGCGACCAGGGTGTGAAGAGCCTCGACGACTTTCTCGCTTCCATCCGGACGCTGATCGATACCAAGGCGGTAAGCGAATAGCACCCGCCGTTGCGGCGTGATGCAGACCATCGAAGTCGCGGCAGATCTTTCCGGCCTCGATCAGGCCCTGGACCAGGTGCCGAATCGCCCCGCCGTGTTCCTGCTCTGGCCTGCCCAGGGAGCGCCGTATCTGGCCAAAACCGCGCTGTTGCGGCGGCGCCTGCTGCGCCTGCTGCGGCAGCGGGAAAAGCCGTCGCGGCTCCTCAACCTGCGCGATACCGTGCGCCGCATCGAGTACTGGCTCACCGGCTCCCGCCTGGAATCGTCCGCCCGCATGTACGGCCTCGCCCGGCAGCATTTCCCGGATACCTACCTGGACCTGCTGCACCTGCATATGCCGCCCTATGTAAAGGTGGTTTTGCAGAACCAGTTTCCGCGCAGCCACGTCACCACCCAGTTGAGCCGCACTCCGGCGCTCTACTATGGCCCGTTCCGCTCGCGGCCCGCCGCCGAGCGCTTCGAATCGCAGTTCCTGGACCTGTTTCAGATGCGCCGCTGCCAGGAGGACCTGGTCCCCTCGCCCGAGCATCCCGGCTGCATTTACGGCGAGATGGGCATGTGCCTGCGCCCCTGCCAGCAGGTGGTCGGCATCGACGAATACCGCCATGAAGTCGGCCGCGTCGTGGAATTTCTCCAGAGCGACGGCCGTTCTCTGCTCGATTTTATCGGGCGGTCGCGCGACCGTTTGAGCGAAGATCTGATGTTCGAAGAAGCCGCCCGCCAGCATAAGCGCTTCGAAAAAGTGCAGGAAGTGCTGAAATTGCGCGACGAATTAGCCCGCGATCTCGACCGTTTGAGCGGGGTTGCCATTACGCCGTCGGCGGCGGCCGAGTCGGTGGAACTCTGGCCCGTTCGCGGCGGCTATTGGCACAAACCCTACCGCTTGCACTTCGGCGTCGAGGAGGGCAAGACCATCTCGCTCGATCAGAAACTGCGCGAAACTTTCGCGGCGCTGGAGGAACCGCGCCTCTCCGTGCGCGAGCGGCAGGAGCGCATGGCCCTGCTAGCCCGTTGGTATTACTCCACTTGGCGCGATGGAGAATGGCTCGCAGTCGAGAGCTGGGAGGACATTCCGTATCGCAAGCTGGTCCACGCCATCTCCCGGATTGCGCGCCAGGATACCGGCACCACTGGTGAAAACTTCCACAAAAATTGAAGATTTTTCTTTCAGTTTGCAGTGTTTCGCTCTACCATAAAAGAGAAAGAGGTCTTTTATGTCGAAATTGTGGCTAGCTGGGATCCTTGCCGGGATTCTGGGCTCATCCATGTTGCTGGCTCAGGAAGCGCCGAAAGTGAAGCGCATTCCGGCACGCCCTACGGCTGCGACGGAAGGGCCGGAACTGTTCCGTACCTACTGCGCGGTCTGCCATGGAGTGGACGGAAGGGGAGGCGGTCCGGCGGCGGCAGCGCTGAAAGTTGCTCCCACCGACCTGACCCAACTCGCGGCCAAAAACGGGGGTGCTTACCCCGAATTACGCGTACAAAACGTGCTGACGTCCGAAGAAGACCAGACCGTCAGCGCTCACGGCTCCTCCGAAATGCCGATCTGGGGAACGATATTCCGGAGAATGAGCTCCAACCAGAGCGCTGGCTCCATCCGTATTTACAACCTGGTGAAATATTTAGGGACGTTGCAAAAGAAGTAGAATTTCGGATGGGATGGGGGCAGGGCCGTGCGGAATTCGGCACGGCCCTTTTTTTATACCGCGGCGTATCGCGCCTTCTGGGGCAGAACCGATTCCATAATCCAGCGAATTTGCGCCGGCTCGAACGGAGCCGCGCAATAATCGGACGCTCCCGCGTCCAGGGCATCCAGCCACGCCTTTACCTCCGGCAGGCGGGTGGCCACGACAAACGGCAGGCTGGGCCTTTGAAACCTCACGGTGCGCAGGGCGTCCCGAAAACGCGGGTCGTCGCCGGAGCAGAACATAACGTCCGCTTCGACATGTTTCAGCCAATCTTCAGAAAAGGATTTTGACCAAGCCCGATGGTGCAGTTGGGAAAGCACCCGACGTAGTTGATCGCTGATAGGACCTTCAAAACCGAGTAAGAGAATCCTCGCCATCTGAATCGCTCCTTTAAGGAGAAAATTCTCGGCTTGGAGAAAAGAGGGCCTCGGGGACCCCTGGATCTTCTTTAAATCAATCGTAAACCAACCAAAGAGTGGGGGTCAAATCGGAAATTTTTATGAGCGCCACAGGGAAGTGGCGCCCAGTGTAGTATGTAGGATTATTCTGCAGTCCAAACCAGGACCGTAAAACGCTGCTTATTATTTTCCTGATCCGCGGTAAGTTGATGGGCAAGACGGCTAAACTCTTCCAGTGTCAGTGTTTGTGAACGGACCAGCTTGCCGCCCCGATTGGCCTGCGCGGCTTCGAGGTCGGGCGTAAACCACTGCGTCGGAGGCGTATTGGCAGAGGTCCGGGGAGGTGCCGGCTGGAGGTCGCCATTGCGCCGAGCGGCCCAGGCAGAGAGCTCCGCCCGGTTGGAGACGCCCAGTTTGGCAAAAAGGTGCGACATATAGACCTTGACGGTCCCCTCCGTAATTCCCAGTTGAAACCCGATCTCTTTGTTCTGTTGGCCCTCGGTCACAAGCTGGGCGAGTTGCAGTTCCCGGTGAGAAAGAGGAACCATATTGGCTCCGGCGTTGCGATGCGTTTTGCGGCAAGTTTCAACCATTACTGGCACTGAAAAAAGTCCTCCTCGAATTTCATTCAGCCTTTGAATTCCCGCTTTCTGGCTGCCACTCCTCTACTATTAGCCAGTTGGCGAAATCCCACAATCCAAAGTGTTCTCGAAAGTTGCGTCTGCTTTTTCGTAGGAGGACTTAGTGGTAAACCCTAGAAAGGCGTGGATAGCGCCTCACGATTCGATGATATTATTTCGGATGGCATAACGCACCAGATCGCCCACGGATCCTAAGCTTAATTTTTTCATGATGTTACTGCGGTGCGCTTCCACGGTTTTGACGCTGATATTGAGGACTTGGGCGACCTCTTTACTGCTCTTTCCCTCCGCCACCAATTGCACGATTTCCCGCTCCCGGGTGGTCAGCCGGTTGGGGGCGGGCGCATCGTCAAATGGTTTGCGTTTCAGGTAACCGTCGAGCACCATTTCCGACACTTTCGGCGTAAAAAAAGGCCGATTTTGGCAGAGAGCCTCGGCCGCGGCGACTAAATCACGGCCGGCGTCGGATTTCAACACATAGCCGCGCGCGCCGGAAGCGAGAACCTCCCGCACCACCTGCTCGGACTCGTGCATGGTCAGGATCAGGACCTGGGTTTGGGGGGTGATTTTCAGAATCTGGCGGGTAGCATCGAGACCGTTCAACTCCGGCATCGTGATGTCCATGACGACCACATCGGGTTTGAGC
>CAZMRK010000353.1:0-5978 GCA_964568355.1 uncultured Solibacteraceae bacterium | reverse complement strand
GGCGGTGCTGGCTCCTCGTTTCCATCAATGGGTTGCCTCCACCGCGAAGACCGAGGGCGAGCGCGCCAGACTGCCCGCGCTGGTTCTGAATCCCGGTGCCGCTGGTCTGGGTAGCTTGCGCCGCCAGTATTCGAAGCCTCTGTATGTGCTCCTGACGATGGTGGGATTGATCCTGGCAATCACGTGCGCGAATATCGCCAATCTGCTGCTGGCAAGGGCCGCCGCGCGACGCCGCGAAATGGCTGTCCGGCTTAGCCTGGGAGCCGGACGGTTCCGCGTCGTGCGGCAGTTGCTTACCGAGAGTGTGATGCTGGCGTCGCTCGGCGGATCACTAGGGGTCTTGTTTGCGATCTGGGGTGTGCGATCGCTGACGTTGCTGTTCTCCAAAGGGCAGGAGAACTTTACGCTGCGCGCGGAATTGAACTGGAGCGTGCTGGGCGTGACGGCGGCGCTCTCCGTGGTTTGCGGCCTGTTGTTCGGCCTCGCTCCGGCGATTCAGTCGACGCGTCCGGACGTCATGCCCGAGCTAAACAATGGCCGCGGGGGCGGGCCGCGCCGCCGTGCGCAACACGTTCTGGTGGTCGCCCAAATCGCGATGTCCTTTCTCATCCTGGTCGCCGCGGGCCTGTTTGTCCGGACACTCAACAACCTGCACGCGGTCCAACTGGGATACGCACGCGAGAATATCCTTCTGTTCTCGTTGAATGCGCGCCAGGCCGGGCATCGCGACCCGGAGATTGCCACTTTCTACGGCGACTTGCGCAAGCGCTTCGAATCGATCCCCGGCGTGAGCGGCGCAACGTTTTCGCAATCCTCAATCATCAGCGCCGGACATGCCGGCGCGACATACAGGGGGGCTATGAAGGTCGGCGCCGTTACGATCGAAGGCGCGCGCGTCATGACCGCCGGATCGCGTTTCCTCACGACGATGCAGATTCCGATCCTGGCCGGGCGTGAGATTGACGACCGCGACCGACCGGGCTCCACACCGGTTGCCGTCATCAGCGAGCGGCTGGCGCGGACTTACTTCGGAAACGAATATCCGGTGGGCCGGCGCATCACGCTCGTGGACGAGAAGCGCGATGTCGAAATCGTCGGCGTGTCGGCGAACCTGCGGTATGGCGGTCTGAAAAATGAAGAGGCGAGTGCCATGACCGTGTTCGTAGCAGCCAGCCAGTTTTCTCCGGACCGAGTGACCTACGCGCTGCGCACCGCGGGCGATCCGCTGAGGTATGTCCAGAGTGTGCATGAGATCGTGCGGGAGGCGGATTCCCGCATACCGGTCACCAGCGTAGTCACACAGGCTGCGGAAATCGATCGGACAATCAGCCGGGAACTCACGTTTGCGAAACTATGCACGGTTTTCGCCGTTCTTGCTCTCCTGACCGCGTGCGTGGGACTCTACGGGACGATGTCCTACAACGTCGCGAGGCAGGTCGGCGAGATTGGAATCCGGATGGCTCTGGGCGCCCCACGCGGCGCCGTGATATGGATGGTTTTGCGCCGCGTTCTACTACTGTCGGCGGTGGGACTCGCGATCAGCGTGCCTGCCGCGTTGATCGCGTTCCGCCTTATCAAGTCGTTTCTGTTCCAGACCCAGCCCAATGATCCGGGAACCCTGGCGCTGGCCGGCATCGTCCTCCTGATCGCCGCGATTCTTGCCGGCTATGCACCGGCAAGGCGAGCGTCCCGAATTGACCCGCTGGCGGCTCTGCGACACGAATAGGACGTCGTCCTCGCCCGCGTCATGCTCGCCCGGGTTCCAGGTCGATCGTATCCCGCCTGCTGCCATTCGCGCGGGGAATCTCTTACCATAGCGAGTGATGACGACAATTGTCAGGGACGTGCGCTAT
Organism: uncultured Solibacteraceae bacterium; assembly: GCA_964568355.1. Classification (GTDB taxonomy): domain Bacteria; phylum Acidobacteriota; class Terriglobia; order Bryobacterales; family Bryobacteraceae; genus JAJPJX01. The sequence continues at coordinate 4,125 of CAZMRK010000353.1, read as the reverse complement.
GCTCTGCGTACTCTTGCCAAAGTTCCGAGCTACGTCCTGACATGCATCCTGGTCCTTGCGGTTGCGATCGGCGCCAATACGGCTATCTTTAGTATCATTTCGTCAGTCATTCTCCAGGCACTGCCCTACCCGGATCCGTCAAAGCTGGTATTGGTCCGGGAGCGTTTCCCCACGGCAGCAGACCCGCTCTTTGCGCGCATGCGTGCGGCGCGCGCAAACTACCTGGAGTGGAAGCGCCATAACACCGTCTTCGAAAGCATGGCAGCTTTTCAGCAGAGCTCGCTCAACGAGACGGTGAACGGAGAAGTCCGCTCGAGGGCAGTAGGGTTTGGGGAGGCCGAACTGTTTTCCATGCTAGGCGTGCGCGCCCGCATCGGCCGCCTCTTTGGACCGGCGGAAGAGCGCGCCGGCGGCCTGGTCGCCGTGCTCAGCGACGAGTACTTCGAGCGCCGCTTCCATCGCTCCCCCGCTGCCCTGGGGGCATCGCTCACGCTGGGCGACTCCGTATACACGGTTGTGGGTGTCCTGCCGCCAAGGTTTCACCTGCCTTCGACCGATGGAGGTGAGGACCAGCTCAAGCCGGAAGTGTGGGTGCCGCTCTTCCGTCTGTTCAGGAGCCCCGGCGACGACAACCAGCGTCAGTTGCTGGTCGCTGCGCGGTTGAAGGCGGGTGTCACGCTTGCGCAGGCTCGGGAGGAAATGTCCTCCATCGCGGCGAGCCTTGCCAAAGCGAACCCAAAGCTTAACGAGGGTTGGAGCACCGCCGTCTCCACTTTTGAGGCGGAGGACACGTCTCCGAAGCTTCACCGCGCGCTTTTTATCCTGTTGGCGGCGGTAGGATTCCTTCTTCTGATCGCCTGCGCAAACCTCGCGAATCTCACGCTGGTGCGAGCCGCGTCGCGTTCGCGCGAGACGGCGATCCGCCTGGCCCTGGGAGCCGGCCGCGCCCGCATCGTGGTGCATCTTCTGACGGAGTCTCTGCTGCTGTCCAGCGCGGGGGCGGCGCTGGGGCTGGCATTCGCCTGGGGGGCGCTGAAGCTGATGCTCGCGCTCAAGCCGCCCGATATCCACCGGCCTGAGTTGATCGCAATCGATGGAACGGTGCTTGCGTTCACGGCGGCGGCAACGGTTCTCACCGCCGTGCTGTGCGGCCTCGCTCCGGCAATCGCCGTCTCACAGTCCGATATCCAAGGCGCGCTGCGGACGGGCGGAGGCTGGGGTGCTACGGCCGGGCGTAAACGATCCACCCAGGCTCTTATCGCTGTGGAGGTGGCCCTGGCGCTGGTCCTGGTGACGGGCGCCAGCCTGATGATCCGCAGCTTTCAGAACCTCGTCGCGACCGGCATCGGCTTCCAGACAGCTCACCTGGAGGTTGCGGACATCGAGTTGCCCGAAAAGAACTACCCCGACGAGGCCAGCCGCTCGCGGTTCTTCCGAACCCTCCTGGACCGGATCAAGAACCTGCCTGGCGTAACCGGCGCCGCCCTGACCGACAACTTGCCTCTTCACAGTGTCTCGGCACGCAACTTCTATATTGCGGGCAGGGCCGACCCGCCTCTGAACGCGCTCCCGATCGCAGACTTCGCGAATGCCAGCCCGAACTACCTGGCGCTGCTGCGCCTGCCGGTTCTCACGGGGCGCCCACTGACGGACGCGGATCTTGAGGTCACCGAGCGGGCTCGCGCGAACCCGAAAGGCGGCGACGGATTTTGCGTCGTAAACCGGGCCTTCGCACGCCGGTTTTTCGGAGGCATGAGCGCGATCGGCCAGCGGTTGCTCGACTCCGATAAGCAGCACGGCTGCCGGATCGTAGGGGTGGTGGCGGATTACCGGTCCTTAGGCGCCGAATATGGCTCGCGGGCGCAGATCTTCTGGCCCAATCTTGCCAACCGGAGCGCTTCGCTGGTTGTGCGCACGAGCGGCACCGCGGAAGCCGCCGCGAGCTCGATTCGCGCGACGGTATTCGGTATGGATCGCGGCTTGACCCTGGATACGGTTCGACCCCTCGACTATTGGGTGGACGACTGGCAATCGCAGCGGAAGTTCAACACCCTTCTGCTTTCCTTATTCGCGGGGCTGGCGCTGCTGCTGGCGCTCGCCGGCGTTTATAGCGTCCTTTCGAACATAGTCGCTTCGAGGACGCGCGAGATCGGCATCCGGGTGGCACTGGGCGCACGCCAGACACAGATCGGCGGCCTCGTGCTCCGCCAGTGCCTGGCTCCGGTCGCAGCAGGACTGGGAATCGGCCTCGGGGCCAGCGTTCTGTTAGCCAGGTTCCTGGAATCCCTGTTGTTTCAAATCAGTGCAAGGGATCCTGTAACGCTGGCAGTAGCGGCCCTGGTCATTCTGGTTGTTTCGCCGGTTGCGGCGTTCCTGCCGCTGCGGCGGGCTTTGGCTGTCGACTGCTCGGTTACGTTGCGGGAGGCGTGAAGCGAATTTCCAGGTACCCTTCGGCTTCCACCACCCCTTGCCAAACCCGCCGGATGTCCAACAATAGAAATAGGAACATCACTGCATCCGGAGTGAGCATCTAAAAAGTATGGACCTCAACCGATTCACCGAAAAATTACAGGAAGCGACCCGTGGAGCGCAAACCCTGGCCGTCCGGTATGGGCACCAGCAGCTCGACGTCGAGCACCTGCTGGCCAGCCTCCTGGACCAGGAGAACGGGCTTGCGAGTTCCATTTTGAACAAGGCCGGAGTGAACCTGGAGGGCCTCCGGCAGCGCTTCGAACAGGAGCTGAACCGTTTGCCGAAAGTCTCTGGCCCGGCCGCCGGTCCGGACCAGATCTATCTCTCCGGGCGTCTCAGCCGGCTCGCCGCAGCGGCCGAAGACGAGGCCCGGAAGCTCAAGGACGAATTCGTCTCCATCGAGCATATTTTGCTGGCGGCTACCGCCGATGGCGGCACAACCGGCCGTATTTTCAAAGAGTTCGGCATCACGCGCGAGCGCCTCATGCAGGCCCTGCGGGAAGTGCGCGGCAACCAGCGCGTTACCTCCCAGAATCCCGAGGCCACCTATGAGGCCCTGGAGCGCTACGGCCGGGATCTGACCCAGTTGGCCGGGCAGGGCAAGCTCGATCCCGTCATCGGCCGCGATGAGGAGATTCGCCGGGTCATTCAAGTGCTCTCCCGGCGTACCAAGAACAACCCGGTCCTGATCGGCGAACCCGGCGTCGGAAAGACCGCCATCGTGGAGGGGCTTGCCCAACGTATCGTCCGCGGCGATGTGCCCGAAGGGCTGAAAAACAAGCGCGTGGTGTCGCTCGATATGGGAGCCCTGATTGCCGGCGCGAAGTATCGCGGCGAGTTCGAAGAGCGTCTCAAGGCCGTGCTCAAAGAGGTGCAGTCGTCTCAGGGCGAGATCATCCTGTTCATCGACGAACTGCACACGGTCGTCGGAGCCGGCAAGGTCGAAGGCGCCATGGACGCGGGGAACCTGCTGAAGCCCATGCTGGCTCGCGGGGAGCTGCACTGCATCGGCGCTACCACGCTGGAGGAATACCGCAAGCACATCGAGAAGGATGCCGCCCTGGAGCGCCGCTTCCAGCCGGTGCTGGTCGACCAGCCGAGCGTCGAGGATACCATCTCCATCCTGCGCGGCCTCAAGGAGCGCTATGAAGTGCATCATGGCGTGCGCATCAAGGACTCCGCCCTGGTGGCCGCCGCCGTCCTTTCCAATCGCTATATCGCCGACCGCTTCCTGCCCGATAAGGCCATCGACCTGGTTGACGAGTCCGCCGCCCGCCTGCGCACGGAGATCGATTCCATGCCTTCGGAGCTGGACGAAATCCTGCGCCGCGTGATGCAGCTCGAAATCGAGCGCCAGGCCTTGAAGAAAGAGACCGATGCTTCGTCCAAGGACAGGCTGGCCAGGCTCGAAAAGGAGCTCGCGGACCTGCGTGCCGAAGGCGACGCCCTGAAGGCCCGCTGGCAGGCCGAAAAGCAGACCGTCCAGAACCTGCGCAACCTGCGCGAGCAGATCGAGCAGACCAAGACCGAGATCGCCCGGGCCGAGCGCGAGTATGATCTGAACCGGGCCGCTGAACTGAAATACGGCAAGCTGGCCGGGCTCGACCGGCAGTTGCAGGCCGAATCGGCGGCTTTCGAAAAGCAGCGCGGCAA
>CAZMRK010000352.1:0-7623 GCA_964568355.1 uncultured Solibacteraceae bacterium | reverse complement strand
TATTCCCGTGCTGCTGGTGGACGAGCGGAACCGCGCTGTTGCCGCGGTTCATGCCGGCTGGCGGGGTACCGAGCAGCGGATTGTGGCGAAGACGATCGCCAGGATGGCGCAGGAATTCTCCACACGTCCGGAGGATCTCCGTGCGGCCATTGGGCCGGGAATCGGTCCGTGCTGCTATGAGGTAGGGCCGGAGGTGGCGCAGCGCTTCGGCATCGAAACGGCGGAACCGGTGAAGCTGGACCTGGCGGAATACAATCGCCGACAGCTTATCGAGGCCGGCGTGGCCGAGGATCGCGTCTACGTGGTGCGGCTTTGCACGCGGTGCCTGGGGGAGGATTTTTTCTCATTCCGGCGCGAAAAAGAGCAGGCCGGCCGCATGTATTCCCTGATCGGGATCCGCCAGGGCTGCGATAAACTGTAGTCCTTCCCATGAGACTCCTTTGGATCTGGTTAGGACTGGTTTCGCTCGCAGGAGCCCAGGATTTCGACATTCTCATTCGCGGCGGCCGGATCGCCGATGGCACGGGCAATCCGTCGTTTCTAGGGGATATCGGCATCCGCCAGGGGCGGATCGTGGCCATGGGGCCGCTGGCGGGCAAGACGGCCAAGCGGACTATCGAGGCTTCCGGGCTGGTGGTGGCACCCGGCTTCATCGATATCCACAATCACTCCGATTACACGATCGTGACGGACGGGAATGCGCAGAGCATGATCCGCCAGGGTGTGACCTCCATGATCTTCGGAGAGGGTGGATCGGCCGCTCCGGTAGGAGGAAAACAGGACCGCTCGTCCGAGCGCGCGGATTGGACCGACTTCAACGGCTACTTCGCGAAGCTACTGCGGCAGGGGATTTCGACCAATATCGGCACGTACGTCGGGTCGAGCCAGATCTGGACGTACGTGCATGGCGAGCAAGCCGGACCGGCAACGAAAACCGAAGTGGATCAAATGCGGGTGCTGGTGGACCAGGCGATGGAGCAGGGGGCGCTGGGAGTGGCCAGCTCGCTCAGCGGACCGCCGGGATCGTGGATCGATACGGACACGATGGTGGCGATGTGCTCGGAAGCGTCGAAATACGGTGGCATTTACTCGACGCACATGCGGACCGAGGGGCAGGGGGTTTTTGAATCGGTAGCCGAGGCGATCGAGATCGGCCGGAGGGCGCATGTGCCGGTGGACATCATCCACCTGAAGATCGCCGAGCACAAGCTGTGGGGCCAGATGCCGGAACTGGTGGCCACGATCGCCAATGCGCGGGCGCAGGGCGTGGAGGTCCAGACCAATGTTTACCCCTACAGGGCGGGCCAGAACAACCTGGCGACGATTATTCCCCCATGGGCGCACGAGGGCGGGACGGAGGCAATGATCCGGCGGCTGCAGGACCCCTCGCTACGGCCGCGGCTGGAAAACGAAATCCTGCACGGCATTCCGGGCAGCAACTGGTACGATCACTACACGGCCACCGGCAGTTGGGAGGGCATGCTGCTGGTTTCGTTCCGCAATCCTCGCTACAAGCAGTACGAAGGTAAGCGCATGAACGAGGTGATCCAGAGCATGGGCAAGCCGCCGATCGATGTGCTTTTCGACCTGCTGGTGAACAACGGGGGGTCGGTGCCGACGGTTTATTTCCATCACTCCGAGAAAGACATGCAGTACGCGCTGAAGCAGCCGTTTTCCTCGATCGGGTCGGACGGCACGGCGGTGGCGACCGAAGGACCGCTGGCGAAAGGCCATCCCCACCCGCGCTATTACGGGACGTTTCCGCGCATTTTGGGACGGTACGTGCGGGAAGAGAAGGTGCTGACGCTGGAAGAGGCGATCCGCAAGATGACCTCGGCGAATGCGGCCAAGGTGCGGCAGTTCGACCGCGGGCTGCTGCGGCCGGGGATGTGGGCGGATGTCACGGTGTTCAATCCGAATACCGTGATCGACAATGCCACGTTCGAGAAGCCGCACCAGTATGCTTCGGGGATCGAGTACGTGCTGGTGAACGGGACATTGGTGCTGGAAAAAGAGAAGCACACGGGCGCGCGGCCGGGGGTGATTCTTTATGGACCGGGGAAGAAGGGCCGGTAGTGGGAGCCACGACTGCCAGGGAGTGGACTTTGCAGAGACTACTTTGCTACGCCCCACTGGTGGACGCTCAGGCGGACGCGGTCGCCCTGGAAGGTAACTCCCTCGCTTTGCAGGCGTAAGCGCTGTTCCAGGCCCGACTGGCCCGGTAGCAGGATGCGCCCGCCTGCTCCGACCACTCGATGCCAGGGTACGCTGGCGCCGCAGTTGTGCAAAGCCCAAACCACTTGCCTGGCTCGCCCGGGGAAACCGGCGGCAACGGCTACCTGTCCGTAGGTGGCCACTCGCCCCTTGGGGATACGGCGGACGGTTTTGCGGAGTTCCTGGAGCATTGGCTAGAAGCTATCGTAACGCGGTAGATGCCGGCGTCTTTTCGCTCTTTTCTATTGTTTGTCTTCCCATAGAAAAATGCGCATACTAAGAAGCGAATGAGACTCCTAAATCTCGTTTGGCGGCGCCTGACGGGTAGTTTGGCAGGCGAGCGCCGGGAGGCCGAACTGGCCGCCGAGATGGAAGCTCACCTGGAAATGCAGGTCGAGGCGAATGTGCGCCGGGGAATGAGTCCGGAGAAGGCGCGGCAAGCGGCGATTCTGGAATCGGGCGGCATTGAAGCGAGTCGCGGCCTACATGGCGCAGCAAGCCGATGCCAGCAGGGATTGGGGAGTCAACGTCCGCACGTTGCTGGAGACGACTACGCGGAACGTACGACCGGCCGTCTGGACCTTGTTCGGTGCGGTGGCGGTCGTCCTGCTGATCGCCTGCACAAACGTAGCGAACCTTTTGATCGCCAAGGGAGTCAGCCGGCGCGGCGAGATTGCCGTACGTCTGTCGCTAGGCGCCGGGCCTGCCCGGGTGGTACAGCAACTACTGACCGAAGGGTTGGTGCTTGCCGCGTGCGCGGCAGCGGCAGCTTTACCTCTTGCGTATGCCGGAATGCGCATTCTGGTAGGGCTTGCGCCCGGGCGGATTGTCCGGATCGAATCTGCGGCGATCGACTGGCGAGTTCTTTTGTTCGCCTCCGCGGCGGCGGTGAGCACGGTTCTGCTGTTCGCACCGGCTCCGGCTCTCGAAACGGTGCGGTTCGGTATGGCCGCGGCGATGCTCTCCCCGGTCCCTCGCGGCTGCGGCCGGCGCTGGTAGCCGCTCAATTCGGGCTTGCCGTGATGCTGCTGGTAGGCGCGGTGCTGCTGGCCGAAAGTTTTCTCGCGGTCATGCGGACGCCTTTGGGCTTTCACGCAGAAAATGTGTTGACCATGCAGGTACCCCTTCCACGTACGACGGATGAAAACCGCGAACGGCATGCCCGGGGGATCGAACAACTGGCACAGCGCTGCTCCGCATTACCGGGCGTTTTGGGCGCGGCTGCGGTCAGCACCCTGCCGCTGTGGGCACAGAGTAAGGGGGAGGGTCGTGGAACCATAGCAGAAGAGAATCGGCACCTGCCGATTAGCCGATGGACGATCCTGCGTTACCGCTCCATCACTCCAGCCTATTTTCGGACGTTGGGCATCGCACTGCATCGCGGCCGGGAGTTCACGGCGCGCCGCGAGACTGAACCCGGCAGTGTGCCTGCGGCACGAGTAGCTGTGTTGGAGCTATCTCCGGCCCGGCGCTAACCAATCCCTCGGTAGGCCGTCTACTCCGTTGATCGAATTCCGGGTAGAATGTCTGCTGAGGTGATGCCCGAGGAGCGCTGATATGAGCTGGTGGCCGTCGCGGGAGCAACGTGAGAAGGATCTGGAGCGGGAACTGCGGTCGGATTTGGAGTTGGAAGCCGAGGAGCGACAGGAGGCTGGCCTGCCTCCGGAAGAAGCGCGCTACGCCGCCCGCAGGGCGCTCGGCAACCTCGCCGCCACCCAAGAGAAGGTACGTCAAATGTGGGGCTGGCGGCTCTGGGAGATTCTCCTTCAAGATCTCCGCTATGCCGCGCGGAATCTTCGGAAAAGCCCCGGTTTTGCAGCGACGGCCATCCTGACGCTCACGCTCGGCATCGGCGCGAGCACGGCGGTTTTCACCGTAGTGAATTCGGTAATCCTGAAGCCGCTCACCTATCACGACAGCGGCAGACTGGTGGTGGCATGGGAGCGGGTCCGGTTTCTCGATGCCACCGGCACCACCGGGCCGAACCCCCGCCATGTGGACCTTTGGCAGAAGCGAGCCACTGCGTTCAGCGGCTTAACGGTGGTTCGCAATTCCTCCATGGGTCTGACGGTTGGAACGGATCATCCGCGGCTGGTCGGGACGGTCGTCGGCCTGCCGAACCTGTTCGAGATCCTGCAGACGCCGCCGCTCATTGGCCGCGGTTTTCTCCCGGAAGACGGCATAGCGGGCCACGACGACGTCGCGATCCTGAGCTATGCGCTTTGGCAAAGTCTGTTCCATGGCGACCCTGGCGCGATCGGCAGAAAGATCCGCGTCGGCGATATTCCGCGTGAGATCGTCGGTGTTCTGCCGGCGACGTTTCGCTTTCCCAACGCGAACGCTTTGAGGCCATTTCGCTCGAAACAGCCCTTAACCAGCGCTCCGGAGCCGGCTGTTTTTCTTCCCGCCGCACTGAATTTCAGCGAAATGGAGTGGAATGGCAACTATGGCAATTGGATTACTTTGGGGCGCCTCCGGACAGGAGCCACCATCCGGGAAGCCGAGGCGCAGCTCAACGCGATCCAAGCTCAAGTTCAGCAGCAGATGCCAGCGGGCGCGGCGCGAGAACCCGGCGCTCTGGGCGCTGTTGTGCAGCCGATGCAGGAAGCCGTCGTCGGCGATGCCAGGACCGGCCTTTGGCTGCTGATGGGAGCGGTCTGCGGGCTCATGCTCATCGGCTGCCTGAATCTCGCCAATGCCCAACTGGGACGCGGCCTGGCCCGCCGCCGCGATGCCGCCGTGCGCAGGGCTCTCGGCGCCCCAAAATGGCGTTTGATCTGGAGTTCGCTCGCGGAAAGCCTGCTCCTGGCCGCGGCCGGCGGCACGGCCGGCATTCTGCTCGCCGCTACCGGAACGAGCCTTTTTCGCCGCTACTCTCCGGTGGACCTGCCGCGCCTCGCCGAGATCCATCTCAATTTCACGGTGCTCGCCTTCTCGGCCGGCGTTGCATTCCTGGCAAGCCTCCTTTCGGGACTAATACCCGCTCTCCGGCTCCTTTCGAGTGATCCGCAGGGATCTCTCCAGCAGAACAGCAGCCGCACGCTCGGCAGCAGGCCCGGCTATCGCCTTCGGGCCTGGCTGATGGGGCTTCAGGTCTTCGGTTGCACCATGCTCCTGCTCCTCACCGGCCTTTTCACGAAGAGCCTGCTGTATCTGCTTCACCAGGACAAGGGATTCGAAACCGGGCACGTCGCCGTGGCCGAGGTCAGGCTTGCTCCCAAAACCTACAGCACCGAGCAGAGCCGCATTGCTTTCGACGATGGCGTCCTTCAGAGTTTGCGAGCTATTCCCGGGGTAAGGGCCGCCGGCCTGGTAAGCGCGATGCCGCTCGAAGGAGAGTCCTGGATCGAATTCCTCCGGCGGGTTGACCGCCCCAATCAGGAAGGACCGCTAGTCAATGCGCGCTGGGTGAGCCCCGGATATTTCGAGGCCACGCGCCAAAAGCTTCTTGCGGGCCGTTTCTTTGAAGAGCGCGACCGCAATGTGAATCACATCGTTCTGTCGGAAGGTGAGGCAAAAGCTTTGTGGGCCAGCGACGACCCCATTGGCAGCCAAGTCAACGTTCTCGGTCGAACATACACCGTGATCGGGATTGTTGCCGATTCCCGCAGCACTTCGCTCAAAGCGCCGCCGGCCAGAGTGGCTTACGTGTACTACAACTATCGGCCGCCGAATACCATATTTTTTGTGGCACGCGGCGAGCAGAGCGCGGAGGACCTGGTTTCCAACATGCGCGAGGCGATCTGGAAACAGGCCCCGGACATCACGATCGCGCGCGTCAAAACGCTGGAGGCCCAGTTGACGGAGTCGCTGGCGCCTGAACGCTTTCAAACCCTGGTGCTGGTGTCGTTCGGGATGGCTGCTCTTCTGCTCGCCATGCTGGGGATCTATGGCGTCTTGAGCTATTCCGTGGCCAGCCGCAAACAGGAGATCGGCGTGCGCATGGCGCTTGGCGCGACCCGGGGCAAGGTCTATGCACTTACTTTCGGCGCGGCGAGTATCCCGGTGTTCACGGGGCTGGTTAGCGGGTTGGCGGCGAGCATACTGGCTGCACGGGTGGTGCAAAAACTGCTTTATGGAGTGCAGGCGGTCGAGCTGCCGATCATTCTGATGGTGACTGGTCTGTTCCTCACGGCGGCCGCCGCGGCGGCGTTCCTGCCAGCGCGGAGGGCTGCTTCGATCGATCCGATGGAGGCGCTGCGATCGGAGTAGGGGAGCACGTCGGCAAGAGTGCCGGCGCGGTCCGCTGAAGCGTGCGCTACGGTGGGTCAGGTGCGCTTAGGAGGATAGAGGCCGGGATAGGATGCTCGCATCTCGCGGGCCAGTTCGCGGGCGGTTTCGATTTGCACCAGTTCGCCTTTGCCGATGCCGGGGCACCAGGCCGCGGTTTTGTACCATTCTTTTTCGCTATCGACCAGTTCCGGCCAGTAGGGGAAGATACGGCACTGGGTGGGTTTGACGGCGTGAATGGAGCAGCCGTCGCCGCGGAGGAAGTGGCAACGTGTCTCGCGCGGGGTGCGCAGGCGGCGATGTTGGGCGGTGCGATAGACGTAGCGCTTTTCGAACGCGTCCGGCGTCATGCCCAGGTGGGCCGCGATGCGCACCAGGTCGTCTTCCGTCAGATATACGAATCCTTTTTGTGTGCAGCAAGCCGTGCATCCCGGCTGGCACTCGAAGCGCATGCCCACATCTTAGCCTGACCAGGGCTTCGATTTCTCACACGAATTCCACTGGCCGCCATGATACGCTCGAAGGCATGTCCGAGATCGCCAGACGCGAGTTTCTGGCACTAGTTCCCGCATCGCTCGCCGCCGCTCCGAGCACCGCGGGCGAGGCCCGCGCGGTATGGCTGCATCTGCCCAACATGTTCGATGCGGATGCTGCCAAGGGCCGGGAACAGGTCCACAGGACTGTCCAAAAACTTGCCGAACACAACTTCAATCTGATCTTGCCGTGGGTCACCAGCAACTATCTCGTCGCGCTGGACGACGCCGAGTATCGAAAAGAGATCCCCAACGCAGGTTGGGATTCGCTGGGTGTGCTGGTGGAGGAATCGGCGCGGGTGGGTCTTGCCGTGCACACCTGGTATGCCTTTACCGAGTATCGCAATGAGCGAAGTTCGGACTACAATCCGCGCGTCGGAGGCGACTCGAAATGGGCCGCGCTGCGCAGCAACGAATTCCGGCCCGACCCGGTAACCGGCAAAATTGCCCCGCGCAAGTGGGAAGATGTCTGCCCGCAGCATCCCGGGATGCGCAAATGGCAGTTGGGCCATCTTGCCAGGATGATGGAGCGATATCCCAAGCTGGGCGGCATCCACATCGAAGAACCGGGATACACCTATACCGGCAATTGCCTCTGCGATTTGTGCCGCGAAACTTTCGCCAGGCTCTACGGAGCGCCGCTCGA
>CAZMRK010000351.1:0-11241 GCA_964568355.1 uncultured Solibacteraceae bacterium | reverse complement strand
ATCTTGTTCCAAGCCGGCCAGGAAGGCGCGCTGTTCGTTCGAAAACGGATAGGCGTCCAGTTGGCGATTTGCCGCCCGAAGCCGCTGAAAGGTTTCGCGCAGTCCGTCAGCGCTGCGCCGCGCCGCCGAGGCGGGATTATTCAGCTCGTGGGCCAGGCCGGCGGAAAGTTTCCCCAGCGCCGCCAGGCGTTCCCGCTGCTCCACCATTTTGGTGCTGCTGCGGATGCGATCGGCCATTACACCTACCAGCTTGGGACCCAGCATCGGCATGCGCTTCAGCATTTCGTCAAAGTGCTCCACGCCGAGCCAGGCTAACCGCGAAGGGACCACCGCCCGGCCAGTGACCGGGAAGTAGGTCATGCGCGAATACGGCAACTTGCCGGTGACCTCGCCGCCGCGGACGAGGTACATGGGAACATCCGCGGCTTCGGAGGCCGCGCGCCCATGCACCTCGCCTTCCAGGATCACAATCATCTTGTCGGCGGGCTCGCCTTCGCGCAGAAAGGCTTCGCCCACCTGCAGGCGGACCTCCACCATCCGCGAGGCCAACCACTCCAGACCATCCTGAGGTAAATCGGAGAAAACCCGGATCGCGCGCAGATCATCGACGAGGCTGCTCATGTCAGACTTTGCTCAGATATTGATGGACGAACTGCACCGCAATAGAGCCTTCGCCCACCGACGAGGCCACGCGTTTGACGGAACCGTGGCGCACATCACCCACCGCGAATACACCGGGGACGCTGGTTTCCAGCAGGCCGGGATCGCGATCGATCCAGCCGCGCGGGCGCTTGCCGTCGCGGATCAATGCCGGACCGGTCAGGATGAAGCCGTGCTCATCCCGCTCGACTGCGCCGGCCAGCCATTCCGTTCGCGGCTGCGCGCCGATAAAGATGAACAGCGAGGCAGCCGGCACGCGCTCGACGGACTTGGTGCGGCCGCAGTGAACGGAGAGCGCTTCCAGGTGATCGACGCCGTGCACTTCGACAACGCGGCTGTCGAATTGCACCTCGATATTCGGAGTCTCCGCAATGTCGTCGATCAGGTACTTGGACATGGATGCGGCCAGAGACTCGCCGCGCACCAGCATCACCACCTGTCCGGCATAGCGCGAGAAATTGAGCGCGGCCTGGCCGGCGGAGTTGGCGCCGCCTACAATGTAGACCACTTCGCCGCGACAGGAGACGGCTTCGGTAGGGCCCGCGCCATAGTACACGCCGGCGCCTGCCAGACGGTCGATACCGGGGACACTGAGCGTGCGCCACTGCACACCGGTGGCGATGAGGATGGCGTGCGAGACCAGTTCGCAGCCATCGGCCATCGCAACGATGCGATAGGAACCCTGCGTTCGCAGGCCGGCGGCCTCCTGCGGCGCCAGGATCTCCGCACCAAAGCGGCGGGCCTGGGCCACAGCGCGGCGAGTGAGATCGGCGCCGCTCACACCGCCGGGAAAACCGAGATAGTTTTCGATCTTGGAGCTGAGGCCGGCCTGCCCTCCAGGAGCCTCACGTTCCACGATCACCGTGCGCAGTCCTTCCGAGGCGCCGTACACCGCGGCGGCCAGGCCGGCGGGGCCGCCGCCCACAATTACGAGATCGTAAAAGCCGGCGCCCGGCCGCGTGCGCAGACCGACCCGGTCGGCAAGCTGCGCAGCCTTGGGCTCGGGCAGGCGCGTGCCGTCGGGAAACAACACCAGCGGCAGTTGCAGCTCGTCTTTGGGAATGCTGTCGATCAACCGGCGCACATCGGGATCGCGGTCCGCGGTTTCCACATCCAGCCATTGGTAGGGCACCTGGTTGCGCGAGAGGAAGTCGCGGACCTCGTAAGAACGCGGCGACCAGCGGGTGCCGAGCAGCCGTATCCCTTCGAACGGCGGCCGGTAGCCGCCCTGCCAGTCATCCAGCAGGTCATCGATTACCGGGTAAAGATTCTGATCAGGCGGATCCCAAGGCTTGAGCAGATAGTGATGCAGCTTGACTTCGTTGATGGCGCGAATAGCCGCATCGGTATCGGCGTAAGCGGTGAGCAGCACGCGGCGCGCCTCGGGATAGAGGCGAATGGCTTGAGCCAGAAACTCGATGCCATTCATCTGCGGCATGCGGTGATCCACCAGAAGCAGGGCGATCGGCTCACCGCGCTGCTGCACTTTGGCAAGCAGTTCCAAACCACCGGCCCCGGAAGAAGCCGACAGCACACGATATTTGTCCGCATAGCGCCGGCGGAGATCGCGCTCCACTGCCCTGAGGACTTCCGGATCGTCATCCACGGTTAACAGGGCGGGCTTGGCCATTTTTTCACCTGATTGTTTCAGCTTCGCACAACTTGGCCATCCGGGAACTATTGGGTTGGATGCAGAAAGGAGAAAAACGTTGCAAATTAAAAGCAGAACTGCCATGCGCCATCGACTTGGAATTGACTTGAAAATGCCAGGTTCGGGTTTGCGGGACGTACCGTAAGTTGCGACAATTGTGACGGGACGGCCATGAAAAATTTCGAGCGCATTACAGTTGACCCTGCGCAGATGGGCGGTGTTCCGTGCATACGACATCTGCGGATTCCAGTCGCTACCGTGCTGCGGTTGCTGGCCGGCGGACTGTCGGAGCGTGAGATTCTAGCTGAGTATCCGGATCTTCAGGCCGAGGACATCCGCGAATGCCTGCGCTTTGCCGCAGCTTCGGCAATGGAGCGGGAATTGCCTCTTCCGTACTCAGCTTGAAATTCCTCATCGATAACGCCCTCCCGCCGCGTTTGGCAGACCTTCTGGTGGCCGCAGGCCACGACGCCGTACATGTCCGGGCTTACCGGATGCATGCAGCTAAAGATGAAGCTATCCTGGCGCGAGCCCTCGAGGAAGACCGTATCATCGTATCGGCGGACTCCGACTTCGGCGCAATTCTCGCGGCCCAGGATGCAGACCGACCGTCATTTATCCTGTTCCGAGACCCAAATCTACTGGTCGCTTCCAATTACTTTGCTATGCTGCTGGTCGCTCTGCCAGTACTTGAGCCAGAGCTGATGAGCGGATGCGTTGCCGTTTTTCGAAACGGCCGTCTCCGAGTGCGTAAACTGCCGTTCTCCGAATAGGCTGGCTAGGTTCGTCGATTCGAAATCGACGCGGCAAGCTGGAAGCTTGCGCTACGTGAGGAATGTGATGTAGCGCTCGATTTATCGGCCGCGTCGAGATCGTGCTCCCCTGCTAACTCAGGAAGACGATGGAGGAGGGGCTGCCGCAGGCCGGGTAGAGGCCGGTATGGGTGAGGAGCCCGGTGCTGCGGTCGACCTTCAACACTCCAATGTTGTCGGAGCGTTGGTTGAGCACGTAGAGATAGTTGCCCGAGGGGTCGAACGCAAAACTGCGCGGATAGTCGCCGCCGGTTGGCGTCTCTCCTATAAGTGTGAGTGCGCCGGTAGCGCTGTCGATCGAAAAGACCGCGACCGTATCGTGCAATCGGTTGACCCCGTAAAGGAACTTATCGTCCGACGAAATCCCCACCTCGGAGGTATAGTTCGTGCCGGTGAAGCCCTCCGGCAGCGTCGAGAGCGTCTGTTTCGCTTCCATCGCTCCGGACGAAGGGTCAAAGGTGAAGAAGGTCATCGTAGAGGCTTCTTCGTTGATCACATAGCACCAGCGGCCGTTCGAATGAAAGGCAAAGTGGCGCGCTCCGGCTCCCGGAGGAACCACGCCCGTGGGGAAGCTGGTATTCAGGCGGCCGCTGACTGTATCGAATTGCCAGACGTCGACCTGATCATTTCCGAGGTCGCAGACCAGCACCCACTTCCCGGAAGGATCGGTGGCCGCCATGTGGGCATGATGCGCGTCGTGGCCGCTATTGGCAAAGCTGCCCGGAGGCGCGCCCTCCGCCGTGGTGGGGCCGAGCGGGCCGGTGAGCACGCGGACGTCGGTGGGGAGACCCAGCGCGCCGGAGTTCTGGTTGTACGGGATCACCGAAACCGAACCGCCGCCATAGTTGGCCACGAACACATACTGTCCGGTGGGATCGACGGCGATGTGCGCCGGACCGGCGCCATAGGAGCTCATCACGTTTACCAGTTTCAGATCCCCGGTAGCTCGATCCACGGTGTAGGCGGCCACTGCACCGGTGGGGCCTCCGCCTCCAAAACTGACCGGCTTGTAATTGGACACCTCACTTACCGCAAACAGAAAGCGGCCATGCGGATCCAAGGCCAGGGCGGACGGGCTGGCGATCTCGGAATAAGCTTTGACGAAAGTCAAATTTCCATTGGAGGGATCCAGGCTAAACACATGGATGCCCTTTCCATTGGGAGTGTAGGTGCCTACATATGCGTAAGCGTTCGAGCTTTGCTGAGCCATAACAGTTACGGAGCGAGCCATGGCAAAGGCCGCGGCCCCTTTCAACACGCTGCGCCGCGAAACGGCAGCCGCAAAATGATCCCGCATTCCCCCCTTTTTCGGCTTCATGAACATCTCCTCGCAGGTGAATTTCCGGATGCAATTTGGCTTGGTTACCCCGGGAGTTTTTCTGGTTATTCCGATTCCGGGTAGATGGGATTATACACCGCGCCTTGCGGCTCGCCGGAAGAAATGCAGGCTTTTTCGAGAAGTGTGCGATTTCCCACACGCTGTTCAGGCGGCCGTCTCGCGTGCTCCCACGGCAACGTTTTCGGCGGTCTTCCTGGCGGCATTGCCGAGCACGAGAGCGGCGAAGCAGGGATCCTTGTGGATGGACTGGAAATCCCCG
Source organism: uncultured Solibacteraceae bacterium (assembly GCA_964568355.1). Classification (GTDB taxonomy): domain Bacteria; phylum Acidobacteriota; class Terriglobia; order Bryobacterales; family Bryobacteraceae; genus JAJPJX01. The sequence goes on along the minus strand of CAZMRK010000351.1, from coordinate 6,520 downwards.
TCCGATTGGGCAAAGGCGCGATTCGGCTCGAATAACTCGATCGCTTTTTCGAGGTCGGGAAGGATCTCGGACGCCGCGACGCCCGCGAGCGCCTTATAACAGGCGCGATTGTAATAGGCGCGATCGTAAGTGGGATTCAGCTTGATCGCCTCCGAGGTGGCCTCGATGGCTTCGCGTATCAACCGGGAATATCCCTTTTCCTCGGTGGTTTCAGCGGCCAGGCGTTTGAGCGCTTTGCCCAGGCAGATATAGGCGACCGAGTGACCGCGATCGACTTCGATGGCCTTGAGGAAGGTATCCCTGGCCGACTCATACTTCGCGATGCGCTTCGCGGGATGGGAGCGCTCGGCCTCTCCCTCTTTGAGATAGCCCTCTCCTTCCTGCACGAGATCGTTGATGTAGTCCAGCTTGGTCAATTGATTCTGGAGACGCGCCTGGCCTTCGCGCAGGCGTTCGGTATCGGACACCAATTTCCCGATGACGGCCTCGGACATGCCGGCCAGGGCCCGCTTGCTCACCACGCCGGCCATCAAAGCAAGGGGGATGAGACGGAGATAATACTCCGCATCGACGCTGGTTTGGGTGGTGCCGCCGATGTTCAGGAAAAACACGATGGCGATGCCGGCGGCGGCTCCCACCAGGATGTCGCCGAGAAAGCCGAGGTCAATCGGACGGGGGCCATCCCCGTTGCCAGGCCTGCGGGCCGGCCGGCCGATCCAACGAACGCGGTTGCCTTCGGCGGTATTGATGCCGCCCACGAAACCACCGATAGCGCCCGCACAGCTACTCACGGAAAAAGTCCGCACGACCAGATCGAGGTCCATCATTTATCTTTCCTTAAGGAGTTGTTTGAGTACCGGGAGCAAGGCCATCAGGAGCACACCGGCACAAACAGCGGCCGTTCCGATGACCAGGTACAGGTTGCCCTGGAGGAGATGCGAAGCCTGAGCGCCGCCGATGAACGCGACGGCGCCGGTCGATTCCCACAGGGCGAGCAGGAATGCCCGCGCCTTCTCCGGCGAATTGGCCAGGACGAAGCCCTGGCCGATCGGTTCGAAGCACCACTCTCCGATCGAGTGCCAGATGTACAAGCCGATGAACCAGGCCGGCGAGACCGGCTGTCCGTGAGAAAACGACAATCCGAATTGCAGAACGAGAAAGCCGGTTCCCAGGCAGACAAGGCCCATGCTCATTTTCGCGACGGGATGCGGCTCCCGTCCCCTGTGGGCCAGCGCCTGCCACAGGGACGCAAAAACGAAGCCGAGCAGCATCACCGCAGCCGGGTTCACAGCCTGCAGCCTGGTGCCGGAAAAGCCGAGCCCGAAAAGGGTCTGCCGCATGACTGCCGGGTTCGCGGCCTCGAGATTGAGCCGGCCTGATTTCAGCTCGAAGCCCAGCCAAAACAGGATGCTGAACAGGATCAGGATCAGCACGCCGAAGATGCTCCGCGAGGCGGGCCGGCGGGCCGCAAGGGCATGGCGCGCGCGATCCAGCGGTGAGGAATCCAGCAGGAGCTCCTCTCCGCGCATGGCCATCCACCAGAACGCCAGGGACAGCAGCATACTGGCGACACACCAGGCAAACGCGGAACGATCGGGCCGCGTGAAGAGCAGCGGAGCAAAGAACGAGCCGAGATTGACGGACAGATAGAGCCAGGTAAACCCGGCATCGAGATCCGCGCCGCGCTGCTTCAAGGAAGCGGCAAACACCGTCTTGAAGCTGACGTTGAACAGTCCCACGCCGGCGATGAGCAAAGCGGCGGCCAGGTAGCGGCTGATATCGATAGCCAGCAGGGCGCACGCTCCGGCGAGCAGAGCCTCGCCGAGATAGACGGCCCGGCGCTGCGCCGGCAGGGTTCTTACGAACGCGCCCACACAGACCGGAGCCAGCGAGAGCGCCGCAAAGAAATAGCTGTGCAGCAGTTGGGCGGTATCATCGTCGCGCGTAAAGCTTCTGAAATAGAAGACGCTGATGGCGCGCAACACATAAAAAGAATGTCGCTGGAGGCCGAAGGAAAAACAAAACGGCCATAGCGCATAGTCCCGGGGCCGAACGGCTGAAATCTCAGCCGCGAGAGTGGCGGCGTTGTCGGCCATGACGATACCTCCTCCGTGCATTCCGGAGTTCGAGGACGCGGGGCGTCCCGTTCGGTTTTGCTGGGTAGTGTCGTCAGCCGAAGATTCGTAACATGTGAAAAGGCCGACACCGGTACTGGTCTGCCCGGCACCGGGCCGGAGTCAACAGATTCGGCTGATGATCCGTCTTTGATGAGAGGGTATCGATGAAGACCATCCTGGTTACCGGAATTCTGATCTGCGGAGCGGCCGTACCGCTGGCTGCCGACCCGCCTCCAGTGGTGCAACTGGTGCGGAGGCCGGGAAACGATCCGACGATCATCCGGCGCTACGCGGATGCCGGAGCCCAGGTAAATGTCCTGGGGATGACGTCGGTCACCGGGCCGGCGGAGACCTGGCTGCTGGAGGCGCACGGCTCCTTCAGCGGAATCGAAGAAGTGGATAAGGCTCTGCGGCCCCTGGTCTCCGCGACGGATCAGCAGGCCGACCCCCTGTTGGAGCAGGCGCTGGCGGCCACCCGCAAGATGATCGGGATTTACCGGCCCGGCTGGAGCTACCGGCCCGACCAGGCGATCCAAATGTTCCCGAAGGCGCGCTATTTCCAGGTGACGATCTTCCGGATCCGTCCGGGCAGCGAAGGGGAGTTCGCGGAGATGGTGAAGGCCCGCCGGTTCCTCTACGACAGCATGAACCTGGACCGGCCGGATGTCGCCTACCAGGTGGTCTCGGGCGCTCCCTCCGGCACTTACATTTTTCTGGCGCCGTTGGCGTCGCTGAAAACCTTTGACGAAGCGCTGAGCCGGCCTCCCGCCTATGCCGAGGGGGCGGCGGGAGCCGCGAAATCGGCCGAGGTCAGCCGCGAACATCTGCTGCTGCGCGTGGAGCCGGGCATCAGTTGGGTATCGGACGAATTTGCCGCGCCGGATCCGGATTTCTGGCGGCAGAAGAAATAGGAGCCCCGCCACTCCGCGCGACGGGGCTCGGACAGCTCAGAAGCTGAATCGCAGAGCCAACTGTACGATGCGAGCCTCGCGCCATTCGCTGGGAGTTCCGAAGTTCTTGAGGCTGCTTGAAATCGCACTGCCCGGGTTATCGCCCGTGAAGCTCGTATTCAGAGTCCAGATCTGCGGGTGATTGAAGAGGTTGAAAACCTCGAACCGGAAGGTCGCCTTCATCCTCTCCCGAATGTCGAAGTTTTTGATCAGGCTGGCATCCACATTGCGGATTCCGGGCCTCCGCAACGCGTTGCGGTGCAGGTTGCCGTACTGGCCGTCCAGCGGACGCCGGAAGGCCGTGGGATTGATCCATTGATCCTTGCTCTGGCCCGCGTAGGGATCGCCGACGAGGTCCGGATACTGGTCGCCCGCGTCCACTCCCATCGTGGACCCGTTCGAAGTAACCGAGAACGGCAGACCCGATTGCACTCGGATCATGCCGCTGACTTCCCAACCGTTGAGGACCGTTCGCAGGCCGGGTCTGTCGAGCGACCCCGACAGTCTCGGGAGCGCGTAGGTGAAGTCAGTGGTGATGACGTTGGTCTGATCGTATCCGGCCGGAGCCCAGTTCTGACGCAGGTTGTACGGGTTGATGATGGCGTCCGAGTCGTTGTCCACCAGGTTCATCGCCTTCGACCAGGTGTAGTTGAAGTTGACATAGAAGTTGTTGGCGAAGCGCCGGCTGACCCGCAGCATCATGGCGTTGTAAGAGGAGTAAGCCAGGGTCTCCATCGCCGTAAGCTGCCCCCACCCGTAATACGGCCGGAGAGCATCGTTCCGGTAGTTGACCGACTGCGAAAGGCCGGGGTTCGCGATGAAGGTGCCGGCCGGCACAGCATTCACCAGCCGCTGGTCCATCAGGTGGATGGCGCGGTTGCCCGCGTACGACAGGTCCAGCGTGAAGCGGCCCGGCATCTCCCTCTGGACGCTCATGTACCAGGAGTAGATACTGGGGACGGTGTTATCGGAGGGCCAGACTCTCATGCTCGGCGGAGCGATGGCCGGAGCGGGTCCGGAGGTCACGCTCATATCGATATTGGAGACGTTGCCGTTGAGCGCCGAGGCCGAAGTGAGATTGGGCCATTGCCCGCCGGCACCGAAGTAAAAGTTGTTCTGGCGGAGCCGCTCGTTGAAAATACCGAAGCCGGCACGGAGCGCCATCTTTCCGTCGCCAAACACGTCGTAGGCGAAACCGATCCGAGGCGCAAACAGATTTTTGGTGGGCGAGAAACCACGCGGCACTCCGGAGCACGGATCACATACCAGCCCGAGCGATGACAGTGCCGTCATGGGATCGCCGATCAGTTTTCCCGTGCTCAGATCGATAGTCGGCCGCCGGGTGGCATCGTACTTGGAGAGGTCCACCGTGTAGAGTTTCCAGGTGCCTTCTCCGAGCGGATCGCCGGCGCGGGTATAAGTAAAGGTCGGAACCATCCTGGCGAAACGGAGCCCGATCTCAACGGTTAACCGCCTGGAGACTTTCCAGCTATCCTGGGCAAACGCTTCGTAGGAGAGGAAGCGGAAGTACGGATAGACGTGCGCGTTGTTCTGGGTATAGTTCTGGAAGTTTCCGAGCATGAGATTCGCGAGGCCGTTGCCGGTATCCATCGGCATCGAAGAGGTGGAATCGAAGTTGATGTTCCCGTTCATGGGCCAGGTCGAGGTCTGTTTCTTGTCGTCGCGGTTGTAGTAGAAGCCGAACTTAAAGGTGTGAGATCCCTTCAGCCAGGAGACGTTTTCCGCAATGGCATAGTCCTTGCCGTCGTTATGCCAGCCGGGGTCGCCGATGTTCCAACTGATGGGGGATGCGCTGACATCCGCGATGGAGTTCGTGAGGTTGGTCATCGGATAGAGCTGCGTCCAGTTGGCGCCCAAGACGTCGCGATCGATCGGGTTCGGCTCCACAATCGACAGCGATTGGCTCTGGTGGTTGTAGGACAGGACGGTCTCGCTCGAGAGCGACGGATTGATGACGTTGACAAAGTTCAGCGCCCAGGAACTACCCGGCTTGGGGCGCCGCTGCGGCTGAATGGGGATATTCTGCCCGGCCCAGATGCCGTTCTGGTTCTGTTCCCGCTGATAGTCATTGACCCAGCGGAAGTAGGCGTTGCTCTTGTCGCTGATGGTGTAATCGATTCGCAGCAGATCCTGGTTTTTGATCAGGCGGCTGGGATTGTTGTAGTAGTAGCGCACATATCCCGGATTTGGCGCCGCCGGAAAGCTCTCGTATCCCGGGATCTGTGTGTAGACCTTCAGCAAATTCGCGCTGAGCGGCTGCCACATGGACTTGGGGATCACATTGCCGGCGAACGGCACGCCGTCGATGATGTTGCCGGCGCCGTCGCGGACGATCGATCCAGGCTGGAAAACCGTCCCGTTCTTGAACTGCGGCGCGTACTGCATATTGGTGGTCAGCAGCCACGGGCTGAAGTCGCCGTTCAGAATGCGCGAGTCGGGGATGTCTTTGTAAGTGCTCGAGGGCAGCACGCGGCGGGTCATCTCGCGGTTATAGAAGAAAAATACGCGCTTATTGTTCTTGCTGGAGATTTTCGGTATCGGCACCCAGCCGCTGAAATTGCCTCCAAACTGGTTGTATCTCAGTTGCGGCTGTAGCGTATTGCACAGTACACATTTCGCATCCAGCTTGTTATTTCGTAAATATTCGTACAGTGTGCCGTGAAAAGTATTCGACCCGGATTTCGTCTGCACAGCCACGACCATGCCGGAATTCCGGCCGTATTCGGCATTAAAGCCGCTTTGCAGAACGCGGAATTCCGCGATCGAATCGATGCTGGGCTGCGTATACTGCGACTGGTTGTCGCCGACGTCGAGGTTCGGCGAGCCGTCCGGATTGAGACCGTTGACGGCTGCGGGTGGCAGGCTCAGCGTCGACGGGTCGGCTATCACTCGCAGGACCGCAAACGGTAGTCCCCTCTCGGCGGCCATCTGCGCCACGACGTGACTTTCCATATCGGCCGCAAACGCACCAGATTTGAGATAGATGGCGTGCTTCTCGTCGCGATTGGCGATGATCGTGCTCGAACCTGTAACCGGACCGCTTTCGGCGTTCGGTAGAGCCTCGAACAGCCGATCGCTCCAGCGCGCGTCTGCTGGATATATCCTGCCGCTACTGTGCAGCACCGACGTGCCGACGATGATTGTGCCGGGCTTCAGTCCGGGCCGGAGCCCGCCCGCTATGCCAAAGCTGATAAGGCCGCGCGTGCTTTCCGTCAGTCCTTCTTGAAGTAGCGTTGCGAGGCGGTCTTCGCGGCCACCACCGATAACGGCTTTCACGTGTCCCGGCCGCTCAGCGATGCGCGCCTCGGCCTTCAACCCCGTTGCGGCGATGACGAAGCCTAGAGCCACTTTACATCCCGACGAGCACGGCCTTGGTATTCGAGGCCTTCAGGTTACGGTAGCGTGCGAGTGCCCACATCGGGAAGAACTTCG
>CAZMRK010000350.1:0-4604 GCA_964568355.1 uncultured Solibacteraceae bacterium | reverse complement strand
GCCAAGCCCTCGATCTTTCCGGGCACCCTGGTGTTTCTGGCCGGCGCCCTGGCGATCTCCTGGGCGCGTGCCTGGCGCGAGGCGGCGCTGGAGAAAAGCGGCTCGCCGGACGGTTGGCGAACGTGTGCCGCCCGGGCCGTCCTGATTGCCGCGATCGCGGTGGCAGTCTCCCTGCTTTATTTTCTGGCAGGCTTCCGGCAGCAGTGGAACTATCTGGCCGACGCTCTGCTCTCGTCGCACCGGCGCTTCTGGGTCTTGCAAGGAGATTTGGCCACGCACCTGGGCTACTATCTGTTCGGCCCCGGCGGCGATGCCATGTTTCTAGGATTCCGCCCGGCCTTCGCGGCCGTGCTGCTCGCGGGAGCTGCCTGGGCCTTTCTGAGCCGCGATCGCCGGAAACGGGACGCCGTTCTCTGGGCCTTCGCCGCGCTCCTGCTCGCCTACGCGGTACCCGCCCTGCTGCCCAACAAAGCGCTGTTCGGGAACGCGACGTTCGGCTGGCTGGTCATGCTGGACGCATGCCTGATCCTGGGCGCGATCTTCGGCCTGTCCTCGCGCGGCGGCCCGCGCTCGGTGACGGCTTTTGGGATGGCGCTGCTGGTAGGCGCCGGTGCGCTGTCCGGATTCCGTTGGGCCCGATGGGGCGATGCCGACGACCCCGCTATCCGCCGGTCCGGCGAGATGCTGCGGGAGCTTGCCGGCACTCTGGCCGCCGAGGCGCGGGGTGGCCGGGGCAGCGTATTCTTCCCCACCGCTGGTCTATTGACCCAGCCCGGTATGGCCTATCTGCTCGCCAGGCAGCACATGGGGCCCGACCAGATCTCGCTCGCGACCCGCGTGCTCGAGGAGGACATCCGCGACTATCGCGCCGACATACGCCGCGCCGATATCGTAGTCGTGAGCGATCCCGGCGTCGGCCTGCTGCCCTACAACATGCCCAGTGAGAAGGTTCAGGGGCCTTTGCTGCAGTATATGCGCGAGAACTCCGCTTTCCGGCTGGCCCGGCAAATCGGCGGCCCCAACGAAAAGTCGTTTTACGTGTTTGAGCGGGACCGGCCGATCCGCGAAGGCATGAGCGTGGAGGCCCTGGAACCCGTTTCGGGCGCGGGCAGCAGCCAGACGTTCCGCCTGGTGGTATCGCATGCGGACGGCCACCGGAATTTCAACGGAGCCCTGCTGCGCTTCCTGGGGCCCGGTGGGCAGCAATGCCTCATCGACTACAACCATAAGAACGAAGCCTGGATCGTCTCGCGCGGAGCGGCCTGGTCGGAGGAGCTTCCGGCGGGCAAGCCCGGCCTTCTGGAAAGCTCCACCTGCGCACTGGATGGAGCTACCTCGTCCGTGGAGAAATCCGGAACGCAACTCGTGCTCCGTTTCGCCATCCGCTTCCAGCCCGCCTTCGCCGGCTCGCACCAGATCTCCGCCTATGCCGAGAACAAACAAGGCAAAGGAACCGGCTGGATCCCGCTAGGCGAGTGGAAAAGCGAATAAAAGGAAGGTACGTAGCGCAAGCTTCAGCTTGCTGCGTCGACTCTCAGTCGACCAAATCCTCGTTCCAGTTTACCAGGATAAAATGGAGTTACCGTGTACCGTCACATTCTGCACAACGAAGAGATCCGCGAATCGAGCGACAAACTGCTGGCCGCCGGACAGGTCGGCTTATTGGCCGGATGGGGAGTCTTCACCACGATCCGCGTCATGGATGGCGTCCTGTTTGCCTTCGAGCGCCACTGGGCGCGTATGCAGCGCGATGCCGCCCTGTTCCAGGTCAAGCTGCCCTCCGATCCGGAGCGGGTGCGCCGGAATCTGCTCAAGCTGCTCGAAGCCAATCAGGCCACTAACGCCACTCTGCGCGTGGTGGTGGTGCGGAATGTAGGAGGCGCCTGGGAAGGACCCCAGGAGCGCGAGAGCGACCTCATCGCCCTGCTCTCCGGACTCAAGGAGTGGGGCGCCGGCGTCAAGCTCGCCTACCAGGAGCAGGCCCGCCATGCCGCGTGCATGTTTGCCGGCACCAAAATCCTCTCCTGGTCCATGAACCTGCGCTGGCTGGAAATCGCCCAATCCCGCGGTTTCGATGAGGTCATTCTCCTGAACGAGCACGGCCAGGTGTCCGAGTGCACGTCGGCGAATATCTTCATCGCCAACGGAAACCAGGTGTGGACGCCGCCGCTGAGTTCCGGCTGCCTGCCCGGAGTGACGCGCGAGGTATTGCTCTCGGAGATTCACGTCCCGGGCTTCCCGATCGGCGAAAAGGCGCTCACTCCCGGCGATCTCGCCGCCGCCGACGAAGTGTTCATTACCTCCACAACGCGGGAACTGCTGCCGGTGCTCGAAATCGAGAGCCAGAAACTGCGTAACCGGGGGCCGGCGCGCCTGGCGCTGCAAAATGCCTTCTCGGCCTACGTAAACGCCTATATTGCGCAGCATCGCGAGCAGCCGGTCGGCAAAGCCTGACTCCGTCTTATTTCGCCGGCTGCTCCTTGTCCTCCGGCAGCGCGGCAGGAGTATCGTAATTGACCTTCGCATCCGCCGAGAACTTCTGGTAGCGCCGGAACTCTACATCGTTCTTGGTGAGATATTTGTCGCTTCGCATCCGCACCACGGCCTTGAGCGGCAACAGAAACTCGCTCTCCCCAATCTTGCTGTAATCGTAGTCGAGCGTCGTGGTGGCCTGCTGCACCGGAAACGATGGGGGAATCTCCATCGCCTCCAGCGTCAGGCGCAGCACCATATTCGTGTCGCGCTCCACGAACACCAACCCCTGGTATCCCGGCACCACGCGCAGGCTGCGATCCTCTCCATAAGTGATGCTCCACCGCGAATAGGGTTGAGCCACGCGATACGCATAGACGTGGGCGCGCTTTCCCCGCAGCGTAGCCCAGCGCAGCCACTGGAACTCGGCGCGCGTCTCCGGCTCGAAAAGTCCCTTAAGCATGCTGCCGAATTCGCCGGTGGAGTTGGCGCCCCCCACCGATTCGTACGACTGGCTGGTGATGCGGTCGTTGATCGAGATGAGCTTGTAGTCTTCTTTCTGCTCGAAATAACTCAGGCGGGTGGTCAGCGTGTCGCCCAGTTGCCAGAACTCCAGCCCGCTGGGATCGGCATAGCGGCGGGTCACCTGGGTGCAGATGAAATCGGGCAGGCCTTTCGTATAGTTCAGCGCGTTTTCCCGTACTTCTCGCAGTACCCGCTCCTGATCCTCTTTGGAGGGCGGAGGAATGGTTTGCACTACCGGCGCCGGACCCTCCGCCGCCGGCGCGGGCAGCGAAGCGCTGGCATCGCGCAAGGCCCGCAGCGCCTCCACCGTCTTCGGGCCGAGGCCGTATCCTTCCAGTTCCTCGATCAAACGATCGTCGAGTTTCTGGCTCAATTTCATTTTGGAAAGAAAGCGCGCAACCTGGCGATCGTCCTGCTTGAGCTCGATAGACGACTTGAGAAACGTCGTCAATTGCCGGATCGTCAGCATGGTCTGGGCCAGCGTGCCGAAACACACTGTCAAAACCGCGGCCAGCAGGCGGAGACGCATATCCTGATTTTCGCACCTATAATAAAAACCGTGCGGGAACATCTGCTTTACCTGCTCAAGGGAGGCGGTGCGCACGTGCACTTCGACGATGCGTTCGCCAATCTTCCCGAAGCGCTACGGGGCCGGCGTCCGGAAGGAGCGGCTCATTCGCCTTGGGAAATTCTGGAGCATATCCGGCTGGCCCAGTGGGATATTCTCGAGTTCAGCCGCGATCCGAAGCACGTCTCGCCGGACTGGCCGGCGGGGTACTGGCCCAAGTCTCCCGCTCCGCCCCATACCGGAGCCTGGGAAGCCAGCGTAAAGAGCTATCACTCCGATCTTAAGGCCATGTGCAAACTGGTTGCCGACGAATCCGTCGATCTGCTCGCCCGGATTCCCCACGGGGACGGCCAGACCATTCTCCGCGAGGCCTTGCTGATCGCCGACCATACCTCTTACCATCTGGGAGAACTGCTGGTAGTCCGCCGCCTCCTGGGCGCCTGGAAATAGCACACCGTTATGGCTGCGGCTCAGTCGCCGAACGGAACCGCGCGCGTAAGCAAGCGGACAAACTGAGTCACGCGGCTGCGCTACCGGCCCCCGGTTTGAACCTTTCCGCGCAACATCGTATGATCTGGTTTTTGTGGCCAATCTTTGTGATCTCCTGCGGGAATGTGGTGTCGTAGGCGCCGGTGGAGCCGGCTTTCCTACCTCGGTCAAAGCTCAATCTCAGGTGGAGTTTCTGATCGCCAATGGGGCGGAGTGCGAGCCCCTCATCCACAAGGATGCCGAGTTGATGAAGCATTTTCCCGCCCAGGTGCTGGCTGGCATGGGCGCCATGATGGACGCCACCGGCGCAAAACACGGGAAGTTCGGCATCAAGTCCAAGAATGCCGCTTCGCTCGACGCCTTGCGGGCGAATCTCTCCTCCTCCCGCATCGAGTTCGTCCTGTTGGGCGATTTCTATCCCTCCGGCGACGAATATGAGCTGGTCTATGCCGCGACCGGCCGTCTCATTCCGCCTGCGGGGATTCCCCTCCAGGTGGGTTGCGTGGTCAACAATGTGGAAACGCTCTACAACGTTCACCTGGCGGCACAA
>CAZMRK010000349.1:0-19106 GCA_964568355.1 uncultured Solibacteraceae bacterium | reverse complement strand
TTCCCTGCCAAACCCTTGTAACCTGGGAGGTTGCCGGTACGCCTACTTGAACGAAAGTGATGGTATACGCAATTGCCGGCCGACGCGGTGCGGCATGTTGGTCGATTTCGAGCTGATTAAGCGGGCACAGGACGGAGATAGTGTCGCGTTCAACGAAGTCGTACTGGCGTATCGGAAGCGAATTTTGGGAACCATCGCGCGGTTGATCGCGCGTCCGGAAGATGTCGAGGACGTCGGGCAGGAAGTTTTCCTACGGCTTTATTTTTCCTTGGATCAGCTCCGGACACCAGAGGTCTTTGAACCGTGGCTTTATCGCCTGACCGTCAACGCGGCTTACGATTACCTTCGCAAGCAGCGGCGTCGCATGGAATCCCGCATGTCGGACCTGTCCGAGCAACAGGTCGTGATGGCGGATGCGCAGGCGGGCGGAAGGGTAGATCAGGAGTTGCAGCAGCAGAAACGGGTCCGCGAGATGGTGGACTCGCTGCTGGGGTCGGTTTCTGAAGCGGATCGGCTCCTTCTGACCTTGAAAGAGGTGGAGGGACTTTCGCTCAAGGAACTTGAAAAGATCTACCGAGTCAACGAAAATGCACTAAAGGTACGCCTTTTTCGAGCCCGGCAGCGGGTCTTGAAAGCCTTTGGTGCAAAGGACTCGAGGGGGAAAGATTCGGCCAAGGCCGAGGTATAAATTATGCTCTCGTCACACCGCGGCAGCGAAGACGCGAACCTGGACGCTCTCTTCCAGGCTTACCGGGATGCCTGCCGGGCCCCGGAACCCAGTGCCAATTTTATGCCCGCGCTCTGGGAACGGATTGAGGCGCGGCAACGGTACTCCTTCTTCTTTGGACGTCTGGCTACGCGAATTGTTACGGCTGCCATGGCGGTCTGCCTGGCGATGGGGGTTTACCTGGTCGTGCCCCATCGTAGTTCGGTATTCAACGGCGACGGCTACATCGAAGCGCTGTCCGGAGGCCACACGGTCGACCTGGAATTGGCTCACACCGACACGTATCCAGTGGACGAAATGTGATGCCCCGATCTAAACTCTCGGCTGGTCTGTACCTCCTGGTGGTCTTTCTGAGCGGCGCGCTGGTGGGCGGTTTCGGCTACCGGCTCTATACCATGAACTCGGTGAGCGCCAGCAGTGCATCGAGGCCCAAGCCAGAGGACTTCCGGAGACGGTACCTGGAGGAGATGCGCTCGCGCCTCAAGCTGGATGACCGCCAGGTAACCAGGTTGTCGCAGATCTGGGACGAGACCAAAGATCGCTATCGCGCCCTGCACGAACGTACCAAGCCCCAGCTAGATGCCATCAAAGCCCAGGAAAAAGAGATCCAGGCACAGCACCGTCAGGACGTGCGCACCGTGTTGACCGATACCCAGCGCGGGGAGTACGAGAAGATGCTGGCGGAACGCGAAAAGCGCAAACAGGAAGAAGCCGCCCGTCGGGCGAAAGAGGGACGGTAGCAAGAAAAAGGCCGACCTGGAGGCCGGCCCACTTCCTTTCCATTCCCACCAAAATCTCAGAGGATTTCAGGCGACGGGTTGCGGCGCTTTCTTGTTGCCGCGCGTAGCTTTGTACTTCTTTTCAAAACGGTCCACCCGGCCGGCGGTGTCTACCAATTTTTGACGGCCCGTAAAAAACGGGTGGCAGTGGGAGCAGATTTCCACACGGATATCGCCCTTATGGGTGGAATGCGTCTTGAAGCTGTGCCCGCAGGCGCAGATCACACTCACTTCGTTGTACGCGGGATGAATACCAGCTTTCATCTTGTACGGGAATTCCTTTCCAGAATTACCAGTGTAGCATGGAGCCGTGGTAGCCCCAAAACACGAACCCCCGTGGATTCTCACGAATGCACGGGGGAACGAAGGTAGCCGTCAAAAAACCTGAGGCTTGGGCTTCAACGCGAGAGGTAGCCGGTCCACAGGAACTTGACCCTGTCACTGAACAGGATCGACAACGGTTAGGGCTTCGACTTTAACAGTCGGCCACCTCGCGCGGTCTACTATTACTCATTCTTTTCTGGACCACCTCCTTTTCCAGTGATACCTTCATGCTACTCCGCACTTTGGAATCTTGTCAACGATTTTCCACCGTGCCCCTATTAGCAGGGGTGTTATCTGATACCGGCCTACAGGTTGCGGTTCAGAAACCGGCACATCACCAGCCCGTCCATCAGGTTGTAGGGGAATTGGCCGGTGGTGTAGTGCCCGCAGGGGAGCGTAAATACCTCGTGCGGCAGCTTGTGCGTGCGGAAGTAGTCCAGCACCTGTTGCGAAAACTCGGGCAGGAAGGTGGAATCGTACTTGGCCCAAATCAACAGATTGCGTCCCGGCCGTCCATCCAGCCGGTGCAGATAGCCTGCCGGGCTGATGATCCGCCAGTACTCGCGCAGTTGGTCCTGCGAGATCTCCTCGCCGAAGCCGATCCGGATATGCTGCGTGGAAAGCCCCGTCCAGACCACGTCGGAAAAGTTCATCGAAACATGATTGAACACGCCGGCCCGAATGCGGGAGTCGTGCGCCATGGTCAGGAACGCCACGTTGGAGCCCAGGCTCGTGCCCAGGATTCCCAGCCGCTCGTAGCCTTGGGCCGCCAGCCAGTCCAGGCAGCAGCGCGTATCGATCACCGACTGCCGGTTGGCATGGATGGTCCGCCCGATGTTCGCAGAGCAGTGGTAGTCGGCCCGTTCCAGCTCGGGCGGCATCCGCCGGTCATGGTAGGCCAGGCTCATTCGCAAGGCCGAGATCCCAAATCGATTCAATAATTTACAAAGGCCGATATGGCCCTCGGCGCCGGAGTTCCATTGCGGCAATACCACCACGGCACGGCGCGGCCCCTTGGCCGCCGGAAAGAAGTCCGCATAGGCCGTATTGTTTTCCGGATAGGGGGTTGGCACCGGGCTGGTAAACCGCAGTACGCTCTCTTCCAGGCGGTAGTCGGTCGGCGTCCGGTAGGAAAAGAACCGGTCGGAATTGGCCAATCCTGCCGCTACATATGCCTGCAACTGGCGGCGCGAGTCACCGTTCGCGTGCGCTCCGGTCAGCCACTCAATACCCCATTCAAATGGTCGGATTTTTCGATTCGTGTCGCGGGTAGCCAGCTTACGCTCCCACCCGTCCATCCAGCGAGCGTAGAACCCCATCAGCCTGTCTGTTTGATAGACCCTTCAGTGTAGCAAACAAAAAAAGCCCCGCCACGGTTGGATGGAGACCGGGCGGAGCTGTTGGTTAGCCCATTAGGAGGCAACGCACCAAAGCAACAAAACCTCTGTAAAAACCCATCTCCCTCTGTGCAACCGGTGGGCCATACCCAAACGATTGAAAATACGAGGACTGTCCTCTGCCGAATACGATTTTTCGTAGATCCCGGCGCTCCGCCGATACGAGATTCGAAATTCGCAGCCCGGGCGCAGACGCTACAATCGTCAGGTGAGCGACCTTGCGCCAGTAGCCACGCCGACTCGCGTCTCTTCTCCCGCCAGGCTCCTGTCAGGTTTCCTGCTTTCCGGCTTCCTGTTCGCGCTGCTCGGTGCGATTCTGCCCGCCTGGGGCTACTATCGCGACCCGCCAGACTTCGTCTCCGTCGGCCATTATTTTCTGAGCATCAACCTGGGCATGATCCTGGCCGCACGGCTGGCCCAGTGGCTGCTGCCGCGCAGCGGAATCCGTTTCCTGCTGATTTTTGCCTCGGTGCTGGGGTGCGCCACGCTTTTGTATCTGGCCATGGTGCCGCCGCCTCTCCCAGCCATTTGGCGGATCTCCGGCCTGGCGGTAATCGGGCTGGCGACCGGTCTTCTCCATCCCGCGCTATTCCACGCCATCTCGGCCAGTTACACCGCCGATCCCGCCGGCACGCTCAATCATGGCGGGATCTTCTACGGGCTGGGATGCCTGGCGGTGACCCTCCTGGTGGCGGGGACATTCTATGCCTACACCGTGCCCAGCATTCTGATCCTGATGGCCACCGTTCCCGGATACTTCGCCGGAATCTTCGCCAAGACCACCTTTCCTCCGGTAGCGATCCCCGAAGTCCGCGGAGCGCGCCGCACACTCCAGGAGTTTCGTAGTCCGGTGGCCATCATGTTTGCCATGCTCCTGTTCTTCCAGTTCGGCAACGAGTGGGCCATTGCCGGCTGGCTGCCGTTGTTTCTGATCCGGCGCCTGGGCCTGAGTCCGAGCACGTCGCTGCTGTTGCTGGCGCTCTACTGGCTGGCCCTGCTGGTGGGGCGCTCCGGCGCCGTGGCCATTCTGCCGCGCGTGCGGCACGGACGCCTGCTGGGCGGGAGCGTGCTCGCGGCTCTGTTCGGCTACCTGCTGCTGTTCTCTACCAACAATGAATTCGGCGCCGCTATGGCCATCCTGTTTATCGGCGGCGGCTTCGCGTTCGTCTACCCCCTGGTTTCCGAGCGCATCGGGCGCCGCTTCCCCCATTACCATCCCGGTTTCTTCAACGGAATCTTCTCCTTCGGCCTGCTCAGCGGCACGTTGGCCCCGGCCACCCTCGGCTACGCGGCTGCCGTCTGGGATATCGGGGTCGTGATGGCGCTGCCTCTCCTGGGTACCTGCATGGTTTGCCTGCTGCTCCTGCTGATGTGGCTGGAAGCCAAGGTGACCGGCCAATGACCTTGCTAATATCGCGCGTTCTGGTGATCCTCCTGGCCTTGGCGGTGTCCGTTTCCGCTGGCGACCTCGACAGCCAGATCAAAACGCTTGTGGAGACCACGCCGGCCGCCCGCGGCGCTCTGGTCGGAGTGCTGGTCGTGGACCTGGCTAACGGACAGACCCTCGCCGCCCACAATCCGGACCATTTCTTTGTTCCAGCCTCCAATACCAAGCTGTTCACCACCGCCCTCGCTCTGGCGCGCCTGGGCTCCGATTATCGTTTTTCCACTACGGTGATGTCCGATCGAGCACCGGATGCTTCGGGCACTGTCGGCTGGCTGCGCCTGGTCGGCGGCGGCGATCCCAACCTATCGAACCGCACGCTTCCCTATCAACCTGGCCCTTCTTCCGGAAATCCCCTCCAGCCGATCGAAGAACTCGCCGATCAGCTTGTAGCGCGGGGCCTCCGCCGCGTAGCCGGCGATGTGACCGGCGACGACTCCGCCTATGTCTGGGCGCCTTATCCGGAGGGCTGGGCAGTCGATGACGGCATCTGGGACTACGGCGCTCCGGTCAACGCGCTGGTGGTCAACGACAACACCTTTTCGCTCAAAGTGGAGCCAGGCGCCCGCGCGGGCGATCCCGCTCGCCTGACGCCGCTCCCCGCGCTGGAGTTTTATCAGATCGACAATCGCGTCCGCACCCGTTCCGGAGGCGAGCGCAAGATCTGGGTCGATCGCGAGCCGGGCGCGCGCCAGTTGCGCGTCTGGGGCTATATCCCCTTGCGCGATCCAGGCGAAACCGAAGTTCTCGGCATCGAGGATCCCGCCTGGTACGCGGCTCGCGCGCTGATAGACGCGCTCTCCCGCCGCGGCGTGGCGGTCGGCGGCGCACCCCAGGTACGGCATCTTTATCCCAACCAGCTTGCGGATCTCCGGCAGGGCCAGCCGGCTGCGCCTGATACGGCCGTGGAACTGGCCCGCCGCGTCTCCGCCCCGCTGCTCGAAGACCTGCGCGTGGTCAATAAGGTGAGCCAGAATCTGCACGCCGAAATGGCCCTGCGCGCGGTGGGCCGGGCCGCCCGCGGGGTTGGCAGCCGGGAGGCCGGTTTGGAGGAACTGAAGACGTTTCTCGATCAGGCCGGTATCGACCGCAACGCCTACGTCCTCAACGACGGTTCGGGCCTGACCCGCCTGAACCTGGTGACTCCTGCTGCCGTAGTCAAGCTATTGCAGTATCTTTACGCCTCGTCCCAGCGCGAAAACTGGCTCAGCCTGCTTCCCCTCGGCGGAGAAGACGGCACGCTGCGCCTGCGCTTCGCCGATTTGGCGGCCGCCGGTGCCCGCATTCGCGCCAAGACCGGTTCGCTCACCCACGTGACCGCGCTCTCCGGCTATGCCGAACGGAAAGATGGCCGCACCCTGGCATTCTCCATCCTGGTGAACAATCACCAAAGCCCCACTTCCGAGATCCGCGCGCTGATTGATAGAATTTGTATGTTGATGCTGGAGTGAGTTCAATGCCGATCTACGAATATCGTTGCGAAGATTGCGGAAGCAAGTTTGAGAAATTGGTGCGTCGCACTGCCGATGCCGCCCAGGTGGAGTGCCCGTCCTGCGGCCAGAAGCATCTGCGGCAGGAGCTTTCGGTATTCGCCGCGCGGGCCAATGGCCTGTCCAAAACGCCGGAAATGCCCGCTTGCCCGAGTGGAAGGTGCAGCAATCCCGGCATGTGCGGGATGAATTAGCGCCAGGCTCCGCTTCCGCCCATGGATCGCGAGCAGGCATTTGCCATTACCTGTGAGTTCACGCAATCGGAGGGGCTCCGCAAGCACGCCTTGGCGGTAGAGGCGTGCGTGGCCGCCTATGCCCGCAAGTTTGGGGAAGACGAGACCACCTGGGCGGTGACCGCTCTGCTCCACGACTTCGACTGGGAGATCCATCCGCAGGCGCCGGACCACCCGATGAAAGGCGAGCCGATCCTGGCAGCGCGCGGCGTCAGCGAAGAGATTCGCCGGGCCATTCTTTCCCACGCCAACTATAGCGGCGTCCCTCGCGAGTCTCTGCTCGAAAAGACGCTTTATGCCTGCGACGAGCTGGCTGGCTTCATCACGGCGATCTCCTATGTGAAGCCGCATCGCAGCGTCTTCGAAGTGGATGCCGCCTCCGTGCGGAAAAAGATGAAAGACAAGGCCTTCGCGCGCTCCGTCAACCGCCAGGACATTCTCGACGGAGCCGCCGGGTTGGGCGTGCCGCTCGAGGAGCATATCGCTTTCTGCATTCGGGCCATGCAGGATCGTGCCGACGTCCTGGGGTTGCGCGGCACCGCCGCCTGAAGCCTGAGGTATCCTCAAAAAAATGAGTTTGTTGGCGCCGGAACGGCTGCTTGGTGCGCTGGTTTGCTGCGCGACCGCTTTTGGGGCGGGGGAACTGCCGGGACGCTATTTCCGCCTGCTGGATACAGGCGCGGCCGAAATCGTCCGGCGGCTGGATGCCGAACCAGGCGCCGGCCTGGAAAAGCTGGAGGCGTCGCGAGGCTGGAAGCATTTTCCCTCGGCCGTGCTGGTAGCGGCGGTGCTGTATTCGTCCAAGGCCCCTGAGAACCCGCGCTATCACGATCGCGCCACCCTGGCTCTGGCCGAACGCGTCGGCGATCTGCTGGTTTCCGAACAGGAGAAGGGTCGCTACAATACGCGCCTGGATCATCATCGCGACACCTACATGTGGCTGGATGCTTACCGGCTGCTGGAATCGGAGTTGGGAACCGAGCGCCGCGGGCGCTGGAAAAAAGCGCTGCTCCAAAACCTGGAACCGCTCGCTGCCGATGTTGCCAGGCGTCAGGACTACCCCTGGTATCAGGCGCCGTTCATCGGCACCTCCCCCAACCACTACGCGCTGTGGAGTTCCACCGTCTACCTGGCGGGCAGGGTATTCCACAACCCGGAATGGGAAAAGCTGGGCGCCCGTGTCATGCATCGGTTTGCCGCGGTGGAGCAGGCGCCGGATGGATACTGGGGCGAGCATTCGCAGGCTGGGCCTACCACCGGCTATGACTTTCTGACCGAGACCGGCGTGGCGCTGTATGCCGAGTTCAGCCAGGACCCAGCCGCCATTCAGGCTCTGCGCCGCTCCACGGATTTTCACAAGTACTTCACCTATCCCGACGGCATGCCCGTAGAGACGATCAACGACCGCAACCGCCACTGGTTTCTCTCCACCTGGGGCCATTTCGGTTTTTCTCATTTCGGCGATGGCCGGCGCTATGCGGAGTTTCTGACCGCGCTCTATCCGGCCGAGCCGATCTCGCTCGAAGGTCTCGGCCGCATTGCCCAGGATGCGCTGTACTATCGCCGCGGCTCCGCCACGCACATCCCGCTGGACGAAAGCCGCTTTCACTACCGCATGCAAATTCCGGCGGGCATTCGCAAAGCCGGCCCCTGGTTCGTCTGTCTCTCCGGAATTCTGGCGCCGCCGGTGCCGTTCAACCAGTTCTTTCTCGATCGCCAGGGAAGCCTCAGCGTCTTTCACGAAAAATACGGGCAGATTCTCTCCGGAGGAGGTTCCAAGCGCCAGCCGGAGCTCGCCTCCTTCTGGGAAAAGATGAGCCAGCAAACGTTTCATCTTCCGATCAGTAGCCGTTTCCAGATGGAGGAACAGGAGGACCGGCTGGCCCTGGCCTACCACTCGTTCTTCAGTGAGACGAGCGTGACGATTCCTCAGGACCGTTCGGTCGAGATCCGCACGCGGATCACGCCCAAGGCCCGGCGGGTAACGGCCAGCATGAATCTCCAGGTCTGCCTGAAAGCAGGTGAAGTGCTCGAGACCGGCTCCGGCCGCAAGTTCACCGTCGGTGCCGAAGCCGTCAAACTGGCCCCCGCCGAACTGGGAGGCGAGATCCGCCATCACGGCTGGGTGCTGAAGCTCGATCCGGCCGCTGGTTTCGAGTGGCCCGTCTATCCCTACAACCCTTACGCGAACGGGCCGGAAAAGAGCCTGGAGTATGCCGTGGCGCTGGTCGCGACTCCGCTAGAAGCGCGTGAGATCCGCTTCTCCGTGGCAGACGCCGCGGACGGCCGTCCCTGAGCGAAGACCTCGACAGGTGCGTCGTGCGGTTGCAACATCCAGTGCTCGACGATTTTGTCTCCGACCACTCGGTAGAGGATGATCAGGCCGGCGGAGACAGACCTGCCGGTGGCTTCGATGCCGGCGAATGGGGCTCGCCGAACGCCCGAGAACGTACCGCGGCTGCTGCAGCGGGGCGGCGTGCCGGTGGCGACCTCCAAGGCCTTCGATGCGCTGCTGTACCTGGTGCAGCGTCGGACATCTGGTTCTGAAAAGCGCGCTCATGGGGGCACTCTGGCCGGATACCTACGCGCGTGAGGCGAACCTGACTAATGCGATCGTAAGCTTGGCCGTATCAAAGCACGGATACCGCTCGATGGAAGCGATGGCCATCGCTCATGAGCCCGGAAGTGCTGATCTATCTGGCGACGCACTACTCCTGTATCGGCGCGGCCGACTTAGCGATAAGTGCTCTGTGGCTGGCGCAACGGGGAGGTTTCTCTGAGCGCCCCAGACGCTGCTGGACGATCCGTGGCTTCGATCCGTGCGGGAGCACGCGCAGTTCGGTCTGCTATTGCGAGAGGCGGGGCACCGGGTAGAAGAGGCGCGATCGGCTTAGTGAGGAGTGACGCGGGGAGCAGTGCGGGTGGGTGTATAATCCGTCCCGGAAGGATGCTTGGCGCCGCGCGCCCTCGATAGAGCCATTTTGCAAACGCACTAGTTTTGGGGTCCGGCAATTCATCGGAGGAGACATCTGCATGTTCGTGTCCGACAACCCATTGCAGCCAAAAAAAAAAGAGCGCTTTCGCTCCCTGTCGAGTTGCTTCGCTGGACTCGTGTTCGCGCTGGTCCTCTCCGGATCCGCGTTCGCCCAAGGGCTGGCCAGTCTTCGCGGTACGGTAACAGACTCGTCTGGGGCCGTGATTCCCGCAGCCACGGTCACAATTGCACAAGTCGGCACCGGCCTTTCACGCACGGTGACCACCGATATGGAAGGGGATTATCTGATTCCAGCGTTGCACCCTGCCGACTATATTCTGACCGTGCAGGCGAAAGGCTTTCGGCAGACTACCCGGAAAGGCATTACGCTGCTCGCCGACAGGAGCGTTACGGTCAACGTCCGGATGGAGATAGGCGACGCGGCCCAGACGGTGACCGTCGAGGCGGCTGCGACCCAGGTTGACACCACGACCGGTACGCAAGGTCAGGTCATCAATCAGACTCAAATGGTCGAACTTCCGCTGAACGGCAGAAACGCGGCAGAGCTGTCGCTGCTGGTGGCGGGCGCATCCCCGCCACCCGCTGGCGGGGGCGGCTCCTTGCAGGGCGTCAGTAAGCAGTTTCCCAGCCAGATTGCAGTTTCCACCAACGGAGCGCAAGAAGACCAGGTGAGCTATCAGTTGGATGGCGGCACATTCATGGATGAGTTCTTTTCTGTCAATTTGCCCTTTCCTCTGCCGGACGCTCTCCAGGAGTTCAGCGTGGAGACAAGCAACTATGCGGCACAGTACGGGAGTAACTCCGGCGGAGTCGTGAACATCATCACGAAGTCCGGAAGCAACTCGATTCATGGAGACGTGTTCGAGTTTAACCGGAATGCGGTTTTCAATGCCCGAAATTACTTCGCGAGCCAGCGCGATCAATTGAAGCGAAATCAGTTTGGCTTCACGCTCGGAGGCCCGATGATCCTCCCGAAACTTTACAATGGCCGGGACCGCACGTTCTGGTTCTTCGGGTATCAGGGGACGCGGCTCAGAAACATCGGTGGGACAACCAGCGCTTTTGTGCCCACTCCGGATAATCTGAACGGTGACTTTTCTGCATATCTCAATGCGAATAACCCGAACAACCCGCTCGGAAAGTCGGTTCAAATTATTGACCCGGGAACCGGCCGGCCGTTCCCCGGCAATATCATTCCCGTGAGCCAACTTGATCCGGCTGCCCTGGGAACCGAGAAGTATCTGCCCAAGCCAGGTGCGACAGGACAGGTATTTTCGCAGACTCCGATCGTCCAGAATCTGGACGAAACCGTGGAACGCTTCGATCACTCCTTCAGCGACAAGGACCGCCTCACGTTCCGAGCAACCTGGAACAACTTTGTGAACCAGGCTGTTTTTGACCCCCAGAATATCCTGACTCTTTCCAGCGGATCAGAAATCACGTCTCAGAACTATCTTCTACATGAAACCCATCTGTTCCGCTCCAACGTGCTCAACGATTTCCGCTTCACCTATTGGCGCCTGAAATCATCCCGCGGGCCGGCGCCTGGCTCGCCCAATGTCGCGGATTTCGGTGTGCAGAACATTTTTCAGGCGGCCCCTAAGTCCGTACAGGGCCTGAGCGTTTCGGGCTTTTTCAGCTTCTCGGAGTCCCCGTTTGCCGCTTTTGTCCGCCAAGGTTTTACCTGGGCTGATGACTTGAGCTGGACCCACGGGTCTCACAATTTCCAATTCGGCGTCAGCATAGACCGCAGCCGTTTCGACCTGGTCAACAACGTCGCCATGGATGGCAACTTCACTTTCACTTCCGATGTTACGAACCTTGCCCTGGCGAGCTTTCTCCTCGGCAAAATGCGCACGTTCACCCAGGGCTCAGGTCAGCCCGAAAATCTCCGCGACACCTTCCTCGGTTTCTATGCGCAGGACTCGTTTCGCGTTTCCAAAAGACTGACGCTGAACTATGGCGTCAGGTACGAGCCTGGCATTCCGTGGAAGGAGATTCGGGGACGTTTCAACTATTTCCGGCCGGCTGACTACTACGCGGGTGTTCATTCCGAGGTATTCCCCAACGCTCCTGTTGGGCTATTGTTCGGGGGCGATGCCGGCGTCCCGTCCCGGATCGGATGGGCCAACGACATGAACAATGTGATGCCTCGCTTTGGATTCGCGTGGGACGTCTTCGGCAATGGCAAGACCGCTGTGCGCGGAGGCGCAGGATTGTTTTACGACAGCCGCATCGGCGGCGCCATGCTCAACACGATCACTGGTGTCGGCAATGGCAACGTCGCACCGTTTGCTCCCACCATCATTATCACGAATCCGCAGGGGCCGTTTAGCAACCCGTACCTCGGCATCACCAATCCTTTTCCGGTGCCGCAGCCGCCGCCTCGCGATGTGACCTTTCCTACTCCGCTGGCGGTGGCCAGTGTCGACGGTGCGCACCGGAATCTGGTAACTCCGCTGGAATACAATTGGAACTTGGCGATTGAGCGCCAGATTGTGCCGGGCTGGCTATTGCGCGTGGCCTATGTCGGTTCGCACGGGTCGCACCTCCGGGATCTGGTCCAATTGAATCCTGCCGTGTACGTCCCAGGCAGCACCCAGTCTCCCGATCAGCGACGTATGTTTCCCGGGTACTCAACCATCTTCCAGACGAGCATGGATGTCAACTCTTCCTATAACTCGGCCCAGATCAGCGTGGAGAAGCGGTTTAATCAGGCTGGCTTTTTGAACGGCGTGACGCTGCTGGCAAACTATACTTTTTCCAAATCGATCGACACGGCTCCTGTCAACGGAAGCGTGATCGGGAGCGGGGTCTCCACGATTCCATTCTGGATGCCTGGCCGGAGAAACATGGATCGTGGCCTTTCTGATTTCAATCACGCGCAGCGCATGGTGATTTCCTACGACTGGCCGCTTCCGAAGCTTTCCAACCTGAACCGGATTACGCGAGGGTTCCTGGGAAATTGGGAGTTGACAGGCTTACTAAGCGCTCAGACAGGTTTTCCGTTCACGGTGACAGCAGGCCAGGACCAATCCCAAACGGCCATCGGCCAGGATCGGGCTGTGATTCTTGGCTCGCCGTATGGTCCCGGAGCATGCGGAAGCAAGGCTCCGTGCGTGGATTTCTTGAATCGCAATTCTTTCGTGCTCCCTGCGATAGGGACCTTTGGAAATGTGGGGAAAGACTCTCTGATCGGGCCTGGCTTGGTGACGTGGGATATGGGATTCTTTAAGAACTTCCCTCTCCGTGAGCGCTTTCGGATACAACTCAGAGGGGAGTTCTTCAATATCTTGAATCGAGCGAATTTCGGCAATCCCAGCAGTGCGGTAAATGCGGGCGCCTTCGGGAGTATCACCAGTGCGGCTGATCCCAGAATCGGGCAGTTGGCGTTGAAGGTCCTTTTCTAGACACGGGACAGCCGGAAGAGTTCGAGGATGCGAATACCGGGATGCTGGCAGAATCGCATCCAACAAAAGGGGAAATCGATGTACCGAGGCAGGATACGAATCTCATCGCTCGTGCGGGTCCAGGTTCTCGCGGCGCTGTGTGCGAGGACGCTGGCGGCGCAGAACCAGGCTGCGTCCCTAAAGGTGGCGGCGGTGCAGTTCCGGTCGTCCTTCCACGTGGCGGATAACGTGAAGCGGATGACGGAGATATTGGCGCGGTTGGCGGACGATCATGTCAAAGTCGCCGTGTTTCCCGAATGCGCCCTGACCGGATACGACGAGGGCGCAGTCAGGAGTGCCGGCCAGGGGGAAGTAGCTGCGGCAGAAACTCGCCTCCGCGAAACGTGCCGCCGCTATGGAATCGCCGCAATCGTCGGAAGCGTATACAAGGTGAACGGCCGGATCTACAACAGCGCGGTTGTCCTGGATTCCCACGGTGAACTGGTGGAACGCTACGCCAAGATCCACCTGGCGGGAGAAAAGTGGTTCACTCCGGGCAATCACGTCAGCTTTTTCTAACTGGAAGGCATCCCCTCGACCGTCATGATTTGCCATGACGAGCGCTACCCGGAGCTGGTTCGCCTTCCTGCTATCCAAGGCGCGCGGATCATTTACTACATCAGTCACGAGTCCGGCATGAAACTGGAATCCAAGCTTGCGCCCTATCGTGCGCAACTGATGGCGAGGGCGGTCGAGAACGGTGTTTTCATTGTGGCGGCGAACGCGCCGGCTTCGCCCAAAGATCTTTCGGGCTCCCATGGCCAGAGCCGCATCGTGAGTCCGGACGGTAACGTGGTGAAAGAAGCCACGTTTTTTGGCGAGGACATCCTGACCGACACTCTGTCGGTGAAGCCCGGGAAGCTGGAGCGTCCCCTGAACGATCTGTTAGGCGCCTGGTGGAAACAGGGCGTCGACCTCATGATGAAGGACCGCCATCGGGCATTGGATTGAAGCGACGAACCACGGGCATTTTTCCCCAGAGCAAGACGCGGGACATCCCCGTCATTTCCCGGCGATAGTCCGAATCGCCCTATTTCACCTGCGACTTATACTGCGCGCACGAGCGCAATCCCGAGCACGAGCATGCTCACCGCCAGCAGCAGTGCGCCTATGTAGACCAGGCTGATCAGCTTGTTGGGCTTTTGGGCCTGAGGGGAAGCAACCGAGAGAAAGAACCCCAGCGGCATCAGGATCGCTGCGCAAGGAGCACCCAGCCGCGCGATCAGGCTGACCGCGTCCGGCAGCGCCAATCCATCGGCGAACAACTGGCTGATCAGCGACAGAATCACAATCACACCCGCGTGAGCATGACCCGCCCGAAACAGGTTCTGCCGGATCGGGTTGTCCATGTATCCGCGTTCGGACGTTCTCAACATGCGGAGGAGAAATGTTCCTCCAAATTCGATGGTTGGCACGGTAACCAGGATGATTCCCGACAGCATCTTCGTGGTGCTGGATAACTCCATTTTGCCCTCCTTTTACGGCCGCGCCGGTATCCTCGCGCGCGTCGATGTTTCCACTGTCTACATCCTAGCCCGCCGATGTTTCCATTGTCAACATCTTTTGCCATACTGATGGCATGCCCGACCGCAAACCTTATCACCACGGTGATCTCCGCGGCGCCCTTCTGAAAGCATCCCTGGACCTGATACGGGAAACAGGTAGCCGTGAGCTCACGCTGCGCGAGGTGGCCCGCCGCGCTGGAGTCTCGCACGCAGCCCCGTACCGCCACTTTCGCGATAAAGCCGATCTTCTCGCCGCGGTTGCCGAGGATGGGTTCGATCGCCTCACTGCCGCCATCCGCTTCGCGGCGGCGAAAGGCCGGCATCCCTTGGATCGCTTGCAGAATGCCGGGGTCGCCTACGTCGAGTTCGCTCAGGACCAGCCGGAGCATTTCTCGATCATGTTCACCGTGGATGTGAGCGCGGACCTTCACCCATCCGCGAAGGTGGCTGCCGAGCGGTGCTTCGCGGAACTGGTCGCCCTGGTCGCTGCCTGCCAGCCGGGCCGGTCCTCAAGCGCGCACCGGACGGCGGCCTTCGCGCGTGTCGCCTGGACCCAGGTGCACGGTATTGCCGAGCTCGCCTTGCGGGGCCAGCTTGGCCTCCGCAATCGAAAGGAACTGCGGGAGTTTGCGGTGCTCGCTACGGGCGTGCTCACACGTGGTCTGAAGTTGGCCGGGCGCCAATGACCGCGATGCCGAACGCACGCAGGCCGAATGGCTTTTAATGAAGACGTATGTGAACGCTGGAAGGAACCACGGCACTGGTCACCGGCGGATCCCGCGGCATCGGCCGGGCGATCTGCCTGCGGCTTGCGGCGCAAGGTGCGCGGATCCTGTTGCACTACCACCGCCATCAGGCTGCGGCGGAAGAGGCGGCGGCTGCGATCGGTGGTGAGGTCAAGCTGGTTCACGCCGACCTGGGGTCGCCGGCCGCAGTCTTTACGGAGCCACGAAAGCGGGCATCGACTCCCTGACACGAAACTGGGCTATGGAACTGGCCCCGCGGAAAATCCTGGTCAATGCGGTAGCGCCCGGCTATGTCACCACCGATATGACGGCGGATCATTTCTCCGACCGCGTGACATTCGAACGCGGCCTGGCACGCCACCCCCTGGGCAGGCTTTCCACACCGGAGGACGTCGCGGACGTAGTGGCGTTCCTGTGCTCCGATGACGCCCGGTTCATTACCGGGCAAAGCATCAATGTCAGTGGCGGTTTCGTGATCTGACGGCGGGGTGCAAAGCCGTCTTGCCGCGCATGTGTGCGCAATAAAAGG
Source organism: uncultured Solibacteraceae bacterium (assembly GCA_964568355.1). Taxonomy (GTDB): domain Bacteria; phylum Acidobacteriota; class Terriglobia; order Bryobacterales; family Bryobacteraceae; genus JAJPJX01. Next base: position 3,488 of record CAZMRK010000349.1, on the reverse strand, counting down.
GGGGCGGTATAATTCCGGACATAGATTGGCACCGGCAGGAGACCTTCATGCGGCGCGTTCGGTACTCGGTAGCGATTTTGATGACGCCTGGTGTGGGACCTGCTGTGCTACTGCGTAGGCCGTCACGTAGTCCCTATCGGAGCCGGTCCGTCCCGACATGACCATCGTGCGATTTGTTCCCTCCGAAATAGCCACCAAGCTGATCGTATCCCTCGGAATCGGCCTGCTGGTTGGCTTCGAGCGCGAATGGTCCCGCAAGGACCTGGGGGTGCGCACGTTCGCCATCGTCAGCCTGCTGGGAATGCTCTGCATGCTCGAATCGCAGGTATTCGCCTGGATCGGGATGGCCGCGGTTGTTGCGGTCGTTACGATGATGAACGTCGGAAACCTCCTTTTGCACCGCGAGCTCGAAACCACGACGTCGGTTGCGTTGATCGTCGTCTTCACGTTGGGTGTGCTCGTCGGCGAAGGACACGTCTTTACCCCCACCGCTGCTGCCGTGCTGATGACCCTTTTGCTGGCGCTCAAACCGCAATTGACCCGCTTTGCCGGAGGCGTCACCGCCCAGGAACTGCGCGGAGCGGTCCTGTTGGTCCTCATCGGTTTCGTCATCTACCCCGTATTGCCGGACCGGCCGGTGGACCCCTGGCGGCTTCTCAACCCCCAGGAGGCGTGGCTGACCGTCATCCTGATTGCCGGTCTCGGATTCAGCAATTATGTGTTGCTGCGCATTTACAGCACTCGCGGGCTCTACTACACCGCCGTGTTCGGCGGCCTGGTGAACAGTACGGCCGCAGTCGCCGAACTGTCGAGCTCGATTGAAGGCGAGGGATCCGGTCCGGACGTCACGCTGGTGAGCGTAACCCTGATCACCGTGCTGGCCATGTTTGTGCGCAACCTGGCGCTGGTGACTCTCTTCAGCCCGGCCGCCGGTTTTCTGGCCCTATGGCCGATTGCTGCCATGTGCGTGTTCACCGCCAGTTTCGTGTTCCGCCGCAAGCGGGATCAGGCGCCGGGCCTGCCTGCCCGAATCTCTTCTCCGATTTCGATTCGCAAGATCACCAGCTTTGGACTATTCTTCGTAGCGATCCAGGCCTTGAGCATTCTGGGGCAGCGCGCCTTGGGCGAGGTGGGCAGTCTCCTCGTCAGTTTCCTGGGCGGCTTTGTGAGCAGCGCCAGTGCGACCGCCGCTACCGGCAGTCTGGCGGCCCATCACCAGATCTCCGCGCAGGCGGCGGCTGCTTCCACGGTCTTGACTTCCATCGCCAGCGCGATCATCAACCTGCCGATCATCTATCGCACCGCGCAGGGGCGCAAGTCCTTCCGGCGGCTGATCTTGCTCTCCGCCGTCACGACCGGCATCGGGCTGTCCGTTCTGGGTATCGCTCTGTTCCTCGCCAGGTGAGTGGCGCAAGCGCTTCAGCCGATACCATTCAGACCAGATACCGGCCGGCATCGAGCAGCCGGCCCGCGATCCTTCGGCGCAAAGCGATCGTATCGACCGGCTCATATTTCGTGAATCGCCGCAGCACGGCCAGATACATGCGCAGCGTATCGCCTTGCGCGCATCCGGCCAGAACCGTGCGCGCGGCCAGTTCGATATGCGTCATCGAGTCGCGCAGAAACACAGCGCACATCTCGGTGGCATGGGCACCCTTGCCGGCCGCGGCCAGGCGCGCGGTCCGCAAACGCACCGACTCCATTGCATAGGCGTCCATCACAACGTCGGTGATCCCGGCCATGATCTCCTGCTGCTTGTCCAACTCCATCTGGTAGTGCTCGAAGGCGGCGCCCATCAGCAGCAGCGCGACTTTCTTGGCATGGCTGACCAGGCGGTCCTCTTCGGTCATCGCCGCATCGGCCGCGCTGGGAACGGTGATCTCGGCCATCACCTGCTGTGCCGCCGCCACCAGGCCAAGCCGGCCGCGTGCGGCACGCTTGAGCAGCATGCCGGTGGTGAGCAGGCGGTTGATCTCATTGGTGCCTTCGAAGATCCGGTTGATGCGCGAGTCGCGATAGGCGCGCTCCACCGCATAGTCCATGTGATATCCATAGCCGCCGTGGATCTGCACGCCTTCGTCCACCACGTAATCCAATACCTCGGAGGCATAGACTTTGACCATGGAACACTCGGGAGCAAACTCCTCCACCGCTCTCAGCATGGTCTGGGAAGCGTCGGGCTGCTCCCAGGAGAAACCCTCCAGCAGGGCCTGGATCAGGCCAACGGTGCGGCAGGTGATCGACTCGGCGGCATAGGTGCGGATCGCCATCTCGGCCAGCTTGTGGCGGATCATGCCGAACTCCGAAATTGCGCTGCCGAAGGCCTTGCGCTCCCGCGCATACTTCAGACACAAGGCCAGCACATGCTTGGAGCCGCCCACGGCAAAAGGCCCCAGTTTCAGCCTTCCGATGTTGAGAATATTGAACGCAATCGTGTGGCCGCGGCCGATCTCTCCCAGCACGTTGCCTACGGGGACCGCCACGTGGTCGAAATACACCGCCGTTGTCGAGCTGCCTTTGATCCCCATTTTCTTTTCCTCGGCGCCGCTCGAAACGCCGGGAAACGCCCGCTCCACCAGGAAAGCAGTGAACTGTTCTCCGCCCACTTTGGCAAACACGGTGAACAGATCCGCATGCCCTCCGTTGGTGATCCACATCTTCTGTCCGTTGAGGATGTAATGGGTGCCCTCGGCATTGAGATCAGCGCGCGTCCGCGCGGCCAGGGCGTCGGAACCGGCGTGCGGCTCGGTCAAAGCATAGGCTGCCAGCAGTTCGAGGCGGGCCAGTCGCGGCAGATAGCGCCGCTTCTGCTCTTCTGTGCCGAAGTACAGGATCGGCAAGGTACCGATGCCGGTGTGCGCGCCGTACCAGCCGGAAAACGATCCGTCGCGGGCCATATGCTCGGCCACTACCATGGCCGAGGCAAGATCCATCTCCATCCCGCCATACTGTTCCGGAACCGTGATCGCCGTGAGTCCCAATTCAGCGGCTTTGCGCAGCGCCGTCATCGCCGCGTCCGGCTCCTGGTGCTGGATTGCCTCCAGGCGCGGCGCTACTTCGCGGTTCCAGAATTCGTCGGCGGTGCGCGCGATGGCCTGGTGCTCCCCGGTCAGATCCTCCGGCGTGAAGATCTCGTGCGGCTGGCGCGGTTCGATCAGGAACGCCCCGCCCCTGGTTCTAGGCAGGCTGGTTGCTGCTGCGGTGGCCATCGGGTTCTCCTACGACATCCGTTCAAAAATCCCGGCGGCGCCCTGACCGCCGCCCACGCACATGGTGACCAGGCCGTAGCGCGCCTGCCGGCGCTCCATCTCGCGCAGGATGGTCGCGGTCAGCTTCGCGCCTGTACATCCGAGCGGATGCCCCAGAGCAATCGCACCGCCGTTGACATTCACTTTTTCCGGATCGAGGCCGGCCTGGCGAATCACCGCCAGGGCCTGGCAGCCGAAGGCTTCGTTCAGTTCGATCAGGTCGATGTCGGAGAGCTTCAG
>CAZMRK010000348.1:0-2837 GCA_964568355.1 uncultured Solibacteraceae bacterium | reverse complement strand
CACGTGGAGGAGCAGCAGTTCGCGCCCTTCATGTCGCGCAAGGGCCTGTTGAACATGCTGAGCTGGTGGAACCTGACCCCGCAGTACGACGGGCTGTTCGATTTTCAGGGAGTCATGCGTCCGGCGTATTTCGCCTTCAAGATGCTGAGCCGGCTCAGCGGCAATCGCGTGGAGGCGCGCTCCGATCGCCCCGAAGTAAAGGTATTGGCGGCCTGGGATAACGACCAGAGCACGCTCAACCTGCTCGTCTGGAACTTTGCCGTGACCTCTCCCGCGCCGGTACGGGTGACCTGGACCCCACCCGCCGCCGAAGGCGAGAAGTGGACCTATCGGCGGCTCCTGCTCGATGCCGATACCGCCAGCAATGACGAAAATCATCGCATGCGCCCGGCTGAAGGTATCGAGGCGTTTGACCTGGCGCCTTACGGTGTTACCTTAATTTCCGCCCACAAGCGGGAATAGGTCACTCCAGGCCGGCGCGGCGGCGATCCGCCTGGAACTGAAAGGCCACCACGCCGATCATAAAAGCCGAGGTGACCAGGGTGCCGGCTGCGCCCCAAGCCATCAGGCCGGTCATACCCAGAGAGTTTTTCCACAGGCCGGCCAGAAAGATAGCCGCGCTCCCGGAAAGTCCGCCCATCATATTCAATACGCCGCTACCCACCCCATAGTTGTGGGGCGACAGGACATCGAACGCCGCTGCAAAGTGATTCGCCATGTACAGGCCGGCGGTAAGCCCGAAGGCGGTGGCGCCCAGTTTGAGCACTAACAGGGAATGGGTGGCGATGGCCAGATAGGCGAAAGGCGCGCAGAGAATCAAACCCGCTCCGCACAGGTAGTACCTGCCGCCGCGATAGCGCTTGGCGAAGCGGTCGCCCAGCCAGCCGCCTGCAAGTACGCCAACGGCGGAGCTGACCTGGAGGTAGATCGTGGCGGTGAATCCGCTCTCCGTCATGGAGAGGTGATAGCGCTCGTAGAGGAAATTAGGCAGCCAGGCGTAGAGCATCCACAGCATAATGCAGAAGGCGAAAAAAGCCGCGATCAGGGCCAGGTAGGAGCGGGCGCGGAAGATCGCCAGCATGGAAGCCGCCTGGTTCCGCTTTTCCGGCGCGCTCAAGGGCGGCAGGCCGCGAAAGACCAGCAGCAGGACCACAGCGTAGACGGCGCCGGCCGCCGTCAGCGTGAAAAAGCCCGGACGCCAGCCGATATTGTCGGCCATCCACCCGCCATACCATCCGCCCGCCACAATGCCGACAAATTGCGCTGTCGCGTGCGTTGCCAGCGCGCGCGACCGTGTCGAGCCGGTGTGTAGCGCCGCGATCAGGCCCAGCGCCGCGGGCACGTACATCGACTCCATCACGCCCATCACCACCCGCCAGGCCAGAAACTCGCCGACCGAGCGGCTGATCGCGGTTCCGAGCGTCGCCAGGCTCCACAGCACCAGGCTGGCCACGATCACGCGGTCGCGCCGCAGAATATCGGCAAGGCGGCCCGTAATCGGCATGCAGAGCGAGTACACCGATACGAACAACGAGCCGATCAGGCCGAGCTGAGCATCGGTGAAGTGCAGTTCCTGCTTGAGCGCGGGAAAGATCGAGAAAACCACCTGCCGGTCCAGGTAGTTCAGCACGTAGGCCAGCCAAAGCGCCCCTACCGCCACCCACGCAATCCGCGGAACGCCTTTCTCAGGACTGGGTGACATCTTTCGCAATCACGAACAGCGTGACCCCTTTGCGCACTTGCGCGGGAAAAGACATCATGAGCAGCACACCGCCGCGATGCGCGTGAATGGCCCGCGGCGGCTCGGAATGATCGGCGAAGCTGTGCAGCCGCCCGATCAACTGGCCAGCCTCCACGTCCTGCCCCAGATCGACGGCCGGCTCCCAGATCCCGTCGGCCGGACAGGGGATGTAATCCTCCAGATTTTCGGCCGTAACCAGGCGTGGCGGAGCCGGCCGCCGGGGGTCGATCTTCACCACCTCCCCGGGCAGCAGGTGGTAATACCGCAGGACATTTTTGATGCCCTCGTAGGCGTGGAGCGTGCCGATGCGGCTCACCGAAGCGCCGTATCCGAATTCGCCGCCGATCGTGATCTTACCCTCCGCCTCGGCTTCATCGGTCAGCAGGCCGGACGCCATCTGGCTGGAATAAATCAGCAGGAAAGGGGGATCAAACAGCGCCGCCACCGTACCGATCTCTCTGCGCTGGGCCGGATCCGGAATCGGGTGGAAGGAAGTGCACAAGGCAAATCCGCCTTCAATGCCGCCGGAATGGATATCCAGCACCACCCGAACCAGGGGGAAAATCCGTGTTTTGACGAAGTTCGAAATGCGATACGAGACGCTGCCGCGCGGATTGCCCGGAAAAGCCCGGTTCATGTTCACACCGTCCAGCGGCGACACGCGCTGGTTCACCGCGCACGCGCTCTCGCTTAGTTGCGGAATCAGAATCACCCGGCCGCAGATCTCGGCCGGATCCAGGTCGATGGCAAGGCGTTTGACCGAGATCTGCCCCTCCCACTCGTTTCCGTGGGTTCCGCCAAAGGCCACCACACCCGGCGGCGTCCCACCCGGCCCCGGAGCACGCAGGCCGTTGATCACCGTGAGCGGGACCAGGGAATACCCCCAGGAGGAATCCAGATGGAAGGCAACCTGGTAGTGATGCTTGCCTGGTTTCTCGAAGTCGATTTTGGATGAGTCGTAGACCACCAGCGGCCGGGACATGGAAGACTACTATACCCTGTCCGGCCGCCCGATCGGGGTCAAACTTCGATTTCGAGGATATCCAGCGTGTTGCGCTGGAACATCTTCTCCATGGCGTCCATGTTCAGCCGCGGC
>CAZMRK010000347.1:0-8418 GCA_964568355.1 uncultured Solibacteraceae bacterium | reverse complement strand
GTTTCGGATGCTCGCCGCATACTTCCCAGCCGAATTTCGCATCTACCGGCCGGGAACGGGCATCTAATTTATACACCATTCTGCACAAGAGGCGGTGCTGCACCTGCCAGGCAGACTGATCTGGTTGTTTTATGAAGCCCTATCAGCCTTATTTCATTGCATCTATCTTCAGTATCGGCCTTCTGATTACCGGCACAGGCTGCCAGTCGGGGGCCAAGAGTGCGACCGCTGCCTCGGTGCCCGCGCCCTCGGTTTCCATTATGGAGGTCCATGCTGCGGACGTCCCGATATTTGCCGAATACGCGGCGCAGACTTTTGCGCGAGACATGGTGGAGGTCCGCGGGCGCGTAGACGGATATATCGAGAAGCGCCTCTTCCAGGTGGGCTCGAACGTCAAGGCCGGCGATGTGTTGTATGTACTGGACCTGCGGCCTTATCAAGCGGAGGTTTCGAAGGCCAAAGGCGATCTGCAGGAGGCGGAGGCCAGCCTGGAATTCGCCAAGCGCCAGGTGGCACTGGTACAAGCCGAGGCAGACCTGGCACAGGCGGAAGCCAATTTGTTGAAGGCGCGGCAGGACGTGGAGCGCCTGCAACCGCTGGTGAAGGAAGACGCAGCGGCCAAGCAGGACCTGGACAACGCGCTGGCGGCATTACAGGCAAACCAGGCCAACGTGAACGCCAAGAAAGCCAATGTGGAGCAGACACGCCTTTCGACACGAGCGCAGATTGACACAGCGCTGGCGCAGTTGGAGTCGCGGCGAGCGCTGCTCCGTACCGCCGAACTGAATCTGGAATACGCCACGATCCGCGCGCCGATCGGCGGCCTGATTGGAGACACGCTGGTGCAGGTCGGCGGCCTGGTGAACCGGGGCTCGGCGCAGCCGCTGACGACGATCGTGCCGCTCGATCCGATCTGGGTTCGCTTCAAGATGAGCGAAGCCGCCTATCTGAATGTGGTCGGGAAACCGAACCTCAAAGAAGAGCGGCGCAAACCGCTGCAGATCGTGCTGGCGGACGGCCGCGTGCACCCATACCCAGGGCGCTATCAGAACACGGTCAACCAGGTGGACCCCAAGACCGGCACGCTGGAGATTCAGGCTACCTTTCCGAATCCGCAACACACGATTCTGCCCGGCCAGTTTGGACGCGTGCGATCACAGGTGGAGGAGCGCAAGAACGTCATCCTGGTCCCGCAGAAATCGGTGCAGGAACTGCAAGGGATGCAGTCGGTGCTCACGGTGGGTCCGGACAACAAGGTGCTGGCTCGCAGCATCGTGACCGGCGAACGCGTAGGCGAGCGCTGGGTGGTGCTGCAAGGTCTCAAACCCGGCGACCGGGTGATCGTGGAAGGGCTTCTGAAAGCGCGGCCGGGATCGGTGGTGAATCCACAACCCTACCACGAGCCGGTCACCGAGTCGGCCGGGAAATAGCCCATGGCAAGATTCTTTATTGACCGGCCAGTCTTCGCGATGGTCATTGCCATCGTGATTGTCATTATCGGCAGCGTGGCCATACCGATTTTGCCGATTGCCACTTATCCGGAGGTGGTTCCTCCGGTCGTGCAGATCATCGCCTCCTATCGCGGCGGAAACTCGCAGGACCTGGAGAAGACCGTCGCCCAACCCATCGAGCAGCAACTGGTGGGGCTGGACGGCATGATGTACTTTTTTTCACGCAGCTCCAACGACGGCACGTTGACGATCGATGTGACGTTCGAGCTGGGAACGAACATCGACCTGGCGACGGTGAAGACGCAGAACAAGGTCAGCCTGGCGCTTCCGATCCTGCCGCCCGAGGTACAGCGCGAGGGCGTGACGGTGAAGAAAGTATCGTCGGCGTTTCTGATGGCGATTCCGATTTTCTCCTCCGACGAACGCTACGATTCGCTGTTCCTCAATAACTACGCCACCATCAACCTGGTCGACAAAGTGGGCAGCATCGAGGGCGTGGGCGATTCGCGCCTGGCCTCCCAGCAGAACTACGGGATGCGGATCTGGATCGACCCGGACAAGATGGCCAAGCTGGGGCTGACCGCGACCGACGTCAACAGCGCCATTCAGGCGCAGAATCGCCAGAATCCGGCCGGCTCGGTCGGACAGCCTCCGGTGCCCAATGGAACCGACTTTCAATATCCGGTGAATGCCTCCGGACGGCTGCAGGAGCCCCAGCAGTTCGGCGACATCGTGGTTCGGGCGCAACCGGACGGCTCGCTCCTGCGGGTGCGGGACATCGGCCGCGTGGAACTGGGCGCGCAGGATTATAAGAGCTTCAGCCGGTACAACGGCAAGCCGGCCGCGGTGCTGATTGTATATCTTTCGCCGGGGGCCAACGCGGTGCAGACGGCGGCGCGGGTCCGCGGCTTCATGGAGGACGCGAAGAAGAGCTTCCCGGCCGGCGTGAACTATCTCGTGGGATACGACGCCACGAAGTTCGTGCGCGCTTCGATCGAAGATGTGGTGCAGACGCTGTTTGAAGCGGTCGTGCTGGTGATTTTCGTGGTGTACATATTCCTGCAGGACTGGCGCGCCACGCTGATCCCTCTGCTGACCGTACCGGTCTCCATCATCGGCACCTTCGCTCTGTTCCCCGCCCTGGGCTTTTCGATCAACATGACGAGCATGTTCGGACTGGTACTGGCGATCGGCATCGTAGTGGACGATGCCATCGTGGTGGTGGAAGCGGTGCAGCTCAACATCGACCATGGCATGTCGCCTCGCGAGGCTACGATCCACGCGATGCGGGAGGTTTCCGGCCCCGTGGTGGCGATTGCCTTCATTCTGGGGGCGGTCTTTATTCCGGTGGCCTTCATGGGCGGCATCTCCGGCCAGATCTACCGGCAGTTCGCTCTGACGATCGCGGCCTCGGTACTGCTCTCGGCTTTCACCGCACTCTCGCTCACGCCGGCGCTGAGCGCTCTGATTCTGCGTCCCAAGCGAGAGTCTCGCGGGATCATGGCGCGCTTTTTTGCCGCGTTCAACCGCGGCTTCGACTGGACCACCGAGCGATACCTGAGCGGCGTGCGCGTGATGATCCGCAGACTGGCGCTGGTGATGGTCACGCTGGCCGTCTTCGGCCTGATTGTAGCCGGGACCTTCCGGGCTTTGCCTGGCGGTTTTCTGCCGGATGAAGACCAGGGCGTTTTCTTCGTGGCCGTGCGGCTGCCGGACGGCGCCTCGCTGGAGCGCAACCTGCGGGCAAGCGAACAGGTGGAAAATGCCGTCAAAACCCTGCCCGGCGTGGAAGCGGTGACCACGTTCGGGGGACTCGACATTACCACCTCCACCAACAATTCCAACGTTACGACGGTAATCGCAACCCTGACGCCCTGGGAAGAACGCAAATCGGACAATCTGAAGCTGGGCGCCATTCTGGGCGCGGCGCAGCAGCGTTTCGCCTCGATACAGGACGCTTTTGTGTTCGGCTTCGGGCTGCCGCCGATTTTAGGACTGGGCACTTCCGGCGGATTCGAATTCATGTTGGAAGACCGCGCCGGTGGCGAGATCGCGCAACTGGCCGACGCGGCGGACGCGCTGATCGAAGCCACGCGCCAAAGGCCCGAACTGGCGACGGTGGTCACCGGGTTCCGCAACAGCGTTCCGCAGTATAAGGTGGACCTGGATACGGAAAAGGCGCAGACTCTGGGCATTCCCATCACCGATGTCTACGACTCGTTGCAGACTTTTCTGGGCGGTCTGTATGTGAACGACTTCAACCGCTTTGGGCGCACCTGGAAAGTGATGATGCAGGCCGAGCCCGACTTCCGCGACCGGCCCAATGACGTCGACCGGTTCTACGTGCGCTCGTCCAACGGCGAGATGGTTCCCTTGAGCACGCTGGTTTCGGTGAAGGCCATGAGCGGTCCGGAGGTAGTCTATCGCTACAACCGCTATCGGACAGCGAAACTGCTGGGGCAGAACGCTCCGGGGCACAGCTCGGGCGAGGCGGCCGCCGCGATGGAACAACTGGCGCAAAACCTGCCTACCGGCTTCGGGTATGAATGGACCGGCACGGTCTTCCAGCAGAAGCTGGCGGAAGGCAAGGAAGGATTCATTTTCGGCTTCGCCGCGGTGCTGGTGTTCCTCTTCCTGGCCGCGCTGTATGAAAGCTGGACGATTCCGTTCGCCGTGGTGATGGCGGTGCCGTTCGGACTGTTCGGAGCGCTGCTGGCGGTTTATCTGCGCGGGTACGCCTATGATGTGTATACCCAGATCGGCATCGTGACGCTGATCGGGCTGGCGGCGAAAAACGCCATCCTGATCGTGGAATTTGCGCGCCTGCGGCGCATGGAAGGCAAGTCGATCTACGATTCCGCCGTGGAGGCCGCGCGTCTGAGACTGCGGCCGATTCTGATGACGTCCTTCGCTTTCATCCTGGGCGTGGTCCCGCTGGCGCTGGCAACCGGAGCGGGCGCGGCCTCACGGCGCGCGCTGGGCACCACCGTGTTCGGAGGCATGAACGCCGCTACGCTGCTGGCGGTCTTCTTTGTCCCCGCGTTCTTCGTGCTGGTGGAGCGCTTCAGCTCGCGCAAGGAACGGGCAGAGGCACCCGATGCCAGTCCGGCGCCGGCGACCGGAGGCCATTCATGAGGCCGGTGCCGGCGGTGGCTCTGGCACTAGCCCTGTTGACCGGATGCGCGGTGGGTCCGAACTATCGGCGCCCGGACCTCCCGGTGCCTCCCCAGTTCCGGGACGCGGAGCAGCCCGGCGGCACCAATTCGCTGGCGGACATGAAATGGTTCGAGCTGTTTCACGACGATGTGCTGAAAGGACTCGTAAAGGAGGCGCTGGAAGGCAATCACGATCTGAAGATCGCCTCGGCGCGGGTTCTGGAGGCGCGGGAGCAGTACGGCATCACGCGGGCTGATCTGTTCCCCCAGCTCAACGTGGGGGCCCAGTTCAGCGCGCTGCGCAACTCGCAGATCGGTCAATTCCGCTTTCTTCCAGCCGGAATCAGCCTGGATACGGCCTACACGCAGGCGGGATTTTCGCTGGGGTGGGAACTGGACCTTTGGGGACGCATCCGGCGATTGAAGGAATCGGCACGAGCGCAATACCTGGCCAGCGAGCAGGTGCGGCATGGAGTGGTCACCACGCTGGTGGCCGACGTCAGCACGTTCTACCTGGATCTGCGCGAGCTGGACCTGGAGCTGGAGATCGCCCGCAAGACGCGGGATACGGCGGAAAACGGGCTGCGTCTGACTACCCTGCGGCACAACCGAGGTGTGGCCACCGGGCTGGACGTGCACCAGGCGGAGCAGTTGCTCTATACGGCGACCGCCCAGATCGCCAGCGCGGAACGGGCCATCCGGCAGAACGAAAATGCCCTCAGTTTGCTGCTAGGCAGAAATCCCGGCGATATCGCGCGCGGCAAGGGGCTGGAAGAACTGGCGCCGCCGGCCGGAGTGCCTGCGGGGCTGCCTTCGGCGCTGCTCGAACGGCGGCCGGATGTGCGCCAAGCGGAAGACATGCTGATCGCCGCCAATGCCCAGATCGGAGCCGCCAAGGCGCAATATTTTCCGCAGATCTCGCTGACCGGATTTCTGGGGGGTCAGAGCCGAGCGCTGAGCGACCTGTTTATCGGGCCGGCGAGGCAGTGGAGCTTCGTTCCGAGTGCCACGGCGCCGATCTTTACCGCCGGCAAGATCCGCTCCGGCGTGCGGTTCACCGAAGCCCAGCGCATGGAAGCGCTCGCCATTTATCAGAAGACGGTGCAGACCGCGTTCCGCGAAGTCTCCGACGCGCTGATCGGATATACGAAAAACAGCCAGCAGCGCACTGAAGAAGAGCGGCTGGTGCGCGCCCTGCGGGAAACGGCGCGCCTCTCGCGCCTGCGCTACCAGGGTGGGCTGGATAGTTACCTGCAAGTGCTGGATGCGGATCGCAACCTGTTCCAGGCGGAACTGGTCCTGGCGCAATTGCGCCGCGAGGAACTGGTAGCGGTGGTGCAACTCTACCGGGCTTTGGGCGGCGGCTGGCAATAGCCCGGCCGCTACCCCCAATAAGGTTCGCCGTCTACCAGGTTGGCGCGCAGCACGTCCGGATTCAGATCCGCTCCCAGGCCCGGGACGGTGGGTACCTGGAGCAGGCCCTGGCGCACCTGCGGGGCATGGCTCGCCGCCATGCTTTCCACATAGTGATTGGCGCGGCCGAGCGCGCTCTCCGAACGGTAGAAATTCTGAATCGCAGCGCCGAAGTGGGCGTTGGCGCAGCATAGGACCAGCGAGCCGACATTGTGCAGGGCTACCGGAGTGCGCGTCAGGGCGGCATAATCGGCGATCTTGCGGACTCCGGTGAATCCGCCGGCAAAAGCCAGGTCGGGGTGAATGATGTCGACCGCCTGATGATCGAGAAACGGCTGAAAGCCGCGCACCAGCTCCAGCTTTTCGCCGGTGAGCAGGGGAATGCGGGAGGCGCGGCGGAGCGCCATCCAGCCTTCGGAAAACGGAGGATTGAGCGCGTCTTCGAGAAACAGCGGATTCATCGGCTCGATGACTTTGGCAATGGCGATGGCGCTGGGCGTATCGAACTCGTTGTGGCAGTGAGCGGCGATATCGATCTCCTCGCCCACAGCCTCGCGAACATTCGCAAAAGCCCGTGCCACGTTGCGGATCTGCGAGCTGTCCAGCGTATTGGCGAAGCGCGCCACGGTGACACCGGCCGGCGCGTCCACGCCCATCTTGAAAGCTCGAAATCCTTCCGGCTGGGCTTTGATCCGCGCGGCCCAGTCACGGCAGGAAGCCTTATCGAGCATGTCGATGCCCATGCCGTGAGAGTACATGGGAATCGCGTCGCGGAATGGCCCGCCGAGCAGGCGGCAGACGGGCAGGCCCGTGATTTTGCCGGCGAGATCCCACAGCGCCATATCGATCCCGCTGATGGTGGGAATATGCGCCATGTAGGTATGCATCAGCGAGCTCATCTTTTGAAAGTGCACTTCGATGGCCAGCGGATCCTTGCCCAGCAGCAGACCCTGCATGGTGGCAACGCGGGCTCGCGCCATGGGTCCGGTGGCTCCGGCCTCTCCGTATCCGCTGAGACCGGCATCGGTATCCACCCGAATCAGGCAGTTGCCGGCAATGTTCTTGATCGCCATGGCGCGAATGGCGGTGATTTTGACCTGGTTCTGATAGGGCGCCGCCAGGGCGCGATAGCGGGCCAGGAATGAGCCGGCGGGAAGCGTGACAGCCAGCCGGATCAGATCGCGACGAGTCCACGTGGCGTGCATCTGCGAACGAGCCTCTGCCCAACAAGCGTAGCGCAATTCGGGCGCTTACCAGTAGAGCTTGAGTCCGAGCTGCAACTGACGCGGCGTATTGAGCAGGTCGCCGGCGCCGGTCAACTTGCCCAGGTTCGGATCCTGAAGCTGTGTCGGCCCGGTGCCGAATCGGACGCGATTGAAGATGTTGAAGGCCTCCGCCCGGAAGTCGAGGCGGATCCTTTCGCGGATCGGAAAGCTCTTGCCCACCGATATGTTTTCGTTGTAATTCGGAAACTGACGCAGCTTGGGATTGTAGCGGGTGGCGTTGCCGGGGCTGTCCGTAGGCTGCGGCCCGAAAAAGGAGGCGGGCTGGAAGAAGCGATCGGTCTGCGGATCGAAACTGCCGGTCGCGGTGGGACCTCGCCAGCCATCGTAAGTGGTGACGGTGGGAGCATTGCGCCCGTTGAAGATGGGGAAGTTGACGCTGGTGCCAAGGGTTACGGGCAGGCCGCTGGCGTAATAGTGAATCGTGCTAACGCGCCAGTTCCCCAGCAGGAATGAAGCGACGCCGTCGGAGAGGAACCGTTTCCCTTTCCCAAACGGGAGTTCGTAGACCAGTCCCAGCTTGAAATTGTGCGTGGTATCGAACTGCCCGATGGACTTTTCCAGGCGGCGATTGTACTGGTCCAGAGCAGCCGAACCGGGCCAGTAGCTATCGGCATCCGTGAGGGCTTTCGAGAACACGTAAGACGTCTGCAATACCAACCCGCTGCCGTAGCGCTTCTCCAGCCGGATGAGCGCCGCGTGATAGGAAGAGTGGCCGCTATGATCGCCGCCGCCGGAGGCCGTATCGATCCCGCTGAACTGCGGGAACGGACGCAGCGCCTGTGCCACGGTATGGGTGCTGAAATAAGACGCTGTACTGAAGCCGGGGTACGGCTCTGCGATGCCGGCGGTCTGCGCGGCGGGAGAGGTGATGCTGCTGTTCAGCAAAGCCCGGCCGTACTGCTGGAAGGCGCTATAGGGGACCTGGTTGAAATTGAGCAGCCCGGCTTGCAGATGGGAACCGACCACACCGTTGTAGGCTGTTTCGATCATCAGGTTACCGCTCAGTTGCCGCTGCACGGAGAAGGTCCAGGAGTCGTTGGTGGGAGGGTGCGTGGCCTCGCTGCCCTGCCACCAGGAAGGACTGTTGCCATTCGCGAAAGAGGGGTCGATGAA
>CAZMRK010000346.1:0-15143 GCA_964568355.1 uncultured Solibacteraceae bacterium | reverse complement strand
TGGTCCATATACCAAAGACCCAAGAATTCCACTCCGCAACAACTGGACAAGACAGCCGTACATATCGTGAACCAGTTGAAGCAGGACATCGCGGGCAACGCCACCCAACCATAACGCATTTTCATGCCTGCGCGCGCTTGGTCCGGAGCGCCTCCCGGTAACTGGCGGCGAGTTTGCGGGTGAGCGTTGCCATATCCCAATTTCGCACTACCTCTTCCCGCGCGCGCTGCGCCATTTTGGCCGCCTCCTGGGGATTTTCGAAGAGCGCCAGCACGTGGGCGGCAAATTCGCGCGGGTCGTCGGCCAGGCGGCAGAACTCGCCGTCCTCGCGGCCGAGGCCTTCGGCGCCAACCCTGGTAGAGACGACTGGGATGCCGCTGGCATAAGCCTCCAGGAGCTTGACGCGGACGCCCGAGCCGCTGCGGATGGGGCAGACAAAGACGGCATAGGCAGCCAGGGGTTCGCGGATATCCTCTACAAAGCCCAGAAATTCCACACCGGGAGGAAGCTCCTCATGGAGCTGGCGGGCCGGCGGATCCGAACCCACGACCACCAGGCGAGCCTGGGGCCGACGGGCGCGGACATGCGGCAGGACCTCCTGGATGAACCACTCCAGGGCGATTCGGTTGGGCTCATGGCGGAAGCTGCCCAGGAACAGCATGGTGTCCGGAAGGCGCCCGCAAGGCTGGAAGGAATAGCGTGACGCATCGATGCCCGCGCGCAAGCCATCACGGACGCGCCCGGCGATCTCCGGCAGGAAAGAGAGCAGGTAGTCGCGGTTTTCGCGCGTGCAGACCTGCACCTGATCCAGCCGCGGTAGCAGGCGCAGTTCGTAGCGCAGCGCCCGCAGGTATTCGAAACGGGCCTTCCACAATTCCACGGGGCCGGGCAAATAGGCAAGGGCGCGGGCGATGGATTGGAAATAGAGATCATGCTCGAACAGGGCACAGAGCAGGCGGCGATAGGAGCCGGCGTACTGGCCCATATGCGTGTATTCGAGTTGCAAGACGTCGATTTGGTTCTGGTAGATCTGGCGGTGGATGCGCCAGGCCAGATCCTCGCTGGCGAACTCGCGCACGGCGTGCGGCAGCAGGGTACCGAGCGCGCGCGAGCCAGGCTCCATACGCACCAGAAACTCCACCGAAGCGCAGAAGCCGGCGAGTTCGGCATTGGCTTCCTGCTGCGAGGGCTGATCGAGGAGAGAAAGCACGTGGACCTCGCACAAGCGGGCCAGTTCGCGCAGGGTCTGGTACATGAAGACGCCGCCGCCGTGCACGGGCGGGCAGATGGGGTAGGGCGAAACAAACAGCACGCGGGGTCGTTCGGGGTCGGCGGGGAGATCGGCGAAGCGATCCCGGAAATAGCCACCCAGGGGGCGGAGAAATGTCTCGGTATCGCTCACCATGGCCAGGCGGCGGGCCTGCCAGCGCGAGCGGGCAGCGGTGAACAACTGGCAGCAGGCGCGCCAGAGGCCTCCGAGATTGGCGCGGCCGGGCTCGTTGCCGAATACGACGCTGACCAAAACGCCGGCGTAGCTGAAGAGCAGGTGGGAGAGGAGGCGCGGCCACTCGTGAATGTTCTTCCAGCAGAAGAGGAGGAAATTCTTGGTAAGGACGGCCTGGATCTGTTCCGGCCGGAAGCGTTTGCCGATGGTGCCGCGGTGCTCGTGGAAGACGATGCTGCGGGGCTGGTAGAAGACCTTCCAGCCGCGTTTCCAGGCCAGGTACCCGATATCGGTATCTTCCAGATAGAAGGGAGCAAGCAGGTGATCAAAGCCGCCGAGTTCGAGGAATTTGCGCCGGTCATAGGCGCAGGAGCCGCCCCCTCCATAGAAGCAAGGATAGAGATCCCGAACCTGCGGATCGTCGCGATGGCGGACGCGCAGCCAGCCATCCTGCCACCAGGCTTCGGTCAAGCCGGTCTCTTCACGGCGCTTATGGGGATCGCTGAAGAAGATCTGGCAGGAAACGGAGAATACCTGATTGTCGGTGAAGCCGGCGAGCAGGGGAGGGAGGAAGCCGGGATCGACGCGCATGTCGCTGTTCAGCAGCACCACGACGTCGTTCGCGGCGGCGCGAAAGCCGGCGTTGGAGCCGCCGCCGAAGCCCAGGTTGCGTTCGAGGGCCAACACCTCCACTCCGGGGAAATGCTGCCGCACAAAATCCGCGCTGCCGTCGGAAGAGCCGTTATCGACGACGATGATCTCGTTGCGCGGATTACCGGCCATGGCGGTGACCACGGAGGGCAGATATTTCTCCAACAGGTCGCGGCCGTTCCAATTGGGAATCACGACGCTGGCGCTGGAAGGCGGGGTGATGGAGCGCGGAGCCGCAGCGTCCTCAGGCGGCCGACGGCGGCCTAACAGAAGCCAGAGCAGGTCGGTAAGCGCCAGGGTGAGAATGACGGCGACCAGCAGAAGGGGGGAGATCAGGAGTAACGGTAAGGCCCGAATCAGGCGGCGCAGCAAGCCCATGTCAACTCGCAGGGAAGGTGGGACCCACACCCAGCCGCTGGCCCAGCTTCACCCATCGCGAGGACTGAGCGGCAGCCAACTGGCGCTGGGCCTCTTGCAGCTCGGCTGTCAAACGCTGAGCCCATTCCGTTCGTTCCACGATAGTCTTTTCAGCGGTGTTGAGATATTCCACGCAGCGGGCCAGTTCCTGAATTCTGTCTTCCAGGCTCGCCTTCAAGGAGTCGGCCTTCCCTTGAAGGGTGTCGAGCTCTTCCTGCAACTGCACGATACGGGCATTCAGCTTTTCGGCCCAGCGGTTGCTTTTTTCCAGATCCTCTTTCTGGGCGCGGAAAAGATCAACGGTCTCCTGGTGGCGCCGTTCGAGCTCCGCCAGCCACTCGCTCTTGGTGCGCAGCTCGCCTTCGAGAAGCTCGATATGGCGCTCGCGCTCGCGCAATACGTTGGCGGTGGTGGGGACATAGACAAAGGCAGAGTCCTGCGGCCGCGGCGCGGGGGAGCAAACGGCCAGGAAGAAGTGGGAATCCCCCGGCTTGATGCCGCCGCCATCCACGCGGACCTCGGCGGAGGGCGCCGTTTCAACCGGTTGAAAAGCTATGCCTTCGACGTGATTTTCGAGCAGCAGGGAGACGTAGGGAAAGATGGCGGCGAGTTCGTTGCGAAATTCCTCATATTCGAACTCATGCACGTGAAAGGGATTGCTGACGCCGGCGCGCGATTCGGTGTAGTAGAGGCGGTTCGGAGTGGAGACGACGAAGCAGCCGCCGGGAGCCAGAACACGCCGGACTTCGGCAAGAAATTCGCGCCAGTGGACCAGATGCTCGATGACTTCAAAGCCGACGACCATATCGAAGCTGGCAGGCGGATGGGGGAGCGAGGAGCAGGAGGCCTGCTCGAAGCGCAGATTGGGCAGAGAAAAATGCTCGCGCGCGTAAGCGACGGCCTCACTGGAAAGGTCCGCGCCCACGACCGAAGCGGCTCGCGCGGCCAGTTCGGCGGAACCGTAGCCGGTCCCGCAGCCGCAATCGAGCACCCGAGCGCCCGCCACCAGACGCGCCGCGAAGGCGTAGCGCGCCAGGTGCTCGTTCAGCAGGTCCGGATCGACCTGGTCCGGAATGACGCGTTCGCCGGTGAACTCAGCCAATCCTGCTCTCCGCCAGACCGGCTTTCTGCGCGGCCGCGCCCGCGGATGCCAGTCGGGCATTCACCTCAATGCGGCAAGGCAGACGCAAGAATCCGTAGATCTGGCCATCGGAGTGGCCCATTTGCAACGCTACGGCGTTGTCGATCCAATCGCACATCTTGTATCCCAGCAGCGTGCCGTCCGCCACAGCGGGGGAGAAGGAAAACGAGGCAGGATACAGCTCCGGCAGATCGAGGTGAAAATCCACAGTGTAGATTTCGCCGGCGCGCATGGGCGGCAGATCATAGCCCTCGCGAGCGGTGTTGGTTCCGGAGAAATCGATGCCAAGGTGGTTGCGCATCATAAAACCGACGATGGGCATGGAGACATCTTCAACCGCGCGCACGCTGACGCGCACGACGATGTGCGCCCGCGGCTCCAGCAGTTGAATGGGCCGGCCCTGCTCATCGAGCACGGCAATGCCCATCAGGACGGCGCGGCCGTCTCCGTAGCGATGATCGATGTTGGGGATGTGATCGACCACTTCCGGAGCCTTTACCAGGCCTTCGGCATGGGGCGCCTGCGCGCCTTCTTTCAGCAGCAGGTAGGTGGAATCCTTCTCCACCATGGCGGCCAGATATTTAGAGATGACGCGATCGGTCTCGCCGATGTCGATCATGCGCCCGTGGTCCAGCCACATGGTGCGGTCGCCGATGGCCTTCACATCGCCCACGGCATGGGAGACGAACAGGATGGTCACGCCGGCCTGGCGGAGCTCATGCACTTTACGCATGCAGCGCTGACGGAAGTAGATATCGCCGACGGCAAGGGCTTCATCCACCAGCAGGATTTCCGGATCCACATTGATGGCGACGGCGAACGCGAGGCGGACGACCATGCCGCTCGAATAGGTTTTGACCGGCTGGTTGATGAACTCTCCGATCTCGGCGAATTCGGTGATATCGCGATAACGCTGTTCGATCTGGCGGGTGCTCAGGCCGAGGATGGAGCCATTGAGGAAGACGTTATCCCTGCCGGTGAACTCCGGATTGAAGCCGGCGCCCAGTTCGAGCAATGCCGAGACACGGCCATTGACCTGAACCGTTCCGGCGCTGGGCTGCAGGATGCCGGCGACCATCTGCAGGAGCGTGCTTTTCCCTGAACCGTTCTCCCCGACGATGCAGAAGGTCTCCCCGCGCCGCACCTCAAAGCTCAACTCATGCAATGCCCAGAAGTCTCTGTGGCATTGTTTACGGTTGAAGGTCAGCAATTCCTTCAGCCTGTCGCCCGGGGAGGCGTAGATCGGATAACTCTTAGAAACACCTTGGAATTCGACTGCGTTCACGCAAACTTCAGTGTAGCGGAATCAGAAGGGAAGGGGAAAGTAAAGAACGAAACGAAGGGAGGGCGAAAACACGAAAAGGGCGACCGCCAACTCCTGCTGGAAGACACCTGCTTGGTCCCGACTGTTGCTGATTTCCTTGACTGCGGTGCACGTACCGCGGCGCCTGCGAGTATTTCGCTGCGGCGCGTCAATCTCAACAGCCGGTCAGCCGAGGAAGTCGGTAGCCGCCCTCTATGTGGACTGGTTCTATGTAACTTCCTCCTTTACTTAGCTCCCTCTATCCGAGGGATCGTACCCCGAGAAGGGGGTGGATCAGGGGGCTGTCTGCCCCCTCTCCAACTTCAGTGTGCACCCGGTCCCGCAGGCTGTCAAGACGAGATTTCGGGTGATTTCAGGGCGTCATTTTGGGGCCGGCTCAGAACATCCAGCGGAGGGCCAACTGTCCCGTGCGGGGGCTTCCGGCGGCGGGGAAGATATGCGTGCTCGTGATTTTCCCCGCGTTCACGTTGTTCACCGCTACCGATGGGCTGCTGGCGCCGGCAGTGGGCTCGCCGAGGTTCGGGTGATTGATGATGTTCTGGAAATTGCCGGCAAGCTGAATGCTCCCGAATCGTTCCAGTTTGAAAGTCTTGGAGAGTCCCAGGTTCCACAGGACAAAGCCGGGGCCTTGAATCGAGTTGCGCGCAGCGTTGCCGAAGCCGCTCACCGGCACAGCAAAGGCGGTGGGATCGTACCAGAGGTTCATGCTCTTGGGGTAGCTGATGGCTTTGACTACATCCGGCCGGCCGCTCAGCGTGTTGGTATTGGAGGGATCCGAACCGCTGAACTGCGGATTGAGCCAGTTTCCGGTTTGCAGATTCAACAACGTGTTGAGCTGCCAGCCGCTGCGCAGGAAGCCTTTGCCGAGCGGCAGCTCCCACAGGGCCTGATTCTGCCACTGATGGCGCGGAACCGAATAGAGATTGCCGCGATCGCGGGCCCGGTCGTAGGCGTTTTCGATCTGCGTATTGAGCTCGAAGTCTCCGGTGTCGTCGATCTCGCTCAGGGCCTTGGCCCAGGTCCATCCGGAGGTGAAGAGGAAGCCGTGAGAAAAGCGCTTCTGCACCTGCAATTGCAAGGCATTGTAGCTGCTGTTGGCGCCGTTTTCGGCATAGGTGATGTTGTTGAACAGCGGATAGGGGCGGCGGGATTGCGCGAAGGGGATGGAGGAGGGCATGGGCTGGTTGAGGTTGCGCTCATAGATGAGCTGCCAGCCGTGCGATCCGATGTAGCTGAGGCGCAGTCCGATATCGGAGGAGAGCTGCCGTTCGAGCGTCAGGCTGTATTGCATCACCGGTGACGGACGCAGATCGCGAGCGATGGCGGTGAGATTCAGGAAGCCGGCGCCACCGGCGGTGGTGAACGGATTGGCAAGGGTGTAGAGCGCCGACCCGTTGGTGACCGCGTTGGTGCTGGTGGTGGAGACCGCGTAAGGACCGCTCGCCAGATTGCCGGCGACGTTGGCGCTCAGATGGGAATAGTAGATACCCCAGCCGCCGCGCAGCACGGTTTTGGCGCTTTGATCCACCTGGTAGGAGAAGCCGAAGCGGGGCGCGAAGTTCTTGTAGTCGGCATGGCGCAGGGCGCGATCCAGGCCGACCTGGCCGGCGGTCACCACAGGGAGACTGGAGGGCAGCGAGGCGCTGAAGAACTGCCTGGATTTTTCGCTGGCCACGACAATCGAGCCGCTGGGGATATCGAAGGAGTAGAGGTTGTCGTTATTGGCATGGACGGGGCCGTTATATTCCCAGCGCAGGCCATAGCTGAGGGTGAGACGCGGCAGCACTTTGTAATCATCCTGGGCATACAAGGCGACATCGTGCCAGCGGTCGTACTGAATGGGGAACGGGTCCAGACGCTGCACCTGGGTGGGCAGTCCCAACAGGAAGTCGGCGTAGGGGACGCCGGTGAACTTATTGGTGAAGCTGAAATTCCCAAAGAGCGCGGAGTTCGTCGTGAGGTAACGGTTCACGAACCAGCTCACGAAATCGGCTCCGAACTTCATGGTGTGCCGGCCGTGCACCCAAGTGAGATTGTCGCTGACCTCGGCGTGGCCGTCGTTGACCGGATTGAGCAGACTCTGGGTGGCCGAGGTAAGGCCGGAGATGCTCATATTGGGCACGCCCTTGATACCGGCGCGACCCGGCAAGCCGCTGATGCCGAACTGATCCAGAAGCTGCTGGCCGCGGATGTTGGCATCGGAAGCAGAGGTGAGAATCACCAAGCCGGCGCGCGCTTCGTTCGAGATATTGGGCGTGGGCGTAAAGACGTCGCCGAGGGTGATGAAGTTGACGCGGCGAATGTTTTTAGAGGTTCCGACAGAGGTGGGCGGCAGGGCGGAACGGGCGCCGGGAATGTCGTAGTCGTCCTTCTTGGCCTGGTAGCGGCCGAAGGAGGAGTGGCGGCTGGAGAAATTGTGATCGAGACGGATCTCGACGATGCGGTGCACCTCCTCGCCGTCAAACGAGGCGCGGTAGTTGCCGGAGGTGGAGTTGGCGGGTCCGAAGTTCGGCAGCGGGTAGTATTGGGACTGCATCGCCAGCGCCTGCGGGCTGAGCATGGATTGCGGAATCGCATTGCCGGGAAACGGCGCGTTGGTATACGGGTTCCGGACCGTGCCGGTAGCCGAGAAATCGCCGGCGCGCTGCGCCAGGCTGGGCACCGAGGCCGTGACCGGATAGGCGCGAACACCGCGTGTGCCATCGAAGACGAACTGGAAGAAAGTTTTGTTCCTGATGACGGGCCCGCCCACCGAGGCTCCGTAGTTATGCAGGTTCTGGAACGATTTCGACGCCAGGAAGGGGTTGCGGGCATCGAACTCGGAGTTGCGCGCATATTCGAAGAGGTCGCCGTGGAAGGCATTGCTTCCGGACTTTGTGGTGGTGGTGACCGTGCCGATTCCGCCGAACTCGGCCTTATTGGTGAGCACGTTCGCGGTGAATTCGAGAATGCTCTCAAAAGACGGCTGCGAAACCGAGTCGGGCGAGCCGAAGTTGCCGAAGTCGGTTTCGATGCCATCCACGTAGAGTCGCGTGCCGGCCGCGAGGCCACCGGGAGTGAGCCACTTGGCGCCGCTGCCCACCTGCACCACGCCGGGAATGGTCACCGGGAGCATGGTAAAGATGAGGCCAGAATCGCCTGCATTGCTATAGATGCTGCGCAGGGTGGTGGGCAATTCCAGAATCTGCCGCGTGGTCAGGGCTTCGGTGATGGAGGGAGTATCCACCTGGATCACCGTGGAGGTGGATTCGCTGACGGTCACCGAGGCTGAGGCGTCGCCGAGCTCGAAGTGCAGATCCTGGCGCACGGTCTGGTAGGGATCGAGCTTGAACTCCGGTGTCTGGATGGTGCGAAATCCCGGCGCCTCGGCGGTGAGCTGATAGGTTCCGGAGGGCAGATTGGGAAAGTTGTAGAGCCCGGCGTCGTTGGTGGCGCCGGTTCGTTTGACGTTGGTGAGCACGTTCGTCAAAGTGAGGCGGGCGCTCCCCACGGTGGCGCCACTAGGATCTGAAGCCAGTCCAGTGATTGTGCCGAGGGGCGATTGCGCGAACGCGCAGGAGCAGAAGACGACACCGAGCGATATCAGGAACCGAAGACCCATAAATCCTATGATAAACGGCGGGGGATCGGAGCGGAGCCAGGGGGCTCCACGCGGCGAGGGCGCCCCACAGGGCATGAGTGTATGGGCCGGGTGGTGTGAGATGTGATGCGTGCGCAAGCCACTCCGAAACGGCGGATTCCACGCGCCAAATAATTCTTCTCCGATTGGTGTAGAATTAAGTATGGATGTCTACACGCCTGCACAAGCGGCCGCGATAACAGGTTTGCCCCTGGCCGCGGTTCACAAAGCAATCGATACCCGCCTGATACGTCCGCGGACTGCGCGGTCCGGTGCAACCGTCCGCCGGCTGCTGACGAAGGAACAATTGATCTACCTGCAACTGGAAGCGGAGGGCCTGCGGCTGCTGCCAGTGGGGACTCGGCGGGAGATCGCGGAATCGATTCAGCGATCGCCTAGAACCGAAAAGCTGCCGGTCGCGAACGGGACCGCTCTTCTGATCGAGATCGGGACGGCCAGGCGGGCAGTGGAGAGTCAGTTGAAGCAGCTAGCGCGTATGAAGGAAATGGTGGTCAGCGATCCGGAGATCATGCGCGGAACGCCTGTCTTCAGAGGCACGCGGATTCCAGTGGACCTGGTGGCCGACATGCTCGCCCAGGGTGCGACAGCGGCGGAGATTCTGGAGGGCTATCCAACCCTCAGCAAGGAAAAGATCGCCATGGCGCCTCTGTACATGCGAGCGTTCCCACGACGTGGGCGCCCCAGCCGCCGCCCCTGGCATGGCAAAAAGGCACGGGGCCGGAAATCCTATGGCCTCAGCACGCTGCTCAGGAGCGCATGAGGTTCCTGATCGACGAATGCCTGCATGAGTCGCTGGTTGGAGTCGCTCATGGCGCTGGTTTTGAGGCAATCCACGTTAATCACCTCGGCCTAAGCGGCAAGCCGGACTGGGAACTGATCGAGCGAATCAGTGCGGACGAATTTACGTTCGTCACGAACAACCGCCTCGACTTCATTCAACTCTTCGGCAAAATGGAGCTGCACGCCGGCCTGATTGTGCTTGTTCCGAATGTCGCTCCTGCCCTCCAGCGCGCTCTGTTTGAAGCCGCCATTCAGTATTTGGCGGGGAAGGACATGGTCAATTCCGTAGTTGAGGTTAGCGTGAAAGGCAAGACAGTAAAGTGTGTGGAGTACCCGTTACCAGAAAAATGATCCGTCTGGAAATGTCTACTGAACTTGCGTGGGCGTGTGAAGTAGATGCCCATCTTTGACCAAACAATATAGACGGCAGATATGCTGGCATACTGAGGCTATGAAACTCTATCTGAAGCGGACCTGCACCACTTGCCGCAAAGCCAAAAGCTTCCTCGTGGAGAAGGGAGCGAAGTTCGAAGAAGTGGACCTCAACCAGGGCCTGTCCGCCGAGGAACTGGACCAACTGATCGGCAAAAAGGACTACACGCAGTTTCTGAATACCCGCAACGAGCTTTACCGGGAGCGCAAGATGAAAGATCATCCGCCGACGCGGGAGGAAGCGCTGCGCCTGATGTCGCAGCATCCCAACCTGATCAAGCGTCCGATCCTGGTAAAGGGACGGCAGATCGTTCTTGGTTTCCAGCCGGAAGAAATGGAAGAATTGGCGCGGTAGCCCCGGGCTGGTTCCGCATCCGCACGGCGGTATACTCCCTAACGAGGTCTGATGAGCCATGAAGACCACCAGACGCACCCTGCTTTCCACCGCGGCCGGATTGCCGTATCTGGCCTCGCACGCGCTGCTGCGCGCCCAGAATCCGGAGGTCACGCGCGTCAAGATCGATGCCGAGCAGGTGACGGCCCGGGTGAATCCGATGATCTTCGGGAGTTTCATCGAGCACCTGGGGCGCTGCATCTATGGCGGGATCTATGACGAAGGCTCGCCGCTGGCCGATGCGCAGGGCTTCCGCAAGGACGTGCTGAGCGCGGTAGAACGGCTACGGCTGCCCGTGCTGCGCTGGCCGGGAGGCAATTTCGTCTCCTCTTACCACTGGGAAGATGGCGTGGGTTCGAAGGAGAAGCGGCCGCGCCGCTTCGATACCGCGTGGTATGCCGAGGAATCCAACCGCTTCGGAACCAACGAATTCATCCAATACTGCCGCCGCATTCACGCCGAGCCCTATATTTGCGTCAACCTGGGGACCGGGAGCATCCAGGAAGCGGCCAACTGGGTGGAATACTGCAACGGTACGGGCGACACGGAGTATGCCAATCTGCGCCGCAAGCACGGGTATCCGGAACCGCACAATGTAAAGTACTGGGGCCTGGGCAACGAGATCTACGGCATCTGGCAGGCCGGCCACAAAAACGCCGAGGATTACGCCAAGATCGCCATGGAGGCGGGCAAGCTGATGAAGTGGACGGATCCTTCGATCCGCCTGATCGCCTGCGGCGCGACCCCGGAATGGAACGCCACGGTTCTGGACGTGGTGGGGCCGATCGCCGATTACCTTTCGGTGCATCTTTATGTCGGCGGCGACGATTACTATGAACTGCTGGCGACTATCCGGCGGGCGGAGCACCTGCTGCGCGTCACCGATAGCGTGATCGAAGTGGCCGAGGCCAGGCGGCTGGCCTCGCCCAGGACCGGCAGCATTGGCTTCCCGGTGAGGGAGAAGCGGATCGAGATCGCGTTCGACGAATGGAACGTGTGGTACCGCCGCCGCGATGGGCGCGAGCGGGGGGTGAAGAACAAGCTGGAAGAGCCTTACAACCTGCGGGACGCTCTTTGGACCGCCTCGATGATCCACCTGTTCCAGCGCTGGGGCGATAAGGTAACGATGGCCAACCTGGCCCAACTGGTCAATGTGATCGCTCCGATCATCACCAGTCCAACCGGAATGTACCTGCAGCCCACGTTCTTCCCGCTGGAACTCTATCGCAGAGAAAGCGGCGACCGGGTCTTGCACACCTGGACCCAGGGACCGACGTTTTCCAGCAAGTCATTCGGAGCGATCGAGTATCTGGATGTCTGCGCCACGCGGGACGAGCAGGGCGCGCTGTCGATCGGCGTCGTCAATCGCCACAAGGAGCGGCCGCTGCGCGCCGAATTCCAGGTCGAGGGAATGACTCCGAAGCGGGCAGGGAAAGTGTACATGCTCAACGGCCCCACTCCGGATTCGCGCAACAGTTTCGAAGCGCCGCAGACGGTGGGCGTCTCCTCGCGGGAACACGCGGAATTCGGACCGCGATTCTCGCTGGAATTTCCGGCGCATTCGGTTTCATTGATCAAAATCTAGAGGATACTGGAAACTTTGAGTGCTACGTCGAGGTCACTGATGCGACCCAGGCTTTCATCGATTGCAGTTTGTTGCGCTGCGCTCGCGGCCGGTTGTTCTTCCAGGCCCTCCTTGCAGCGGCCTGATTTCCAGGCACGCGAAAGTGATTTGACGATTGGCGGAAGGAAAGTGGTCACGCTGAGCCAGCCGCGCGTGATCAATCCGCACAATCCGCAGTTTCTGAGCGCGCAGATTCTGCCTGGACGAGGTATGAATATCTTTCAGATCAAGGCTCACCTGCCGGTACAGGGAGAGATCAGCCTGATCGAGTCGCCACCGGTGGAAGAGGCTGCGCGCCTGATGAATGGAGGCCCCGAGGACGCCTATTTCAGCCAATCGTTCAGCATGGGGGGCGCCATCCTGGCGCCGTTTGCGAACCGCATTCGCGGCAAGCTGTCCCCGGGCCGGAAGACGCTGGAGACCAAAATCCTGGACAAGACGGTGCGGCTGGATGCCAACTGGTCCGGAAAGAAGCCGGGCGCGGAGCCTCACGCCATGCATGGCCTGATCCTGGGCTCTCCCATGGACAAGGTTACGCTGGACACCAGCCCGAATGAAGCCTCCGTCACCGGCAGCCTGGATGCGGGCGATTTCGGAGGGCACTGGCTGTCGAAAACGGCCTTGACCATCAAAGCCACGCTCCACATCAACGCCTTCCGGCTGGACGTGACCGCCCAAAACACGGGCACGGAGGATTTACCCATCGGGATCGGCTGGCACCCCTACTTTGTGCTGCCGAGCGGCGACCGCGAGCAGGCGCGACTGCGCATTCCGGCACGCCAGCGCGCCCTGGTGAATAACTATGACGATGTATTTCCTACCGGTGAGCTGGTGGCGGTGGGAGATACTTCCTACGATTTCAACATGCCGGGCGGGGCGCGGCTGGGGAAGATGTTTCTGGACGACTGTTTCGTCGATCTGCAGAGAAATACGGAAGGCCACGCCACCGCGGATATCATCGATCCGAAAGGAGGGTACGGGCTGAGAATCCGCGCGCTCTCCCCGGAGATATCGGCTTTCCAGGCCTATGCGCCGCCAGACAAAAAGTTCGTCGCTTTCGAACCGCAGTTCAATTGGGCCGATCCGTATAGTAAGATCTGGCAAGGGAAAGATACAGGGATGAAAGTTCTGAAGCCGGGTGAGTCGGTGACTTACTCGGTGCAGTTGGAGCTATACGTTCCCTGAGGGATGAGGTCCCGGTGACGACGATTCTCCTGATCGACGACGAACCAGCCGTTCTGCGGCTGCTGGACAGAATGCTGGCGCCGCGGTCGGTGAATCTGATGGCCGTCTCGGAACCTTTCGACGCGCTGCGGATCTATGGCGAGCAGAAGGTGGACCTGCTGATCTCCGATATCAACATGCCGGAGATGGATGGCACGGTGCTGACCAATCGCGTGCTGGAGATCCAGCCGGAAACCACCGTTCTGCTCATCTCCGGCAATGTCGACGAGATGCCGGAATCCGTAAGTTCGCCGCGGGTGCGATTCTTGCGGAAGCCGTTTTTTCCTTCGGAGCTACTCGACCGTATCCGGCAACTGCTGCCCCGGCTCTAGTACTGCGACGGGGTGATTTCGTTTGTCCGCTTGCTGGCGCGCGCGGTTCCGAAATGCTGTTTGTCAGCGTCCTGGTGGCGCCCCACAGGACTTCTTTTATCGAGCCTCAGCGGCGAGCTTTTCGTAAATCTTGCGCGCTTCGTCAAACTGGCCGAACACGTGCTTTTTTTCCGCTTCCGAGCGCCACCAGGGCCAGGCATCCGCCATCGCGTGCAGCTTATCGATCCAGCGCACGAAGTATTCGGCGGACTCCCGATTGCGGATCTTCTGGTCGCCCACATAGACGCGGATGGCATTGGTTTCAGCCTGAGGAAATGTAGAATCCAGCCAGCGGCTGGGCGGGCCCTCCGCATAGAGCGTATACCATCCGCTTTCCGTTACGGTCACCCGCTCGTGAAAAGCGCCCTGGAGCGGGAGGGTCTTCCATTCCTTCCCGGCGTGATAGATGGCCACCTTGGTTAGCGGAGCGATCGAAGTGACCGCGCCTTCGATCTGAAGCGTGCCGCCGCCCGCAGGCAGTTTGATCACATCTCCAGGGAGGCGGCCATTGATGCGGAACTCGAGCAAAGGGCCGCTGCTATAGAACGTGTGGCCCTTGCGAATGCCGTCCATCCAGGTATGCGCATTGAAGACCGGCCCGGTATAGACAAACGCCCGCAGGCATCCGACGAGCTTGCCGGCGTGCAGGTTGGTGATGGAGTCTTCGCCGCCGGTGGGAGCATAGACCAGGTCGTTGTCGAGCGCGCGGTGCCAGATGCGCATTTCCGCATGGCCGTTGTGCGACCACTCCAACGCATGTATGGTGCCGAGCGCGGCATCCACCGGAAAGCCCTTCCCCACACCCAGATTGCTTTCGAGCGGCTCGTTGTCGCCGGACCAGGGATGCACATAGCCCACGACCGCTCCCTCGGCGGTCGCCTTGCGGAAGATATCGGTGTTGCTGGGATAGAGGCTCTCGATCCCAGTGCCCTCGTAGCCGGTGGTGAACGGCGAGATGAGGTGGTCCTTCATACCCAGCAGAAAGACATGGCCGTAGAACGGCGGGCGATACTCTTCGCCGACGATTACTTTCAGATTGGGGTCATTGCGGGAGATCGGATGTTCGCCGCCGCCCGGCACAAAATTCTGCCAATCGAAAATGCGGTTGTCCTTGTTCGCGACCAAGCTGTTGAGCACGTGCTGGTCTTCGGCGCGAGAGACCATCTGCAAATTCTCCAGGGAATTGTGCAGATTGCCTCCGTAACTCATGTGCACGTGCGTGGATCCGCTATACCAGCCCTTGGCGGGCATGTCGATGACGCGCCGCATAGTCACGTTGACTTGCGCGATCCGATCCGCGGCGATTTCCACATCGGCTTTCGCCGGCTGGTACTCGAAACCCTTGATGGCTTCGAGCGTAAGCTTGCCGGGCGGCAATTCCGCGGTGAACTCTCCCGGCGTATGAAATACATGGCGGTTGGAAAGGCCGATTCTGGCATAGGCTTCGGCGGGAGGATAGAACTTCCCATCCGAAGCGAGGTACTGGATCCGCGCCGGCGTGAGCTTTCCGCGCGCATCCAGCACGCGCACGTGCAGCTTCCCCATGGGGCGCTTCCAGCGGCGCGTCCGGATGGCAAGCTTCTTCTGCGCTCCGCCGTAGGTTTCGAGCAGACACAACTGCGGCAGACCACCTTCGTTCGAGATATAGGCGATCCACTCCCCGTCCGGCGACCAGCGCGGGTGGAAGTGATCAAACGAGCC
>CAZMRK010000345.1:0-7503 GCA_964568355.1 uncultured Solibacteraceae bacterium | reverse complement strand
GGCCGCCGCGTTTTGCGCGTTACACAAGCCGCACCCCCTATGCGGGCATCCGGACGGCCAAGAAGGACTCCGCGAAGCTCAAGGCGTTCGATGAATTCTACGCCGATATCGAGCGCCGGGCGCAGGGCTCCGACCCCGAGGAGCGGGCGGAAGCGCAGCGGCTCTTGCAGGCGCTCAAGGAACGCGGCAAGTGGCCGGCCAAACCCGATCTCGCGGCATGGCTCGGCGAAAAGGGCAGCAGGTGGCAGAACGCGAAGACCGGGGAGTTCGTCAGGGCCGTCACCTTGCCGGATGACTCGGAATTGCTCACCCGGCATGAGGTGCAGGCCGCTCCGCCGGACCTGCTCGTCACGAACTATTCGATGCTCGAATACATGCTGATGCGTCCGATCGAAAGGCCGATTTTCGACAAGACCCGCGCGTGGCTTGAGAGCAACCTTGACGAGAATTTTTTAGTCGTGCTGGACGAAGCGCATCTCTACAGAGGCGCCGCCGGCGCCGAGGTTGCGCTGCTGCTGCGGCGCCTGCGCGACCGCCTGGGCATACCGGCGGAGCGCTTCCAGGTCATCTGCGCGACTGCGAGTTTCAAGGACCATGCCTACGCGCCGCAGTTCGGCGCGCAGCTCGCCGGCCTGGCCGCCGAGAGCTTCATTCCCATTTCGGGCACCCTCGATCTCAGGCCGCATAGCGCCGCCGGCTCCGATCGCGACGCCGACGTGCTCGCCAGCATCGATCTTCGCAAATTCTATGAAGCCACTGCGGATTCAGACCGTCTTGCCGCCATTAAGCCGCTGCTCGACTACCGACACGTAAAGGGCGAGCATGCACCGGAGGCCGCTCTCTATCACGCGCTTGCCGAATTCGGTCCGATGGGCCTGCTCGTCAATATGACCATGAAGCAGGCCATTCCCATCGCGGAACTGGGGCGCGACCTGTTTCCCACTGCCGCGCCCGAGAGGGCCGATGCGGCAGTCACCGTGCTGATGGCGCTCGGAAGCGTCGCGCGCCTTGATCCCAAGACGCCGGGTTTGCTGCCTTGCCGAATCCACAGCTTCTTTCGCGGGCTTCCGGGCCTGTGGGTATGCATGGATGCGAATTGCAGCGAAATCGCCGACGAGGAAAGAGATGGCATCTGCGGGAAAATGTACAGCCAGCCGCGCGAGCGCTGCGAGTGCGGCGCACGCGTACTGGAACTGTACACCTGCCGGAACTGTGGCACGGCCTATGCAAGAGCGTACACCGACGATGTTGATGTCCCTTCCGCCTTGTGGTCCGAGCCGGGACAAAGCCTTCGCACGGCGGGGGGCGAAACCAGTCCGCTTCTGCCGCTTGACCTGCTCCTTGAATCTCCCGCACTGGAAGAGGTAGCCGAACCCGCGGACTACGATCTTGAAACCGGGCGCCTCAATCCGCCCTCGCTGGGATCGCGCAACCGGAGAGTCTATGTGCGCAGCAACCGGGTTTCCGCGTCGACGGACGAAGAAAATGACTCCCCGGCGGAACTTGAGACGCGCGGCCAATTCGTGCCCTGCGCGGTGTGCGGCAAGACGGCCCGGTTCGGCCGCTCGTACGTGCAGGACCACCAGACCAAAGGCGACCAGCCGTTTCAGGCCCTCGTCGCGCACCAGCTTCAGATACAGCCGCCGGCTCGCGTCGAGCCGACGCGTTTTGCGCCGCTACAGGGCCGAAAGGTGCTGGCGTTTTCGGATTCGCGGCAGGTGGCGGCACGCCTTGCGCCGAATCTGCAGATGTACTCGGTGCGCGACTCTCTGCGCCCTCTCATTGCCTGGGGTTACCGCCGCCTTCAGGCGGTGCCTATCCTGGGCCCCAATCTCAATCTTGAGGACCTCTATCTTGCGGTCCTGCTTGCCTCCAAGAAGCTCAATGTCCGGCTGCGGCCGGAGATGAAACCGGGCGAAAGCTTCGGCGCGGAAATAACAGTCGAGAATGCCATCCGGGATGGGGACACAGAAAACGACGCCGGCCTTCTCAATCTTTGCATGGAGATTCGCAACGAGCGCCCTCCCGAGGCCTTGCTCGACAACATTATCACGACCGTGCAAGACCGGTTTCTGGGCTTTGAAGCGCTCGCGCTCGCTTCCATTGCCGAGCGGAGCAAGCACACCGCCGCGCTCGAAAAGCTGCCGCCTATTCCCGGTGCTGCCGAAACTCCGGAAGCAAAGATCGGTCTCGCCCGCGCCTGGCTGCGTTGCTGGCAAAGCCATGGCTTCTGGCTGAGCGCCATGCCGCCCGTCTGGTGGCGGCGGCCACGCTCGGAAGGCACCAGCATCCGGGGCCAGAAGGGAAAGTTCAAGGCGATGGACACGGTCCTGACGGACAAGGCAGCCCGCAAGATATTCTGGGACAAGTGGTCTCCCGCGCTGCTCGCCCTGTTCACGCAGGATTCAGACAGCGGTTTCAAGCGCCTGCGGGGCAGCGAACTTACGCTTCTTTTCGAGGGCACATGGACTCATTGCGGGAGTTGCAAGTCCGTTCATCGCCCTGTGCCGGGCATCGCGCATTGCCTTGACTGCGGCAGTCAGGATATCAAGCAACTCGATCCTGACTCCGATCCCGTCTTTCTTGCCCGCAAGGGATTCTACCGCAAACCCGTTACGGAGGCGCTCGGCGATCCACCCCGCCAGCCGATGGCTCTTATTGCCGCCGAACACACCGCGCAACTCAACGCTCCGCAGAACGAAGACGTTTTCTCCAAGGCTGAAGAGAACGAGTTACTCTTCCAGGACATTGCTCTAGGCGGGCGGAGCAGCAGGACCACCGCTATCGACGTGCTATCCAGCACGACTACGATGGAAGTCGGCATCGACATCGGCGCGCTTTCAGGCGTTGCCCTGCGCAACATGCCGCCGGGCCGCGCAAACTACCAGCAGCGTTCCGGCCGAGCCGGCCGCCGCGGCAACGCGGTTGCCACGGTGGTGGCGTTCGGCAGCGCCGACAGCCACGATGAGCATTACTTCACCGAGCCGGATGGCATGATCCGCGGCGACGTGGTTGACCCGAAGCTGACGCTGGATAACCGCGAGATCGTGCGCCGCCACATCCGAGCATTCCTGCTGCAAAACTATCACCAGGATCGGCTCCCTGTCGTCGATCCCAGCCAGCGGCACGACCTGTTCTCGGTTCTCGGCAACGTGTCGGAGTTCCGCAGCGGCACGTCGATCCTCAATCGCAATGACTTTGCCGTCTGGCTGAGCGAGAATGAGGAACAGCTGCGCCGCCGCGTAGCGTCGTGGATTCCCGTCGAACTGTCGCCGGGCGACCGCGAGCGTCTTCTCGCCGAGATGCCGGACGATTGCCTGAAGGCTGTCGATGACGCGATCAGACCCGGACCGGGTGAGTCGGATAGTCCGAGTGAAGCCGATGACGATACGGAGTCGGAGGATGCGCCCGAAGAGAGCGAGGAACGCCCGCAGCAGGCTTCGCGTCCCGGCAAGCTTCTCGACCGCCTTCTGTATTGCGGCAAGCTGCCACGTTATGCCTTCCCGACCGATGTTGCGACGTTTCATGTTTTCGACCGTGACCGGTCTTCTCGCTTCCGTCCCATCATGCGCTTCGCGCCACAGCAGGGCCTCCCGGTCGCGCTGACGCAGTACGCGCCCGGCAAACAGGTGTGGATTTCCGGGAAGTGCTACACGTCCGGGGCCATCTACTCCGTCATGTCCGACGACCGGTATACCGCTTGGGAAGGCAAGCGCATTTACATGGAGTGCCGCGAGTGCGGCTTCGCGAAAACCTTTCCCATCGGCGAAGCGAACAGGAACGAAACCCGCGACTGCGAGGCGTGCGGCGGCGAGGAGAGCTTTGGTCCCGGACGCTACTGGCTTCGCCCGCCGGGCTTTGCTCATCCGATCGATCTGGAAGAGGTCACATCGCCGGATGACATTCCGGAAACGAGTTACGCGACCCGCGCCAAGCTTACGATGGGCACGCCTGACGAAGAAGCCGGGTGGGTCGCGGTCAACGAACGCGTCCGCGTTCTGCGGTCGCGGCAGCATCTGCTCGTATCAAACACGGGTCCCAAGAAGGAAGGATATACTTACTGCACAAAGTGCGGACGCATCGAAGCGAATACCGATCCGTCCCCCAGGCTTATCGGGCCGCACCGCAAGCCCTATCCCGATGATGACGACAAGCTGATGTGCGACGGCACGAGCCCAACTCGGCACATTGTGCTCGGGACGGATTTTATCACGGACATCGCGCTTTTCTCGATGCGGGTTGCGGCGCCGCTGAAGCTCAAGCCCGGCCATTCGTCAACGGCCGTCGCCCTCAGGACAGTGAGCGAGGCGCTCGCCAAGGCAGCTTGCCAACTGCTGGAGATCGAGCCTGGCGAACTCATGGCCGAGTTCCGGCCCGCCCTTACACCCGGCGGAATAAGCGGCCTTGAAGCCGAGATATTCCTCTACGACACCTTGCCGGGAGGCGCAGGGTTCGCGAGCCAGCTTGCCAATCAGGGCCTCGCGCTGTTCCAACGCGCGCTGTATCTGGTCAAGACCTGCCCGGAGAATTGCGATGCGTCCTGCTACCGGTGCCTGCGGAGCTTCAAGAACAAGTTCGATCACGGCCTTCTGGACCGGCATGTCGGGGCGGAATTGCTCGAATATCTTCTTAATGGCGAGCACCCGAAATTCAGCCCCGAGCGCTTGCGCACTTCAACCGCACTCTTGTTTCACGACTTGCGCCGGCAATGTCCGGTCGTCGCGAAATTCGGACTGGACGTTCCGGTAACGGCGGATGGCGCAACTCTGACGGCGCCCATCCTCGCGGAGATCGGCGGTCGGAAGTTCATCGTTGCGCTTTCAGGACCCCTCACAGCCGACCATCCGGCAAACACCGCTGTGGCTGAATTCCGCGCGAACGGCGGCAGTATTCCGGTCATTGTCGAGAACGAGCTTGTCGTGCGCGGCAACCTTCCCGCGGCGACGCGCGGAGTGCTCCAGAAAATCGGCGCGTGGCGTGCATGAGACGCGGAAGGGATGACACTTGGCCGCCGGAGTGGATTGACGCCTTGGCGCCGGTTTCCCCGAGAGGCCGGTGATGATCGAAATTCTTGGCGTCAAGGAAGGCAAAGAGTTTGAAGCCGCTGTCCATCTGAGAAAGCAGATACTCGCAGTCTGGCCAGACCTCGCCCAAAGCGCCGATGATCACGTAAAGATATTTGTCGGCCTCAAACTGTACGGCTACCGCATCGAGGATATAGACCTCGTCGTCATCGGGCACTTCGCCAAGCCGCGACCATTTGACGTTGAGTACAAGTTTTACCCCAGGGACGGCGAGCCGTTCATACCTCGCCGCGCCGCCGTCAAGAACTTCATCCTCGTCATCGAGGCGAAGTCCCACGATGCTACCGGCGTCAAGTTCGACGACAAGATCGCGTCCGTGCGTTACGGGCGCGGCGGGCGCACCGTGTGGGAGCCGGTTACCGAGAAGAACCGCCAGCAGATGTTCGAGTTCAAGCGTTACCTCGCCGAGCACGGGGCTTCACGAGTCTACGTTCAGGACCTCATCTATTTCTCCGGCTTGCGGGAGAGCGATTTGCCAAAGCGTCCCCACAATTGCTTCGGTGTGGACGCCAGCTTCGAGCGGATACTCAATATTCTTGGCCAGGTGTCAGCGCCACAGCACCATCACCGCGATGTCCTGCTCACTTTCGGGGCGGACGATGTGTTTGACGCGATTTTGTCGCCCGAATTTCCGCTGTTGCAGACGCTCGAACCGACGCCGCTCGACCGCCGCAGAATGGACCGCATCGTAAAGGCGGCTTTGCCAGAAACCTGGCTTGACGATCTTGGGCGCAAGCAGATCGTCATCAGGGGCAGGGGCGGCGTGGGAAAAACAGTCATCCTGTTGCAGATGGCCTATCGCGCTTTCGACCGCGAGCAGTTGCGCTCCCTTGTGTTGACCTACAACAAGACCCTTGTCGCGGACATGCGGCGGACGATGGCGCTGCTCGGCGTGCCGCGCAGCGTGGAAAAGGGCGGGATTTGCGTCGATACGGTCCATGCGTTCATCGGACGGCTGATGCATGGCCTGGGAATCATCCAGAACTATGACCGCTTTCTCGAATCCTATGAAGACCGCAAGAACGTGCTTCTGGAGTACATTTGCTCCAAGGCTCTCTCGCAGTCCGACATCGACGACCTGATCGCCCGGAACCCCGCGGATTTTCTCTGGGACATCGTATTCGTCGATGAAGGCCAAGACTGGCCGGCCAACGAGATCGAGATATTGCGCGCCATCTACACCCCGCAAAGGATCGCCGTCGCGGACGGCGTGGACCAGTTCGTCCGCAGTTCAGTCGCCGATTGGTCCGCGGGGCTTCCGCGGGAGCAGATTCAGCCGCGTCGTCTCAAGCGCTGCTTGCGCATGAAGGCCAATCTTGCGCTCTTCGTCGCCGACTATGCCGAGGCGCTCGGCCTTCGGGATTGGGACCTTGAGCCCAATCCTGAGGCGAACGGCGGGCGCGTTGTGATTGTTGAAGGCGACTTGGCGCGGGAGAACACCATTTACGATCAGGTCTGCGCGGATGCTGCAAAACTCGGCAACTACCCGGTCGATCTTCTTGCCTGTGTCCCGCCCTCGCTCGTATTGCATGAGACCGGGGAGACGTCCTCGCTTCCGGGGCAAATCCTCGCTGCGGCAGGCCGGAAAGTCTGGGACGCGACTTCCATGGATGTGCGCGAACACTTCCCGACCGACCAGGATGCGCTTCGCATAGTGCAGTATGACTCCTGCCGCGGTCTCGAGGGGTGGACGGTCATAAACTACGCCTTCGATGAATTCTGGGAGTACAAATACCGCCAGTGGCTCTCTGCGCCGCAGGAACCCGGCAACCTCTTCGACACGCCTGAGGAGCGAGCGGGAGCGTTCGCATCCCGGTGGGCCATGATCCCACTGACGCGCGCCATGGATACGCTTGTAGTCAATGTCTCGTATCAGCGGGGGAACGCGAAGGACGCCCTGGAGCGGATCCACCGGAAACGTGCCGACTTCGTGGAGTGGATCAAGCTCTGATCCTGGCGGTAACCCAGGTTTTGCAATGATTGTTGTGATCGTAGTCTGGCTCCGACAGAAGCGTCGGATCGCGTCGGATCCAAACTGTCGGTAGCTTTTCTTGCAGCACATCAATTGTCCGCTTTTGAGGTTGACGGCGTGAAAGCACGACGACACCCGGGCAGGCCGCCTGGGCCCTGATAACTTTGTTATGATTGTGTGAAACAATATATGATATGTGGCTAAGGCCGGCGTACGAGAAGAGCTGCAGTGGGAAAGCAGGGACTTTTCCGTTGACGGATTTAGCCATATCGCATATATGGTTATGTCAGACTGAGACAAAGTAACTCATGTCATGTCCCGGCTCGTCTCCGCCCCTTTCTTTAGCGCGCATCCGGTCTTCGACCGCGCGGAATACGCGGCTGCCGTAGGCCGGGATCCGAGCGACAAGGTCGTCACCGCGATGCTTGCTCAGCACCTTCAAGCCGG
>CAZMRK010000344.1:0-2500 GCA_964568355.1 uncultured Solibacteraceae bacterium | reverse complement strand
CAACTGGACGGTTACCGGAAGCAATCGCAATTACCGCGTTGCCGGGCCGGGGAGCCGCCGGATCGAGGACTCCGTCACCGATGAGTTGCAGTACACGGGAAGCTGGACGGAAGAACGCGGGAATTATTCGGGCGGTTCGATACGCTATTCGAAAGAGCCCGGCTCGTCGGTGATCTGGACGTATCAGATCGCGCGGGATCATACGCTGTATGTCGGGACCAGAAGGCTGACGGGAGCGGCTCCGATCCGGGTGACCGTAGATGGGACGACGCTGCCGGATATCGCGCTGAGCCTGGATCAGGAAGATGTGCTGGTGCGGATCCCGGTGGGAGACCTCGGCGGGCAGCGATCGCACACGGTGACGGTGGCCCATGCCGGAAGCGCGGACCAGGTGGCGTATTTCGATTTCCTGGAGGCGGCGGCGCCATCCGGAAATCTGCCGGTATTTGCCGCCGACCGCCAGACGACGCTGGCGACGGACTGGGACACGGATCACTCGATTTCGCTGGCTCCGGAGCGGACGGCCTGGCTGATGCGGACGCTGGGATTTGAGGGTCGAGCGAACCACTATGTAGGCGCGATGTGGTTCTACGAGCTTTCGCGGGTGGGGCACCGGTACGCCTCCGGGACGATCACGTTTTCCGGGACGCCGCAGCCGGGCTTTACGGAGATCGATTTAGGCCCAACGGTGCTGCAAAAGGTGAACCTGGTGGGCGATACGGCGGAGAGCATCGCCAAGGCTTTCGAACTTCTGGTCAATGCGGGATCGACGGGAGTCTGGGCTCGCGCGGACGGACCGGTGCTGACGATTCAATCGCGCACGATGGGCGAAGCCGGAAATGCCCTGGTCCTTTCCGCCCATACGGGCAGCGAACAGTTCACCGCGACCGTGCAGACGATGGCGGGCGGACAGGACGGCATCTGGCGAACGGACCTGAACGCCGTGCCACGCGTGAACCGGGCGGCGCGGGACTGGAGCCGGAGCTACTTTCGGGCGCTGAAGGCCTATGGCATCGACGTGGCGGCGGCGTTCAGCATGGAATTGCAACACGGCGACGATACGCTCGAGACCGGAATCGCACAGCGCTATCCGGATCCGAACCGGACGCCCTGCTGGCTCAACACGCCGGCCTTGCAGACGAATTTTTCTCCGGCGAGCACGGCTTACTGGCAGCAGGTCCACCTGGATATGGCCCAGGTGATGGCAGAAGCAGGGGTGCGGCCGTTTCTGCAATTCGGCGAGGTGCAGTGGTGGTATTTTCCGCGGGAGGGAGCCGGCATGCCGTTCTATGACGACTACACCATGGCGACGTTTCAGGCGCGCTACGGGCGTCCGCTGCCGGTCTTTGCGGACGGAAGCGGCCTGCCTGCGCAGTATGCGGAAGAGTGCGCGTTGCTCTCTTCGCTGATCGGCGAGTTCACCAACGCGGTGATTGCTTTTGTGCGCCAGAGATACGCGGATGCGCGGTTCGAAGTGCTATATCCGCCGGATGTGAACGAGGCTCCGCTGAATCAGGGAGTGAATCTGCCGCGCGCGGACTGGACGCCGGCGAAACTGAACTGCTTCAAGACCGAGAATTTCACCTTTACTTATGCACGGGACCTGAACAAGGCGCGGGCCTCGATTCAGTTGCCAATCGACCTGGGATTTTCGCGGCTCGGCAGCAGCCACCTGGTGGGGATCGGTGAATATACGACACCGTGGCAGAAAGAGATCGAGCTTTCGCAGGGCCAGGGGCTGGAATCGGTGGTGATGTTTGCGCTGGATCAGTTCTGCCTGATCGGATATGCGTGGCCGGCGGCAGGCGCTTCCGCGCGAAGCCTGTTTATGGGGGCATGACGGAGTGGCTGTTTCGAGGACAGGAGCTGGCGGCGTACCTGGAGAGGCGCGAGGCGCGGCTGCGGGAGGCGATCGGCCGGCTGACGGCGGAGCAGATGGAAGAAGCGGGCACGGCCGGGCGGCTTGTGGACGAGCATCGCGTTGTGGTTCCGGTGCTGCGGGCCCATGCGGCGGCGGTAGTGGAACATGGCGAGATCGAGACGGAGACGCGGAATCCGGTGCTGTTGGGCGTGCGCGAGCTGGCTTATCGGACGGTGATCGCGGTTCCCTTCGAAGGCGATGCGGAGCTTTTCCGCGTACAGCCTTCTGCGTTCGGCGGTGTGACGCCGCCGGCGGAGATCGGCGCGGGGGAACTGCGGATCGTTTGTGTGCGCGAGGACGAGGATCCGGATGGGCTGCGAGCGGAGTACGAACAGACGCTCCACGGGATTGAGGAAGGCTTGAACCGGCTGCGGACCGCCGCGGCGCGATTCGATCGCAGTCTGGCCGTGATGGCGAGATGCTGCCTGGAGTCGCGGCGGCGCGAGCTGGCCGGACCGGCGGCGATCGCGGCCACGCTGGGGCTGGCGGTAAGAAGGCAGGAGGCTAGGCCGGCGGAGGAACCAGCGGACGCCCGGCCGGCGGAGGAAGCCAGAATCGAGCGGGAATGCGAGGAAGCGC
>CAZMRK010000343.1:0-4529 GCA_964568355.1 uncultured Solibacteraceae bacterium | reverse complement strand
GTTTTCGGAGCAGCCGCAGCGCCAATTTCACCGAATCCGTGATCCGGGAGATGACCCGTCTGGCCTTGCGCCATCAAGCGGTTAACCTGGCACAGGGCTTCCCGGATTTCAGCGCTCCGGAGGTTTTGAAGCGGGCCGCCGCCGAGGCAGTAGCGGCGGATTTCAATCAATACGCGATCACCTGGGGCGCCAGACCGCTGCGGGACGCCATCGCGGCGAAGTATCGGCGAACCTATGGGCTGGAACTGGATCCCGAAAGAGAACTGACGGTCTGCTGCGGGGCTACGGAGGGGATGATTGCGTCGCTGCTGGCGGTAGTGGACCCGGGCGACGAGGTGGTGGTTTTCGAACCGTTCTACGAGAACTACGGGCCTGATGCGAAGCTATGCGGCGCCGTGCCGCGGCTGGTGACGCTCCGGCCGCCGGACTGGACTTTTGACCCGGACGAACTGCGGCGCGCCTTCGGCCCGCGTACGAAGGCGATCATTCTCAACACGCCGAACAATCCGACCGGTAAGGTGTTCTCCCGAGAGGAGCTCAGCCAGATCGCGCAGCTATGCCAGGAGTTTGATTCACTGGCGATTAGTGACGAGATCTACGAGCACATTTTGTATGACGGCACGCGGCATATCCCGATGGCGACTCTGCCGGGGATGCGCGAGCGTTCGATTGTAGTAAATAGCATGAGCAAGACTTACTCGGTTACCGGATGGCGCGTGGGGTGGGTGGTGGCGCCTCCGGACCTGACCGGGTCGATTCGCAAGGTACACGATTTTCTGACGGTGGGGGCGGCGGCTCCGCTGCAACAGGCGGGGGCGCTGGCTCTGACGCTTCCGGACGAATATTATCAGCAGCTTGCGCGAGACTACGGGGCTCGGAGGGACTTTCTGGTGGGGGCCCTGGAAGAGGCGGGTTTCCGGTGTTACCGGCCACGGGGGGCTTACTATGTGATGACCGACATCGGCGGGTTCGGCTTTCCGGACGATGTTGGTTTCGTTCGTCACCTGATCGAAACGATCGGTGTGGCGGCGGTACCGGGGTCGAGCTTCTATGCCGATCCCAGCCGTGGTTCCTCACAAATCCGCTTTTGTTTTTGCAAGAAATATGAGACTCTGGAAGAGGCGCGGACACGATTAAAGAGACTTTAATTTCCTAAGTGAAGTTTTCCGAGGGGCTTCAGTAAGGCCAGGAGTTTTGGCAAGGAAGGTAACGATGCAGCCCGGCTTTCTTCTACCGGAAACCACCGTGCGAGAGGCGGGCACCGGCCCGGTGCTGGAGATCAGCGAATTTCAGGGCGGGGTGCTGCTGCTTACGCTCGGAATCACACGCATCATTGAACAGGAGAGCCTGGACGTTGCAATCTACGGCTCGTCCGACGGAGCAGAGTGGGGGGCGAAGCCTCTGATCACTTTCCCGCAGAAATTCTACTGCGGGACCTATCAGATCCTGCTCAACCTCAAGGACCATCCCGAAATTCAGTATGTGCGTGCCCAGTGGCAGGTCCGCCGGTGGGGCCGGGGCGAGCCCAAGCCGCTGTTCAGCATCTATCTGTTCGCCCAACCCATCGAGGCGCGCGTCATGGCGCTCGGCGCCGCCTGATCCTCCCCGGAATTTGGTATTTTGAAGGGAACTTTCCAGCAGGATTCGGAAAGAACCGCTCCCTTACGGTCGCGGCTCGGCAATCTATTGGCGTGACCCCGTAAGATATTGAATCTAATATGATAAGCTACTCGGAAGCCCTGGACCTTTTCCGAAGCGAGGACCTGATCGGACTCGGCATGGAGGCGGATTCCATCCGCCGGCGGCTGCATCCGGAAGGCGTCGTCTCCTACATCATCGACCGCAATATCAACTACACCAACTT
Source organism: uncultured Solibacteraceae bacterium (assembly GCA_964568355.1). Lineage (GTDB taxonomy): Bacteria > Acidobacteriota > Terriglobia > Bryobacterales > Bryobacteraceae > JAJPJX01. The sequence continues at coordinate 2,665 of CAZMRK010000343.1, read as the reverse complement.
CTGCACGGAGTATTGCAGTTTCTGCGCTTTCTACCGCCCCATGGGCCACGCGGAAGGATATGTGCACCCGAAGGAAGTGATTTTCGAAAAAATTCAGGAGACGATCGACCTGGGCGGCACGGGTGTCCTGATGCAGGGCGGTCTGCACCCGGAGTTGAAGATCGAATGGTATGAAGATCTGCTGAGCTCGATCAAAAAGCGGTTCGAGATCCACCTGCACTGCTTCTCGGCGCCGGAGATTACCAACATTGCGGAGGTCAGCGGGATCTCTTTGCGGGATACGATCGCGCGGCTGCGGGATGCGGGACTCGATTCGATTCCAGGCGGCGGGGCGGAGATCCTGGACGACCAGGTGCGGCACCGCATCAGCCGGCTGAAGTGTTCCACCGGGGAATGGGTGGCGGTGCATCGCACGGCGCACGAGCTGGGCATGCGGACGACGGCGACGATGATGTTCGGCTGCGGCGAGACGATCGAGCAGCGCATGAATCACCTGAAGATCGTGCGCAAGATCCAGGAGGAGACGGGCGGGTTCACGGCCTTTATTCCATGGAGCTTTCAGCGCGAGAATACTTCGCTGGGGCGCTTCGTGAAGGAGGAGGCCACGGCGGTGGAGTATTTGCAGACGCTGGCCATCTCACGCATCTATCTGGCGAACATCCTCAACGTGCAGTCGTCCTGGGTGACTCAGGGGCTCAAGACCTGTCAGTTGGGCCTGCGCTTCGGCGGCAACGATGTGGGCAGCATCATGATCGAGGAGAATGTGGTGTCGGCAGCCGGGGCGCACCATCGCGCCAGCGAGGAAGAGCTGCGGCGGCTGATCCGCGATGCCGGTTTTGTGCCGAAGCAGCGGGATACGCTGTACCGGACGTATTTTTTGAATTAGGAGTGCGTGAAAGCGTCCAAGGCGTCGACGGGAGCGTCGACGCTGCGCGCTGAAGCGCACGCTACCTATTTTGCGGGGCGGCAGGCGAAGTCCCAGATCTGAGGGTTGAGCTTGCCGGCGGTGTATTGGACGACTGCGTATTCGCCTGGTTCGAGGGGCTTCTGCGGCCAGATTTTGTAAAGCTGATGGCCTCCGATCTGCTTGCGGAAGATTTCGACTTCTTCCGGTTCCTCGATGACCTCCTTGGTGACCGGAACGATGGTGACCTTCTCGACGACGCGCACGCCTTTTTGCGGGGTTAGCTTGAAGAGGCCGAAGCGCTCCTCGTCGGAGAGGCGGATGTAAAATTCCGGGTCGGCTTTGTCGAGGACGGTGGCGGCGCGCTCTCCCTGCAGCTCGACAGTGGCTTTGCCGGAGACGACGGGAATCGGCGTCATCACTTTCAGCACGGAACGCCTTTTATTGCCGTGTACGGAGGATTCCGCCAGCTTGAGCGCTTTAGCCTCCTTGCCCTCGACGTAGTAGACGCCGGGGTTTTGAGGGATGCGCGCGGCCTCTTCCTCCATCTCCCGTACGGCCTTGTCTTCCTCGGAGAGCGTTTTGGCTTCTTCGGCCAGGGCTGCTTTCCGCTCGGCGATCTCGCTCTCGGTGCGCTTGAGATCCACCAGGCTGACCGGAACTTCTTCCCACTGGCTGCGCTCCACGCTATAAAAACTGACACGGTCGGCTTTCACCTGGTACTCGCGCACCAGTTGATAGGTTCCGTCCTTGAGGTAGAGCTTGAGGTTGGCCGCCAGGGCCGTAAGGGCCAACAGACAGATCGCGCCTGCGACCTTCCACATACTTTTAGTCTAGCGCGCGCTCTGGCCTACCATGAGAGGTATGAAATATCGGACTCTTGGAAGGACCGGTTTTCAGGTAAGCGAGATCGGTTATGGCGCCTGGGGTATTGGCGGCATGCAGTGGCTGGGCGCGACCGATGAGCGGTCGCTGGACGCCTTGCAGCGGGCGATTGAGCTGGGACTCAATTTTATCGATACCGCGCTGGCCTATGGAGAAGGGCACAGCGAGCGGCTAGTGGGCAAGGTGGTGCGCGAGACGGGCCACAAACTCTATGTGGCTACCAAAGTGCCGCCTCGCAACCAGATCTGGCCGGCGCAGCGCGGGACGGATATCTCGGAAGTTTTTCCTTACGACTACATCCTGAAGTGCGCCGAGGAGAGCCTGAAGAATCTGGGACTGGAAACGATCGACCTGCTGCAACTGCATGTGTGGAATCCGGAATGGATCGAGCGGGAAGAATGGCGCCGCGCGCTGGAGACGCTGAAGCGTTCCGGCAAGGTGCGCGCCGTTGGGGTTTCGCTCAACGATCACGATCCCGATTCGGGGCTGGAGATCCTGGCCACGGGGCTGATCGATACGGTCCAGGTGATCTACAACATTTTCGACCAGAGTCCGGAAGAGAAGTTGTTTCCGGCGGCGATGGCGCACAACATCGGCGTGCTGGCGCGGGTGCCTCTCGATGAGGGCGGCCTGACCGGCACCTTGACCGAGGAGACGCGCTTTGAGCCCGGCGATTTCCGCGCGCACTATTTCCGCGGCGATCGCAAAAAGCAGGTGGTGGCGCGAGTGGCGGCGCTGCAGAAAGACCTGGCGGCGGTGGAGGGCAGCCTGCCGGAGATCGCGCTGCGCTTCTGCCTTTCGGCTCCGGCGGTCACCACGGTGATTCCGGGAATGCGGTCGCGGCGGAGCGTGGAGTCCAATTGCGCGGTGCCGGGA